>JAKAEJ010000064.1 GCA_021818335.1 Pseudomonadota bacterium | reverse complement strand
ATCGCGAGCTCGCCGGTCGGATCTATGCAGCGTTGCATGGCTGACGCCGCGCGCTTGCGCGTGCCACACTCCTGCATCGACTGACGACGCCCGCATGCGCATCAATTCGCCTACCTGGCTTACGCTGTTCCGTATTGGCTTGCTGCCAGTCTTCGTGGTTGTCTTCTATCTTCCATGGCGGTTTTCGAGCCTGGCCGCTGCCGTGGTGTTCGTTGCCGCGGCGCTCACCGATGGTCTGGACGGCTGGCTGGCGCGGCGCCTGCGCGCAACCTCGCAGTTCGGGGCCTTCCTGGATCCGGTGGCCGACAAGCTCATGGTGACCGTGGCGCTGTTCTTGCTGGTGGCCGACCATCCCACGGCGCTGATGGCGGTGACGGCCGCCGTGATCGTCGGGCGCGAGATTGCGGTCTCCGCATTGCGGGAATGGATGGCCGGGCTCGGCCAGCGATCGCGCGTGCGCGTGCAATGGGTGGGCAAGCTGAAGACCGTCTTCCAGTTCGTGGCCATCGTCGTCCTGCTCGTCGAGCATGATGCGGGCACGCTGCGCTTCTACAAGGTGGGCGAGTCCCTGTTGCTGCTGGCCGCGGCCCTGACGCTGGTCTCGGGCATGGGGTACCTGCGGGCTGCCTGGCCGCTTCTGGGCGAGCCGGACTGACGTGCAGGGGTTGACAGTCCCCGCAGTCACCCTACAATTCCGTTTCCCAGCGCGGGAATAGCTCAGTTGGTAGAGCACGACCTTGCCAAGGTCGGGGTCGCGAGTTCGAGTCTCGTTTCCCGCTCCAGATTCGCAAAACCTCGGGGAACCGGGGTTTTGTTTTTTCTGGGCCAAGACCGCACAATCGCTGGGTGATCGATCCATCGGGGCCAGGTGGCAGAGTGGTTATGCAGCGGCCTGCAAAGCCGTGTACGCCGGTTCAATTCCGACCCTGGCCTCCACCATTCCATGCGGTCATCGACGGCCTGTCTCCGGACGGGTCGCGGGTCGATGGCGGGTGCGGCGATGGACGCCGTGCCGGTCATTTGACCCATGGTTTGACCGCAGCGCGCCCGCCCGGGTGGCGAAATCGGTAGACGCAGCGGACTTAAAATCCGCAGGCCGCAAGGCCGTGCCGGTTCGAGTCCGGCCCTGGGCACCATGAGCCAACCGTTTTGTCCGGCCTGAAAGGTTGGCTGGATCGGCTCCATGCCCGTCCGTTGGCCTTCGTTCCGCCGCAGTGGCGCCGCCGCTCGCGCGCTCCTCTTGACTGCTTGCCGCCGCCAGAAGCACGAGGTCAATCCGCGCGCGTACCAGGGTCGCCGCCACGATGCATCCGCAGCACGACGCGAGGTGGGGACGTCGCAACGTGGCCAACGCACTCGCCACCAACTGGATGAGGACCTGCATGCCTCAGGGGTTTTGCTTGCAGGGGCGTGGGAAGGGCTTGCCAGCGCCGCGCATGCGGGGATCCGGGCACGAGGACATGGCGTTGCCGGCGAGGCATCTCGGCTGCGGTCGTTCGCTGCGCGGGATGCTCGTTCCGTCCTTGCGTGGAAGTGCCGAGCGTTTGGTTGTAAGGTCGAATCGGGAGATCGCAATGCCCATGCCGCAGGCGGATTTGCGTTCCCCGGGGTCGAGCGCCCTGCGGGACCGCGGGAAGCGGTGTGGTTCGATGGAAACAGCAGGATCGATGGCTCAGCGTTGTTGCGACGGTGTGTCGCAATCGGGGTGGGGCATGGCTTCCGTTGGACGTAGGGATGAGGTCTGGCAGCTCGCGTTCGGCGACGAGCTTCTGACGGGTCATGCCGAAATCGATGGTCAGCATCGTCGACTGGTCGACCAGTTCAATTCATTGACCCGCCTCGCTGGCGAAGCCGACGTCCAGTCCGCGCACCTGGAAGGGATCTTCGTCGAACTCGAGGCTTATACCCGGTATCACTTCGGTACTGAAGAGCGGTTGATGAGGGATTCCCGTGTGGATCCCCTCCACCGGCGCGTGCACCACGATGCACATTTGTCCTTCGTCCGGTTCGTTCGCCGCGCGAAGGAGGTCGCGCATGTTCATCCGCGGGAGACAGCGAGCTATCTGGCGCTGTTCCTCGGCCAGTGGTTGCTCTACCACATCATGCACGTCGACCGCGAGCTCGTGGACTGCCTTGATCGGGAGACGCGGGCACGGCCGGCGCAGGACGATTTCGCCTCCGCCCTCATCCACATCAACAGCGACCTTTACAACCTCGTGGGGCAGCACGTTTTCCAGATTTTCGACGTGAACGCACGCCTCGAGACGGAAGCCGAACATCGTGCGTTCATCGGTCGCGTGCTCGAGGAGATGCAGGCGGTTTATCGGAAGCTGCTCGCCATCGGGTCGGAGTTGATCAGTTCCCTTCAACCGGCCGATGCAGCGATGGTGGTCTGCAGGAATCTCGGATGCCTGGGGCTGTTCGACGACGTCTGCGTCGTCTCCGGGGCCTTCCGGGACAAGCGCGCCGTCTTCGGATTTGCGGGCGACCGGGCATTCGCGGAATGGTTCATGCGCGGGACCCCGGCCGACGTGGCGGTCCATCCGCTCGAGCGCGTCCTTGAATCACGGCAAGCCCTGCTCTGGAATGCCCAGGTTGGTGAAAGTCGTTCCGCCGATGCAAGGGACAGCCGGGATCTGCAGTCACCCGATCGCGTCTTCGCCGTTCCCATCTTCCGCCAGGAGCAGGTTTTCGCCGTGCTGGGCGCAACGCTGCGCAGGGGCACGAAGTTGGAGGACGAAGTCAGGGATCTGGTCTTGCAGATCGCGCGGCAGCTTGGCCTGGCATTCGAGCAGATCGAACTGCGCCATGTGCTCGAGCACCAGCGCGACGAGCAACGGTACATGGCCTACCACGACAGCCTGACTGGGCTGACGAACCGGCTTGGCCTCGAGGAAGAGGTCGAGCGCATGGTTGCCGACGCACGTGCCGGCAGCCGGTGGTTCACCCTGGCCCTCATCGATCTTGATCATTTCAAGCCGATCAACGATGCCTGGGGCCACGGTGTTGGGGATCAGCTGCTGCGCCAGCTGAGCGAGCGCCTGCAGGCGAGCCTTGAGCCGTCGGAGGTGCTTGCGCGACTCGGCGGCGACGAATTCGTGGTGCTGGCCCGCGGCCTGAAAGCCGAGCCCGATGCTCCGGGATTCCAGCGATGGCTTGGGCGGCTGGATCGCGCGATCGAGGCGCCGTTCGTTCTGGGCGATCAGCACACGGCAACGATCAGCATGAGCGTTGGAATCGCCGGGTATCCCTCGGACGGCGAGGACTTCAACACGCTGCTGCGGGTTGCCGACGGCGCGATGTTCCGCGCCAAGGACCACAAGGCAGGCGGATCGCGCTGGTGGCGCATCGGTCAGCGGGACGAGGGCGACGCCGCGCCCGCGAGCGAGATCGACCCGTTCGGATCCGAGGCCGCACTCCTTCTCGGCAAGCATGCGCAGAGCCTGGCGCTGGCGTGTCCCTTATACACAGAGGAATTCGCCGCGCTGTTGAAGGCAGATGTGCGTAATGAGAGCATCATCGAGCGGATGGCGGACGATAGCCTCGACTCGCTGGCGCGACGCCAGAGCGAACATTTTGCGTGCGTCTTGAGCCCGGAGCTCACGCGCGCGGAGCTCGTGGAGCGTGCTTCCCGGATTGGGGAAGTGCATGCTTTGCTGGACGTTCGCGGCAGTAAGGTATTCGAGGCTTACTCACGGTTTGAGCGCTGCCTCCGGAATCAGTTGGAACAGATGCCGATGCGTACCGATCATCGCGAGCGCGTTCTCCAGGTCGTGAGCAAGCGGTTCGTCGAGGACTTCGCCCAGGAAATCACGGCCCAAGAGGAAGTCATTACCTCGAGCTTTTTGCGGTTGTCCTCTCCCGTTCCGACAGCAGGAAGCCTTGCGGACCGCATCGCGGTGGAACTGGATCGGGCCGCAGGACTGCCGGGAGTCGTGGCCGCGCTCCTTTTCGCGGTCGGCCCGCAGAATCAGCTGAGGTGCGTCCAGGCATCCGGTGCGGACGGACAGACGGTCGCAGCGTTTCTCAACGACCCCGCGCATGCCCCGGTGCTGGACCCCAGGTCAGGTCGTGGCAACACGGCCGCGGTGGCGGCATGGCTGGATGCGCAGGTGCATGTCACCGACCGGTTCCATCACGATCCCATCTACGACCATTGGAAGGACGAGCCGGCATTCCGCAATTTCCAGTCCATCGTTGGCATCCCGCTGGTCAACGCCTCGGGCCGCGTTATTCGCGTCCTGAGTCTTGCAGGGCGGTATCCGAATCAATTTCGACCCGCGTGGTACCAGCGCCTGGTGACGATGATCCGGGATCGATGGGTCGGTTTGTGGGACGAGCCCGCCAGGGAGATTCCGCAGATCGAAGACCACCCGATGGGCGACATTCGGCTGGCCTTCTATTCCGATCGCATCCAGCCGTTCGTGCAGCCAATCATGGCGTTTGCATCAGGCGAAGTGACCCGTGTCGAAGTGCTCGCACGCCTGCGGCTCGATGATGGCCGGATCCTGACACCGGACCGCTTCCTGCACCTGCTGAGCGAAGACGACCTGTGGCGGATGTTCCAGAAAATGATGGTCGTCAGTTCCCGGTTTCTTGCCGAATGGCGGGAGTCCGGTCGGGCGCTGGCACTATCGATCAACGTACCACCGTCGATATGCGTACGCGAGGATCTCGACGCGTTTGTGCTCGGCGTGCTGGAACAGCACCGCTTGCCCGTGGACGCACTCGTTCTCGAGTTGCTGGAGGCAGGATCCGTCGATGAGCACTTGTTGCAGGAATCGACGACGCGTCTGGCAGGTCATGGCCTGCATCTCGAGCTGGATGATCTGGGCTCGGGATTCAGCAGTCTGGTGCGCTTCCTCCAGTTGCCGTTCGCGGCGACCAAGATCGACCGGGGCATTACGCTGGAACTGCGCAAGCATCCTGACAAGGCGATGGGCCTGATCGAAGGAATCATTGACATTGCCACAGCTTTCTCGCGACCGATCGTCATCGAAGGTTTGGAGGACGCCGGCATGGTCGAAGCATGCGGCGTTCTTGGCGTCGACTATGGCCAAGGGTATTACCTCGCTCGTCCGATGGCCGCCGAGGATTTCCCGCGCTGGCTGGACCAGTATCGGGCGCCGCCACCCGACCGGCGCATTCGCAGTTTCTTGGGTGCATTGGCCATTGCATGGGCAACGCATCGCAGCATCACCGAGATTGCGAAACTCGGTCCGCTGGAGGTTTGCCCGCTCACGCACTTCCTGCGTCAGGTTCGTGGTCCGGATTGCGATGCCGAGGCCCTCCATGCGGCGATCCACGACGGGGGCCGCAATGCCGCGATCGAGGCACTCAAGTTGATCGAGTGGCTTGTTCAGGAAGCCGTGAGAGAAGGCGGCACCCCGGGCGAGGCACCGTCCTCTTGATGCCGATTGCATTCCACGCTTCGAACGAGCCAACTTTTGCGCACGGACCGCCGCCCGCTTGAGCCCAGGGTTGCTCGGCCGATGGATGACCCTGCAATCTCCAAATGACATTGATTACGGTCCTTCGGGAGTGCTGGTTCATGGATAAGAAATCGCGATTCTGGTTTCCTGCAAAGCGGTATGGGTGGGGCTGGGGACTGCCCGTTTGCTGGCAGGGCTGGGCCGTTTTGCTGGGCTATTTCGCGCTCATGCTCGCGGTCCAGGCGATCGTGCCACCCGCACGCGACATGCCGCTTTCCATCGTGATCGAGGTTGTCCTGACGGCCGCATTTCTCGTGGTCGTCTGGGCCACGGGCGAGCCGCTGCGCTGGCGATGAAGGAAGCAGGACGCTGACGACCCCGCCAGCTTGGGTCGTGCGGAGCGTCCGTGCAGCGAGGCCGTGCAGCCGGCGCGACTTCCGAAAATCCGTGGCCAACGCCGCATCGGTTGAGCTGCGCCGGCAAATCGCCTACAAAGCCCAGGGGTCCGGGCGCACGCTGAGCATCGTCGATTGCTGGTATCCATCGAGCAAGACCTGCTCGGCCTGTGGCGCGGTCAACAAGGCGCTCACGCTGAGTCAACGCCACTGGATGTGTTCCGCCTGCGGCGCCGAGCACGACCGCGACGACATCGCCGCGATCAGCCTCGACCGCGAACGCCCGGGCCCGATCACTGCAAATCCCCCGATGAGCGGGGAAATCGACGCACGGGAAGACTTCGGCGCGGTGGCGGAAGTGCCGGTCATCGCGCTTGCGCAGCGCCGCCGTTCGCCGAGCCGCGAGGAGCTTTACAACAGCCGCAGGCTGGTCACCCATCGCCACGCGTTGCGCGCCGAACCGCCCGAAACGCCGGTCCGGAGCCGGTGGTGAGGGTGGGGCGCGAGACTCAGGTTGTTCCATAATCGGTCGACGGCCGGCCTGACGGCGGCGACTTCGGGGATTCCGCATGAACCTATCCGCACGGCGCATCCTTGTGGGCGCCATTGCACTCGGCATGGCTACCGAAGCATTCGCGGGAGCGCCACCGGATTTCCAAGCGTTGAGCCGGATCGTATCGGTCTCCGGCTACGAACAGCAGCTCTCGGGCGCCATCGCGCACCAACTGGCTGGGCTGCATCCGCATACCGACAACCTCGGGGACGTCTGGGTCACGGTCGGCACTGGAGCACCCCATCGCCTCGTCGTCGCGGCGATCGACCAGCCGGGTTACGTCGTCAGTGGCATCACGGCCAAGGGTTACTTGCGCGTGCAGCGCCTGCCGCAGCGCAAGCCGAACGCGGTTTTCGACACCCTGCGCTTCGCCCAGCCCGCCTATGTCGTGACCCCGAAGGGTCTGCTGAACGCTGGATTCGCAGGCCTAAGCATCCACCTGTCGACCGGGCGGATGGATCCGCCAGCCATGTCGCACCTGGACAACTTGTACCTCGACATCGGGGCAACCTCCGCGGCCGAGGCCCGTACCGCCGGCGCCGACCTCCTCGAGCCCGTTGCCCTGGCGCAGCCGCCGATGACGGTGGGCACCGATGATGAAGCGGGCGCTGCGGCCGGTGATCGATTCGGTTGGGAAGCAGTGCTCGAGGCAGCCCAGGGGCTGGCGCGCACGTATGCCCGGGGTACCACGACCTTCGCCTTCGTGACCCAGCAATGGCTCGGGGGACGTGGCTTGTCGCGGCTTCTGACCGAGCTCCCCGTCGACGAGGCGGTCTTCGTCGGGCGGATCGAGCCGACAACGACCACGGCCGCCGACTTGCGACCCGGTGATGGCGTGGTGATCGGCTCGACAGCGCCCGCGAGTGCAGGAACCCTCCCCGACGCGCTGCATGCCCTGGCCGTCGCGAACCACATCCGCTCCGTTGTGCTCGACGAGAAACCCCCGGTGATCAGCGGTTTCGGCCCGAAGCCCAGCTGGCCCGGACGATTCGCGATGCTCGGTGTGCCGACGCTCTACCCCGTGACGCCGGCCGAGACCTTCTCGCGGTCCGACCTCCGCAAGCTGACCCGGCTGGTCGAAGATTATGTCGGCGAACCCGTGACGCCGATGAGCGAGGCGAACGACCCGTTCGATGCAGCACGCCAGCCTTCGGCGGGGTCCGGCGTTCCGGTCCTTGATCGGGCGCGAGCGCCTGACCCACGCCTGCTCAAGACCCTCGAGGCGGTCACCACCGCATATGGCGCCAGCGGGCACGAGGAGGGCACACGCGAAGCGATCCTGAGCCGGTTGCCCGCGTGGGCGCGGCCGCTGGCGCACGTGGATCCGGCCGGCAATCTCGTGCTGCACATCGGGCATGCGGTGCCTGGCGTGCACGCGCCATCGATCCTCTTCGACGCGCACATGGACGAGATCGGCTACCAGGTGACCCGCATCAGGAAGGATGGCGCCCTCGTCGTGCGCGAACTCGGCGGGTTCTATGGGCGCTATTACCTAGGCCACGTGATGTTGGTCCACCTTCCGGATGGCCAGAGCGTCGGTGCGGTGCTGGGTCTGCCGCACGGCTGGGATCGTCCCGGGTTCCGGTGGCCCCCAGCGATGAGCACGTTGAACGCGACCGCGGAGGCCTATGTCGGCACCGATTCGCTTTCGGCGACCGAGCAGCTCGGAATCCGCGTCGGCGACTTTCTGACGATGCCGAAGACCTACCGGCCGTTGCTGGGCTCGCACTTCGAAATTCGCAGCATCGATGACCGGGCCGGAGATACCGCGCTCATCGAGGCCGTGAGGGCGCTCGGCCCCGACTTCGCTCGCAAGCACCCGGGTCGGCAACTGACCTTCCTGTGGGCCACGCGCGAGGAGGTCGGGCTGGAGGGCGCGGCTGCCTATGCAGCGCGGGTCGCGAAGCTGGGGCGTGAGCCGGACGTCGTGTTCGCCATCGACATGTTCGTGAGCAGCCAATCGCCGCTCGAGACGCACCGGTACGGTGACGAACCGCTGGGCAAGGGTTTCGTGGTGCGCGCGGTCGATCTGTCCCACATCGATTCGCCCGCCGACGTGGCGCGGGTCGTGGCCCTCTCGCGCGCCAACCATATTCCCGTGCAGTATGGCGTGACGGGCGGCGGCAACGACGCAGCAGTGTACACGCGATACGGCGCCAATGCCGTGGCGCTGGGTTGGCCCACCAAATATTCGCACTCGCCGGCGGAGCAGTCGGACACGCGCGATGTCGAGGCGCTCAGCCGCATTTGCACCGTCCTGGCGACCCAATGGTAAGGCGGACCGGCCCGGTCGGCGTGCGCCCCTTGCCGCGGAGCCTTGATGGACCGTGGTGGCC
This sequence comes from Pseudomonadota bacterium, assembly GCA_021818335.1. Lineage (GTDB taxonomy): Bacteria > Pseudomonadota > Gammaproteobacteria > Xanthomonadales > Rhodanobacteraceae > Metallibacterium. Next base: position 2,758 of record JAKAEJ010000064.1, on the reverse strand, counting down.
GCGAGGCGGGGCGGCCACGGCCCATCCCGCGGCGACCGGGCGTGCATGCGCCTCCCGGTCGTCCGCGGCACGATTTCTGTTGTCCACTTCCCGAAAAGGAGAGGCTCCCATGCGACGTCTGCGATGGATGGTTCCGACTCTGGCGCTGGCCCTGTTGTCGGCGATGCCTGCGCATGCCAGCGATGCGGCTGCCTGGGTACCGTTCCAACTGACCGATGTGCGGCAGATGGTTCGACTGCAGCAGCCGGTGATCGCGCCGGACGGCCGATACGTGGCGCTGGTCGTCACGCGCTTCGATTGGGCGACGGACGAGGCCCGCCCTGAGATCGACCTGGTCAACGTCGCCACGGGCCGGATCCGGCCGCTGACGCAGCGGCGCAAGGGGATCAGCGCCGTGCAGTGGGCGCCGGGGGGTCACCGGCTCGCGTTCATTGCCGAGGCTCCGCCGGAAGCGGCGGGTGCCGCGCCGAAGGCAGCGGCTGGCAAACCGGAGACGAAGTCCCAACCCCAGGTCTTCGTGATGCCGATGGACGGTGGCGATGCGCGGCAGGTCACGCACGCGCCGCGGGGGGTTGTCGGTTTTGCGTGGAGTCCCGACGGCCAGCGCATCGCCTTCATTGCCGAGGACGAGCCGGCCAATGCGAAGGCACTGGCCCAGCACGACGGAGCCTTTGAAGTCACCGACGGCAACTTCCAGCTTCGCAATGCGTTGGCTCCCTGGCACTTGTGGGTCGTATCCAGCGAGGGCGGCAAGGCGACGCGGCTGACGCAGGGAACCTACAGCCTGCAGACCGACCAGCAGGGCACGCCCTATCCAGCCTGGAGTGCCGACGGCAAGACAATCGCATTTATTCGCTACCCGAGCCCCTATTGGGGTCCCTCGTACCATTCGATCATCGATGCCATGCCTGCCGGAGGCGGCACGCCGCGTGTCCTCTCCGCCCGGCAAGGCGCCATGGCCGTGCGCTTCCAGCCCGGCAGTTCGTCGCGTTACGCCTACCTGCGTCCGCTGCATGGCGACGAGAACAACGGCAACGCGGTGTACGTGGGCGAATACGGGCACGATCGCGATGCGACGGCGGATCTTGCGCGCAACATCGATACCTATGCCTGGATGCCGGGTGGCCACGATCTGCTGGTGAGCGGCGAGCTGGGCACGCGCTCGGTGATGTGGCTGCAGCCGCTGGATGGACCAGCGCGATTGCTCGACCTGGGCCACGTCAACATCCAGCAGCACCAGCCCACTGTTTCCCGCACCGGCACCGTGGCCTTCATCGGCAGCACCGCCACGCATGCCGACGAGCTCTACGTGCTGCCGCACGTCGGCGATGCACCTCGGCGTCTGACGGATCTCAATGCCTTCACGGCAGATCGCCGTCTGGGCCGCACAGCGAGCATCGACTGGACCGGTCCCGGCGGGTTCCACGAGGACGGCGTGCTGGTCTATCCCGTCGATTTCCACCCGGGACAGCGTTATCCGCTCGTCCTGGTGATCCATGGTGGACCCGAAGGTGCGAGTACGGTGGCCTTCTCGCCGTTGACGCAGCTGCTGTCCGCTGCTGGGTTCGTCGTCTTCGAGCCCAACTATCGAGGCAGCACGAACCTGGGCAACGCCTATCAGCACGCGATCTATCGCGATACGGGGCAGGGCCCGGGCGAGGATGTCATGGCGGGCCTTGCGGCGGTCGAGAAGCTCGGCATCGTCGATGCGAACCGCATCGGCGTGAGCGGCTGGAGCTACGGTGGCTACATGACGACGTGGCTGACGGGCCACTACGGCGTCTGGAAGGCCGCGGTGTCCGGGGCGGCGCTGACCGACTGGGTGATGGACTACACGATCGCCTATTACCAGACGGGGGATACTTACTTCTTCGGGGGTTCGCCGTGGCGTGCCAAGGACTATGCGATCTGGCGCGCGCAGTCCCCCATTGCCTATGCCCAGCATGTCAAGGCACCGACGCTGATCATGGGGGACGTCGGCGATCCCAACGTGCCCCTGGTCAACAGCTACGAGTGGTACCACGCATTGCGCGACAACGGCGTCGAGGTGCGGTTCATCGCCTATCCAGCCGATACGCACTTCCCGGAGGACATCGTGCAGACTACCGACGTCTATCGGCGGTGGGTCGGCTGGATGGAGCACTACCTGCATTGATGCTGGCCGACCCGGCGTGCGGCGGCGCGTCCGCCGCGCGCCTTACTGGTCGAGCAGCAGGCGTTCGAGTTCGAACACGTGCGGGTCGTCTTCGCCGAGCGCGCGCAAGGCTGCGGCCAGCCGCAGCAGGTATTCGGCATTGCGACCGCTGGGACCCGAGGCCCGGCGGATCTGGTCCGCAATCGCCGGTGCCGGCGCGTCGCCCAGCCAGGCCGGATTGCCGGGCTCGGCGATATAGATCCACGCGTCGATTTCCGTACCGTCTCTGCGTTGCAGCCGCACCGGGGACCGCTGATAGCCATTCTGCTCGCGGACGTCCAGATGCCCGAGGACGTTCGCGCCGACGCGGTAGGCCACGCCGGCGCACGTCGCACCCGAGGTCCTGACCAGTGTCAGCACGCGTCCGGGCGCTTCGGGGGTGCCGCGATGGTCGTGCGAGCCTTGCCAGATCTGAGTCTCACGCCCCACCCTCGCCGCCGGTTCCGGACCGGCGTTTCGGGCGGTTTGGCGCGCAGCGCCTGGCGATGGGTTCGCGGTTCGGCGACCGGCGGTGCTGCGGCAGCGCGATGACCTGCGCTGTCGCCACCGCGCCGAGGTCTCCCC
>JAKAEJ010000063.1 GCA_021818335.1 Pseudomonadota bacterium | reverse complement strand
CGTCCTTGGCCCACTCGCCCGAGGGCACGAGCTTGGCGTACCCGGAGAGGATCGGCGCCCCGCCGAGTCGCTCGGCCTTGTCGACGAGGACGACCTGCTGACCGGCGCTGGCCAGGGCGTGCGCCGCGCTCAACCCGGCGGGACCACCGCCGACCACCAGAATCGGATTGCTCATGCCTTTGCCTCGATCTGTGCGGGCTTCACGTAGCCCGGTCCGGAAGTGATGGCGCGCTTGGGGTCGTACAGCGTTTCGATACGCCCTTCCGCGACGTCCTTGAGATAGGCCTCGAACTCGGCCTTGGCCTTCTCCCAGTCGATGCCCATCTTTTCGAGCAGGCCCTCGAACGGCGAGGCGTGCCAGTGCAGCTGCGCCATCTTGTACGGGTGGGCCCCGCACACCAGCGCCGCGAACTGGCAATCGGCCATCACCGACACGGGATAGACCTTGTCCACCGCCTTGCCGATCCACTGGCTCTTGTCCAGGGTCGTGATGCAGCCGGTGTCGTGGCCGATCATGACGTCCGCATGCGCTTCCTCGGTCACCACCTTGAGCTTCCGGTCGATCGCGAAGGAGCGTGTGAACTCGCGTTCGCCGATGATGTGCCGGAAACCGAATCCGCAGCAGTCGTACCAGGTCGAGTAATCGCGCACGTCGGCGCCGAGCGTCTGCAGCACGCCGGTGGACACGGCGACCCGGTTGCCATCCATCACGGTGTCGTCATAGAGGACGTCCTCGGGCACCATCTTGTGGACGTGGCAGGCCGGGTGCACGGTGGCCCGGATGTTGCTGCAATCGATGACCTGGTGTTCCTTGACCCGGTCGCGCATCACGTGCAGCCATTCCGAGTAGTGGACGATCTCCTCGGGGATCAGCAGCTTCCCGTCCACCAGGCGACCGAGCTTGCCGAGGATCTTCTTGACCTGCTCGCGCAGCTCCGCCGAATGCAGCAGGTACGCGCGCACTTCCTTGTAATTGCCGAAGGACGTTCCGCAGTGGACCAGCGGGTAGTAGTAGCCCGGCGGCAGGCCCTGGGAGACGGCCGAGATGTAGGCCTGGTGGAAGTTCCGCAGGAAGACCGCGGCCAGGCTGACGATGTTGCCGATGCCCGAGCCGTGGTAGTTCCACGCCGTGCACGAGGTCTGGTCCGTCTCGTCCAGGTAGCGGATCTGCATCTTGTTCTGCAGCCACAGCAGCGAACTGGGGTAGCCCGGGATGTTCCCGCACTGGCCACAGGACTTGTGGTGCCACAGCTGGTTGGTGGGGATGCGCTTGTCCCAGCCGTACAGCGTCTTGCCGGTGACCGGATCGTGCTGCTCGCTGATGCGGTGCACGAGGATCTCGCCGTCTTTCTCGAGCTGCCACATGATGTCCCGAACGTCCTCGACGCGGTCCTTGCGCGTGAGCATCTCGCGCCGGTCGATGCGTGCCTCGACCCAGGACGTTGCCTTCTGCGCGTCCTCCGCGCTCAGTTTGACCGGACGCCACTCGGACCCGAAGCCGGTGTAGCCGGAGTCCTGCTTATCGTCTTGGCTGGCCATGGAAACCTCGCTAGCTGAAATCGTCGTTGGGCGCGGCGTTCAGGCCGCGTCATGCTGTTCGTCGAGCCATTCCTGGTACTCGTCGCGCTTTTCGTCCATCAAGTCACCGACCACGTCGAACAGGTTCGGATCGATGGTCTCGAGCTGCTCGAGCACGCCCGATGCTTCCCAGATCGTGTAGAGCTCGATGGATGTCTTGATGTTGACTTCCCACGCGGTGTCCAGCGTGTGCATCGTCGGCATGGGAATGGCCTTGCGCAGGATGTTAAGTGGCGCCTTGATGCGCGCCACGTTGGGCCCCCAGTCCGCGAAGGCGTCCGGCGTGATCATGTTCGGCGCCAGCTGGTTGCCGGTGGTGATCAGCTTCATCAGCACCCGGGTGAACGGCTTGAGGACATCCTTCGCCGACTGCATGCCGTGCTTGATGGCGGTCTCGCGCATCAGCATGATCAGGCCGCCCGGCGAGTTGTGGAACGGGCAGCGCGCGGCACACGTGTAGCACTGCGCGCATGCCCAGATCTTCTCCTGCATCGCGTCGTAGATGCCCTCGAGGTTCTCCGTGATCAGAAGCTGCACGATCTCGCGCGGCGAGAAATCGTAGTAGTGCGCGGCAGGGCAGGTGGCGGTGCAGATGCCGCAGTTGAGGCAACCGTAGATCTCGTGGTCATACAGCGGGTGCGACTTGATGTCGTTGAAGATTCCCTCGAGCTTTTCGCGCGTGGCGATCTCCGTGGTCGCGAAAGGATCGCCGACCGATCCGGTGGCGGCTGGGGTGGCGTGGCTCATGAAGCAATCCTCCAGGCGTGATCGTCGCCAGCGTGGATCAGTAACTGAGAACCCGGGTGTCGTCGCCTTCCATCACCGCTTCGATGACGTAGGCGCCGCCGACGATGCCCGAGCACTCGGGAATCAGGTCTTCCTTGGTCATGTCGAACAGATCGAGGTTGGGCGAGCAGCAGAGGAACTTGACGCCGGCTTCGTGGGCTTCCTTGATGAAGTCGTAGACCGTCTTCGGCGAGCCCGGCTTCACCACCAGCGATTCGGCCACGCCCTTCTTCATCAGGCGACCCGCCGTCGCCGTGCACACGACTTCCACCTCGTAGTCCATGGCCGCGGCGACCGAGGCCTGGAAGAACGGGGCACCCAATTCCTCGCCATTGCGTGGATCGGTATTGACCAACATGATCAGCAGCTTGCTCGCCAAGGTGGATTCTCCGTGCGGAATGGGCGGATGCGGCGCGGCAATTCGCCTCACGCCATGGCTGGCGTTGTATCAGGCATTGCTGATGTAAACACGTAGCGCCGCAACATGAGCGCGGTGCTAATGTCAAGGGGCACGACACCGCATGCTGCGGTGCGCCATTTCAGGCCATCCAGCCGGTGACCTTGACGATGCCGACCATGATCTCGCTGAGCGCGTCGGCAATGGCGCGCTGGTGCGCCGCCAGAGCGGCCAGGCCTTCGGGGACGCCGTCCGGGGTCTCCTCGAATTCCATCACCAGGTCCTCGATCATCCCCGACTTGATGCCGGGGTGCGCGGTAAAGCCCAGGCTGTTGCCGGGCAGCTGGAACACCATCGGCGCCCCGGCATCGTCGGTCGCAAGCACTTCCGCCGTGTCCGGTAGCCGCGCCCGGTCGCGCAGATAGGCCGCATACGGAAATTGTGCGGGCAGGTGGCCCGCCAGCGCATTTTCACGCGCCCTCGTCGCCGTGCCGACCTGGAATCGCAGGGGGGCTGCCTCGACATGCCCGCCCGCGGCCGCGGCCAGCAGCAGGCTCCCCAGGCCCATTCCCAGGACCGGCAGGCCGGCAGCATGGAAGGCGCGCGCGAGCCGGAGTTCCGCCGCCATGCTCGGCAAGATCGTGCCGCTGGCGAGGCCGTACGGCCCCCCGCCCAGCAGGATCAGCCCCGCGAAACCATCCGCCGTGGCGGGAATGCTGCCGCCGGCAGTGAAAGGGCGGGCGTAGTGAAAGCGGATGGAGCGGCTTTCGAAGTGGTCTTCCATCAAACCGAGGTATTCGCCCTCGGTGTGCTGCACGACGCAGAGGCTGAGCATGGCGGGTTCCGCAAGAAGGCCCGCGCCGCGCCACCCCCGGGGGCGGCCGCGGCGGCGAGGCCGGCGCTCAGGCGGGCAGCGCCGCGAGCATGGTGTCGGCGCCGGAGACCTTGAACTCGCCCGGTGCCTCGACGTTGATGAGCTTCACGATGCCATCCTCGGCGTACAGCGCGAAGCGCTGGGCGCGCAGGCCCATGCCGAATCCGGTGGCGTCGAGCTCGAGTCCCAGCAACCGGGTGAATGCGCCATTGCCGTCGGCCAGCATGGCGATGCTGGGTGGCGCCTTCTCCGCCTCGGCCCACGCCTTCATGACGAAGGCATCGTTCACGGAAAGGCAAATCAGACCCACGCCACGGGCGGTGAAGGCTGCAGCACTGTCGATATACGAGGGCAGGTGCTTGAGGGAACAGGTAGGCGTGAATGCCCCCGGCACCGCGAACAGCACCACCTTGCGGCCCTTGAACAGGCTGCTTGTCGGGAGGGTTTCAGTCTGTCCGTTGCGGACGACGTTGACGCTGACATCGGGAATGGACTGGCCGACTTGGATGGTCATGGATCGCTCCTTGGCTGGGGGATGCGGCGGGGCCGCTCTCCCCATGATAGCCGCGGCTGCGTGCTTGAAAGATGAAACGGCGGCACCCACATCCGATGCATGCGGCGGGAGCCGCGCGTTCACGAGGAGAATCCGCATGACCATCACCCGTTACAACCCATGGGCAGGCCAGACCGGCCTGCAGGATGAAGTGAAGCAGCTTTTCGAACGATTCCTGGGCAACGAGGAGTCGGACCAGTCGAATGTCGTCACCAGCCAGTGGATGCCACGCGTCGACATCCGCGAGGAAGACAGCCAGTTCGTGATCCTGGCGGATATTCCGGGCGTGGACCCCAAAAACATCGAAGTGCACATGGACCGCGGCATCCTGTCGATCAAGGGTGAGCGCAGCGCCGAAAAGACCGAGGAGAAGGGCAAATACACGCGCGTCGAGCGCTCGCACGGCGTGTTCTATCGGCGTTTTGCCTTGCCAGACAGCGCCAATCCGGATGGGATCCGCGCGCAGGGCAAGCATGGAGTGCTGGAGATCACCATTCCCAAGCGCCCCGAAACGACGCCGCGCCGAATCAGCGTTTCGGAATAACCGATGCCGTGTCACCATGGCCTGCGGTGGCGCGACGCCGCCGCAGGCCATTGTCTTGCTGAGGTCGCCACATGGAGTTCAAGGATTACTACGACACGCTCGGCGTGAAATCCGACGCCAGCGATGCCGAGATCAAATCCGCCTACCGCAAGCTCGCGCGCAAGTACCACCCGGACGTCAGCAAGGAGCCGGGCGCGGAGGAACGCTTCAAGTCGGTCAACGAAGCGTACGAAGTGCTCCGGGACAAGGACAAGCGCGCCCAATACGACCAGCTGCGCGCCGGTGGCTACAACGCCGGCGACAGCTTCCGGCCACCGCCCGGCTGGCATCCAGGCGCCACCCAGGGCGGCGACTTCGCTGGCGAGGGTTTCAGCGACTTCTTCGAGAGCCTCTTCGGTGGGGCCCGCGCTGGACCGCGCGCGCGTCGGGGCCGCGACCTGCGCAGCCTGCTCGAGATCGACCTTGCCACGGCCTTCGCCGGGGGCAAGACCCGCCTCGCCTTGCGCGATGGCCAGAAGGAGCGGGTCCTCGAGGTCCGGATTCCGGCAGGCATCCAGAGTGGTCAGGTCATCCGCCTGGGCGGGCAGGGCCATCCCGGATCGGGCGGTCAGCCCGCGGGCGACGTGCTGCTGGAGATCCTCGTTCGCGATGATCCACGCTTCCGCCTCGAGGGACGCGACGTCCTCGTCACGGTGGCCGTGTCGCCCTGGGAAGCGGCGCTCGGCGCCAGCGTCGCCGTACCGACGCTGGCCGGTACGGTCGAACTGCGCATCCCCGCAGGATCGCAGTCGGGCCGTCGCCTGCGCCTGAAGGGCCGTGGCATGCCGGCCTCCGAGGGCGCGGGCGACCAGATCGTCGAGTTGTCGATTCGCACGCCGCCAGCCGAGGATGCCGCGCAACGCAGCGCCTACGACGCGTTTCGCCTCGCGTTTCCCGGCTTCGATCCGCGCGGCTGATCGGTTCCGCCCGCGGAGGGGTCCACGGTCCAGGCGAAGGTGGAAACGCACCGCTGGAGGCGGGCCGCCGCATCGGGCCGACCCAGCAATCGGTAGATTCGCACCCAATTTTCGGCAGGCATCCACGGCAAGCCGCCGAACCACTGGGTCGCGTCGGGCCTGAATTCGACGAAGTCGCCGTGGTCGCCGCGACGCACCCCGAGCCCTGCCATCACGTCCAGCCGCCGGCCGACGGGATCCTCCCACCGGGCGAAGCGACGCGTGACGTACCGGGGGTCCGCACCCACCGGCAGCACCCGCATATGCCTCCTGAGCCGCGCGGACACGGCGTCGAAATCCGCCTCCGCGACCACGATGTCAAGATCGGCTGGTGAGACTTCGACGCCGTACCGCCAGGCCAGCAGGCTCCCGCCGATGGCCCAGGCCAAGCCCGCGAGTTCCCCGGCGACGGCACGGGCCAGCGCGAGCGGGGGCGGTTCAGGTTGGCCGGGCATCGTGCGCCATACGGCCGGTCAGGCGCCGAGCACCTCGCGCAGGGCTTCCCCGAGTTCGGCCTCGTTGACCGGCTTGGTGACGTAGGCGCGCGCGCCCTGGCGCATGCCCCACAGGCGGTCGGTGGCCTGGTCCTTGGTGGTCACCAGGATCACCGGGATATGGGCTGTGGCCGGGTCCTTGGCGATGCTGCGCGTCGCCTGGTACCCATTGAGGTTCGGCATCACCACGTCCATCAGGACGAGATCCGGCAGCTCGCGCCGCGCCATCTCGACGCCGGCTGCGCCATCATCGGCGGTGATCACCGCGTGGCCCAGCTTTTCCATGAGTCGCTTCAGACCGATCAGCTGCGAAGGAGAGTCATCGACGATGAGAACGCGCGCCATGAATGACACCAGCAAGGACAGGAGGCTGCACGGAAGTTTAACACCAGGGCACCGCGTCTGCCGTGACGCGGTGCCGCGATTGCAATCCCGCGCTCAGGACTTGCCGACAGGACAGGCCCCGATGCGCTGGCCTTGCGCGGTGATCTTCACCAGCGCCGCGGGGATCGGTACCGGGGCGCCGGTGATGCGCTGGTGCGTGGTGCCATCCAGGGTGATCGAATTGCCATCCTTGCCGGGCAAGATCATGAAGTCCTCGTCGATCTGCGAATGCATGCCATTGGGTTCGGACGCCGTGCAGGACATCGTGACGTGATAGCCCTGGGCACTGGTCTGCAGGGCAGGGGCGGTGCACTGGATGTTTGATGGCAGCTTCGGCATCAAGGGCAGCTTGTCCGGATCCGTGTCCTTGATGCATCGCGTCACAGTCTCGCTGGTCGGCGGGATGGCCCGACCCGCCATCGCCACCGTGGAGTGGTAGGTGAAGTGCCACTGGCCGGGATTCAAGCGCGTCGGTGGCGGCGCGGCAAGGGCGATCGATGCCAGCGGAATCAGTGCCAGGAGCAGGATGCGTTTCATCAGGAAGGTCCTCAGTCCAGGGGAAACTGCGCGGCAGGATAGCCTCAATGGCCGCCGCCAACACGCACCAGCGTGCGCCCGGCGACGCTGCCGTTCAGATAGGCCGCGAATGACTCGTGCAGTTGTTCGAGCGGAAATTCGCGCGTGACGATGCGCTCCAGCCCCGACGGTCGCCACGGACCGGCCAACTGGCGCCAGACCGCTTCGCGCTGGGGCCGCGGCGTCCCCGCGGAGGCGATGCCGAGCAGGCTTACGCCGCGGATGATGAAGGGCATCACGGTCGTCTGCAGGTCGCTGCCCTGGACGAGGCCGCAGGCGGCAACGTTGCCATAGGGCGAGCAGCAGGCCAGCAGCGCCGCCAGCGTGCCGTCGCCGACCGTGTCGACAGCCCCCGCGAAACGCGCGGACTCCAGGGCCCGGGATGTGCCCGGCAAGGTTTCGCGCGGCAGGACCTCGACGGCGCCCAGGCTGTGCAGCCGCTCTGCATGCTGCGGCTTGCCGCTGATGGCGTGCACCGCGTAACCCGCTTGCGCGAAGATCGCCACGGCCAGCATGCCGACGCCGCCACTGGCGCCGGTGATGGCAATCGGGCCCAGCCCGGGATGCTGGCCGTTCTGTTCCATGCGCAGCAGGGCGAGGCCCGCCGTGAACCCGGCCGTGCCGTAGATCATCGCCGAGCGCAGGTCGAGGCCCGGCGGCAGCGCGATGACATCGTCGGCAGGCACGCGCGCGAATTCGGCGTAGCCGCCATCCCGGGTTTCACTGAGCCCGCAACCCGTCACCAGCACGGCATCACCCGGCCGGTGGCGCGCATCATCGGACGCGACGACGTGGCCCGCGAGGTCGATGCCGCCCACCAAGGGGAACCGGCGCAGGATCTTGCCCGTCCCGGTCGCCGCCAAGGCATCCTTGAAGTTGACTGACGACCACGCCACGCGCACCGTCACCGTGCCCGGCGTAAGCTGGTCCAACGTCAGCGTTTCGATGCCGGCGTGGTAGCCAGCGGCATCCTGGTGGATGCGGAATGCCAGGAAAGGCGTGTCATGCATGGCCATGCGTCCGGTTCAGGTCACGAGAGTGTGGGTCCCGCCCCGCCGGCCAAAGCCGGCGGGGCGGGTTCGGCCGACCCGGATATCAGCCCGCCCTGTGGATCGCCCGCTTGTCGACGGCCATGGCGGCTTCGTGCACTGCTTCGCTCAGTGTCGGATGCGCGTGGATGATGCGGGCCAGGTCTTCCGCGGAACCCTTGAACTCCATGGCCACGACGGCTTCGGCGATCAGTTCCGAGACGCACGCCCCGACCATGTGCACGCCCAGGATGCGATCGGTTTCCGCGTGGGCGATCACCTTGACCAGGCCGGCCGGCTCGTTCATGGCGACGGCGCGCCCGACCGCGGCAAACGGGAAGCTTCCGGTCTTGTGGGGAATGCCCTCGGCCTTGCACTGCGCCTCGGTCTTGCCGGCCCAGGCGATCTCGGGTTCCGTGTATACGACCCACGGGATCGTCTCGTAGTTGACATGGCCCGCCTTGCCCGCGATGAGCTCGGCCACGGCGATGCCTTCCTCGAAGCCCTTGTGCGCCAGCATCGGACCGCGCACGCAATCGCCGACGGCCCAGACGCCCTCGACGCCGGTCCAGCAATGGTCATCCACGACCACCCGGCCGCGTTCGTCGAGCTTCACGCCGGTGCCATCGCCGAGGACGCCCTCCGTGTAGGCGCGGCGACCGACGGCCACCAGCAGGCGGTCCACCACCAGCTGCTTTTCGCCGTCCTTGCCGGCGTAGACGAGATGGACCTCGTTGCCGCGGACCTCGGCCTTCTGCAGCTTGGCTCCCAATTCGATCGTCAGGCCCTGCTTCGCGAACTCGCGCGCCGCGGCCTTGGCGATGTCGGCGTCCGCAGCCGCCATGAACTCGGGCAGTGCCTCGATGACCGTCACTTCGCTGCCCAGACGCCGCCAGACGCTGCCAAGCTCGAGGCCGATCACGCCTGCGCCGATGACGCCAAGGCGCTTCGGCACCGAATCGAATTCCAGCGCACCAGCGTTGTCGACGATGCGCTTGCCGTCGAAGCGGGCGAAGGGGAGCTCGATCGGCGCCGAACCGGTGGCGATGACCACGTTGGTGGCGCTGATGACCTGCTTCTTGCCGTCCGGCGATGTCACCTCGACGGCCCGCTCCTTCAACAGGCGGCCCTTGCCGAAGAAGGACGCGATCTTGTTGGCCTTGAACAGCAGCGCGACGCCGCCCGTGAACTGTTTGACGATCTTTTCCTTGCGGCCGACCATCGTGCCGACGTCGATCGAAGGATTGCTCGCCTTGATCCCGTGCACCTCGAAGCCATGGGTCAGGTTCCAGTACTGCCGGGACGAATCCAGCAGCGCCTTGGACGGTATGCAGCCCACGTTGAGGCACGTTCCGCCGAGCGCGGCCTTGCCATCCTTGCCGGCGAACATGTCGACGCAGGCGGTCTTCAAGCCAAGCTGGGCGGCGCGGATCGCCGCGTGATAGCCGGCGGGTCCGCCGCCAATGACGATGACATCGAATTGTTCAGACATGGGGAGTCCTTGCGGCGAGTGCGGAATTCGGGCCCGGCGCCAAGCCAATGGAGCCTGCCGGGGCCGGGACGGTGGCCGGGTCGGCGCCGGCGCCGCGGCGGTGGCCGCCGCGGGGCCGATGCCTGCCTAGAGGCCGACCAGCATGCGGTGCGGGTTCTCGAGCTGATTCTTGATGTCAACGAGGAACAGGACGGCGTCCTTCCCGTCGATGATGCGGTGGTCATAGCTGATGGCGACGTACATCATCGGCGCCGCGACGACCTGGCCCTGCTCGACGACGGGGCGCTCCTTGATCGTGTGCATCCCGAGGATGGCGCTCTGCGGGGGATTGACGATGGGCGTCGAGAGCAGCGACCCGAACGTGCCGCCATTGGTGATCGTGAACGTGCCGCCCTGCAGGTCGTCGAGCGTGAGGCCGCCTTCGCGGGCCTTCCGCGCATAGCCGGCAATGGCCTTCTCGATCTCCGCGAAGCTCATGTCCTGCGCATCGCGCAGCACCGGTGTGACCAGTCCCTTGTCCGTCGACACGGCCACGGAGATGTCCTGGTAGCCGTGGTAGACGATGTCATTGCCGTCGACTGATGCATTGATGATCGGGCGGCGCCGCAGTGCCTCGCAGGCGGCCTTCACGAAGAAGCTCATGAAGCCGAGCTTGATGCCGTGGGTCTTCTCGAACTGCTCGCCGAGGTCCTTGCGCATCGCGCTGACGCGGGCAAGGTTGATCTCGTTGAACGAGGTCAGCATGGCGATGGAGTTCTTCGACTGCATCAGCCGCTCGGCGATCTTGGCCCGCATGCGCGTCATAGGCACGCGTTCCTCGGGGCGTCCGTCCGCGCCACGGGCCGCCGCGGCCACCGGCTTCGCCGGCGCCGCATCGGCCTTGCCACCGCGCATGAAGTTGACCAGATCTTCCTTGGTCACGCGGCCATCCCGCCCCGTCCCCGATACCCGGGTGGCGTCGATCTTTTCCTCGCTGACCACGCGCAGCCCCGCGGGCGACAGCTCGGGAGCACGGGCCGGGGTGGCAGGCACGGTCTTGGCGGCCGCGGGCGCAGGCTGCGCGGCGGCAGCCTCGGCGGGCTCGGCGGCGCCTGCCTCGAGCACCGCGATGACTTCCTGGCTCGTCACGGTGCTGCCGCTGTCGCGGAGAACCTGCTTGAGCACCCCGTCGACGGGGGAAGGCACCTCCAGCACGACCTTGTCGGTCTCGAGGTCGACCAGATTCTCGTCCCGCCGGACGGCATCGCCCGGCTTCTTGTGCCAGGTCGCGATGGTGGCGTCGGAGACCGACTCGGGCAACACGGGGACTTTGACTTCAATGGCCATGGCGCGGAAATCCTTCGGGATGGCTTGCGGAATAGTGGAGGTCAGTCAGCGGCTTCAGTGCCCAGCGGCCCGCTGAGCGCCTGGTCCACCAAGGCTTTCTGTTCGGCAACGTGGGTGTTGAAGTGGCCACAGGCCGGTGCCGGCGAGCGGGCGCGACCGGCGTAACCGAGCGCGCGCTCGCCGCAGACGGCCTGCAGGTGATGGCGAATCTGGAACCAGGCGCCCTGGTTCATGGGCTCTTCCTGGCACCAGACCACTTCGCGCGTGGCAGGGAAACGCTCGAGTTCGCGAACAACCGCCTCGCGCGGGAACGGGTAGAGCTGCTCGACGCGAACCAACGCAACGTCGTGGATGCCGGCTGCCTCGGCGCGTTCGAGGAGGTCGTAATAGACCTTGCCCGAACACAGCACGACGCGCCGCACCTTCTGGCCGGCCTTGGCTGTGGTGTCGGACAGCACCGTCTGGAAACCACCACGGACCAGCTCATCGATGGAGGAAACGGCCAGTTTGTGCCGCAGCAGCGACTTGGGCGTCATCACGACCAGC
>JAKAEJ010000062.1 GCA_021818335.1 Pseudomonadota bacterium | reverse complement strand
ACCGGCGTGCCGGCGCCTAAAATTCCCGCGGCTCGGAAAGCCGGGTGCGGCGCATCAGCCAGCCGACGCCGCGCAGGTCCGAAAGGCCCACCCACAACCGGTTCCACATCCCGTACTTGGACACCCCGCGCGTGCGTGGTCGGTGGCTGACCGGTACGCTCAGGCAGTCATGGCCGTGGCGGCGCACCAGTGCCGGCAGGAAGCGGTGCATGTGGTCGAAGTAAGGCAACTCCAGGAAGACCGCCCGATCAAAGAGCTTCAGCCCGCATCCCGTGTCCGGCGTGTCGTCGCGAAGGACCCGCTTGCGTACGCCGTTGGCGATCCGGGAAGACAGGCGCTTGCCCAGGTTGTCGCGCCGGGACGTGCGCCAGCCGGCGAAGAGTCGTGTCCGCGCCGGTGCCGCGTCACGCGCAGCGAGCAGCTTGCGAATATCCGCCGGATCGTTCTGGCCGTCCCCGTCCAGGGTCGCCACCCAGCCACTGCGCGCCGCGCGCACGCCATGGTAGACGGCCGTGCTCTGGCCACATTGGCGGGCATGCTGCAATACGCGCAGCCGTGGATGACGGGCTCGCGCGGACAGAAGCACTGCCAGCGTGTCGTCCGTGCTTGCGTCATCGACGTAGATCACTTCGTAGTCGACGAGGCCTTCGAGGGCGCGGCGGATTTCCTCGAGCAGCGGCTCGATGTTGTCGCGTTCGTTGAAGACCGGCACGACGACGGACAGGGCAGGCGTGGTACTCACGGGTCGGTCCCGGTTCGGGTCGGCCACGCATTATGACCCAGGCGCATGCATCAACGACGCAGCCGCGCCAAGACGCCGTCGAGGGCATCGAGGTTGTGGTAATGGAGCACCAGCGCGCCACGCCCGCCCCGACCCGGTCGGATTTCGACGCGCGTGGCCAGATGCTCGGACAATTCACGCTCCAGTGCGGCGAGATCCGCGTCGCGCGTCTGGCGTCGTGCGGGCTTGGCCTGCGTCGCAACGGGCGCAGCGCGGGCGGCCGCTTCGAGCTGGCGCACGGACCATCCGCGGTCGGCCGCCTGTTCGGCGAGGCGAATGGCTAGCCTTTCGGGAAGCGCGGCCAGTGCGCGCGCATGGCCCATCTCGAGCCGCGCCGCGTCCAGCAGCGCGCGGATCGGGGCTGGCAGTTCCAGCAGGCGCAGCAAGTTCGACACGGCGGCCCGGGACCGGCCCACCGCTTCGGCGGCCTGCTGGTGGGTCATCGCGAATTCGTCGATGAGCCGCTTCAACGCCTCGGCTTCCTCGAGCGGGGAAAGGTCTTCGCGCTGGATGTTTTCGATCAGTGCGAGCGCAAGCACGGTCTTTTCCGGGACCTCGCGGACGAGGGCAGGGACTTCCCCCAGTCCCGCGCGCTGCGCGGCGCGCCACCGGCGCTCGCCGGCGATCAGTTCGTAACGGCCCGGCGCAGCCAGGCGCACGACCAGGGGCTGCAGCACGCCCTGCGCCTTGATCGAGGCCGCCAGCTCGTCCAGCGCGTCTTCGTCGAAGTGCCTGCGCGGCTGGTATTTCCCCGGCTGGATGGCGCTGACCGCCAGGACTTCAAGCATCCCGTCGGCGACGGCGGCGCTGCCGTCGCCCGTCGGCCGCAGCAGTGCATCGAGGCCACGTCCCAGTGCGGGTTTCTTGGATGCTGCCATGTCGATTCCTCAGTGGCGCGCCCGGGGCGGCTTGCGGCCTGGCGCGTTGGGGTGGGTGC
Source organism: Pseudomonadota bacterium (assembly GCA_021818335.1). Lineage (GTDB taxonomy): Bacteria > Pseudomonadota > Gammaproteobacteria > Xanthomonadales > Rhodanobacteraceae > Metallibacterium. Next base: position 10,162 of record JAKAEJ010000062.1, on the reverse strand, counting down.
ATCGGTCCCGTGCTCAGTGCAGTGGTGCCGTCGCGCCCTGGTGTTCGCGCTCGCGCCGGATCATCTCGCCCGCCAGGCCGAGGTAGGCCAGGGCCCCGCGGGAATCCCGGTCGTAACAGGTGATCGGCTTGCCATGGCTGGGCGCTTCGGCCAGTCGCACGTTGCGCGGAATGATCGATCGAAGCAGGAGGTCCCCGAAGTGCTGGGTCAGCTGCGCCGATACTTCGTTGGCGAGGTTGTTCCGCACGTCGTACATGGTCCGCAGGAGGCCGTCGATCTCCAGTTGCGGGTTCAGGCGCTTCTGGACGGCCGCGATCGTGTCGCGCAGGCTGGCGAGGCCTTCGAGCGCGAAATATTCGCATTGCACCGGGATCAGGACGCCGTGCGCCGCAGTCAGCGCATTGAGGGTCAGCAGGTGGAGTGTCGGCGGACAGTCGATGAGGATGGTGTGGTAGCGGCTTCCCAACTTGGCCAGTTGTTCCTTCAGGCGCGATTCCCTGGCAAGGGCATCCATCAACTTCAATTCGGCGGCGGTGAGGTCACCATTGCCGGGCAGGAGGTCATAGCCGGACGCCGTGGCGATGACCGCCTGTTCGATCGGGACTTCTTCGAGCAGGACCTCGCAGCCGCTTGCGCCGATCGAGCGCTTGTCGATCCCCGAAGCCATGGTGGCATTGCCCTGTGGATCGAGGTCGACGAGCAGGACCTTGCGGCGAGCCTCGGCCAGCGCCGCGGCCAGGTTGACCGCGGTCGTGGTCTTGCCCACCCCGCCTTTCTGGTTGGCAATGGCGATGATGCGGGTCATGCGGCGCTCCGGTTTGCCGTCTGGCTCTTGCGGATGATGACCAGATGCCGTTGCGCGTCCAGACCGGGGACGGACAGCGGCAGGGTCTGCGCAGCATACCCGGGTGGCAAGGTGGCCAGTTCCGCCGCGGGGTACTGCCCTTTCTGCGCCAGCAGCACACCCTCCGGCCGGAGGAGGTGACCGCACCAGCGCAGCATATTTGCAAGCTCGGCCAGGGCGCGCGCGGTGAGGGTGTCGAAGGTACCCTCGAGATCCTCGATGCGCGTTTGCGCGACATCGGCATCCAGGCCCAGCTCGGCGATCGCCGCGCGAAGGAAGCGCGCTTTCTTGCCATTGCTGTCAACGAGCGTGACCTGCAGGCCGGGAAGGGCAAGCGCCAGCGGGATGCCCGGCAGGCCGGCGCCGCTACCGAGATCCGCCAGCCGAGTCCCCTGCACATGGGGCAGCAGGACCAGCGAATCGAGGAGATGGCGCGTCACCATCGCCAGGGGATCGCGCACGGCGGTGAGATTGGTGTGGCGGTTCCACGCCGCCAGGAAATCAAGGTAAGCAAGCATGCGCGCACGGGCCTCGGCGGACACCATGGCATCCAGGCCGAGCGCGCGCAGCCCGGCGTCGAGGATTGCGGCAGGTGGACGGGAACTCGGCATGCGCGTCGGAATGGGCGGGCGTGGGCCGCAAGACCCGTCAGTATAGGGCGCGTCCGGCCCCCGCGCCCGAACCGGGATTCAGGCGGCCGCGAGGTCCAGGCGGGTGACCAGCAGGCCGAAGTCACGCAGTCGCTGGTTGATCGTCGCCTTCAGCTGCGCCTGGTCGGCGCCTCGTTGGGCCACCAGCACTTCGAAAGCCGTCTGGCTCAGCAGGGCTTCGGCTCGCTCGATGATGCCTTCCGCCCGCGCAGGCTCGAGCACCTGCCAGTAGAGGCGGCCTTGCGCGCCCGGCGCGCTGATCTGCAGGACGTGGCCGCCGAGGCTGATGCGATGGCGCACCCGTTCCAGACCGGGCACGATGAAATGGGTGCCGGGCTGGAGGCGGCGCGCGTGGCCGTCAATGCGCTGGAGGGTGACGACGGTGCCTTCCGGGACGCGTTTGACCGTCAGGGCGGCCAGCACGATCGTCGCCAGAAGCAAAGCCAGGACGGCAAGGGACATGATGCGATCAGCCAGTTAAGAAGTTAAATTCAGGCCAATTGTGCGAGTAGGCGTCTAACCGGCTGTTTTTATATCACGGCCAGTGCTTAACTTTAAGCTAACAGTGGCAACCTTGCCTGAATCCGCGAGGGACAACCGAGGCGCCGTTCACGGAATGGGCAGGCAGCGGGCCGCCGTTGCAGCCGTTGCGGCGCGGACGGTCAGGCGGGCAGGACGTCAAATGCGATGGTTAGCCGCGTATGCGGTCCGCGGAACGGAACGGTGCCGTGCCACATGTACGAAGGAAACAGCACCAGTCGCCCGGGCTCGGGGCGAACGTAATGTTCAGCGCCCATCGGGCTTGCCAGCGGCAGGGGCACGGCGCCGAAGCGCAGCCAGCCCTCCCGCGAGCCCTCGCCTTCGCTGGCGCCGGAACCCAGCGTGCCGGGAAGATCGATGTAGCAGGCCGATGAAAGCCAGCCGTCCGGATGCACATGGTCGACGTGGAAGCCTTCCGGCTGCAGGAGCACCGACCATGCCGCGTGGACGCGGCCGCGACCGCCGTGGCGACGACGCATCGGATCATCGCCGTGGCCGAGCCATTCTATATGACGCACGATCGGACCCGCGATCGCGTGATCGAAGAATGCGCGGATGACCGGATCCGAATGGGTGGCGAGGTCCCCCATAGTTTGCGAGCCGCCACGCAGCGACTGGTCCGGCGGGTGTCCGCGGAAGGCGTGCATGCGCCGCAAGGTCTCGCGCAGATCAGCCAGGTAGGCGTCCAGCGAGGACCAGCCAGGCGGCGTATCCAGGGTCCATGCGCGCACGCAACGGGCATAGTCGTACAGCGAGCCATAGCGCGCATCGCCTTGCAACCGCCACAGGACCGACTGCAGGGCCAGCACCTGCTGGTCGTCGGGTTGTTCGCGCCGCGCCTGCTCGAGCAGGCGCGAAGCCTCGTCGTAATCGCCGGCCACGAGGAGCGCCTGGACCAGCCCGCCCCGAGAACTCGATGGTTCACGGGCGGCGGCGCTGCGCGCGTGATCGAGCGCCTTGCGCGGCTGGGTCCCGAGCGCGGCCGCGCTTGCCGCCAACTCGTAAGACACGACGTCCGGTGCCAGGGCGGCGGCACGGGCAAACAAGGCGTAGGCCTGCGCGGAGTCGCCGACGGTTGCGCAGAGTTGCGCCTTGACGGCCCAGAATGAGGCATTGGCGGGATTCCGCTCCAATGCTTCATCCAGGGCGACGCTGGCGCGTTCGAGATCGCCATGGCGCAGCCAAAGCAGACGGGCAAAGTCTTCATGCATGGGCGCGTGGTCGGGGTCGCGGCGAAGTCCTTCGCGGAACGCGTCCTCCGCCTCCACGAGCTGCCCTGAGGCCGCCAGCGCGCGCGCCAGGACGCCCCAGGTTTCGGCGCGATCCCACCCCATGGCCAGGGCGCGGCGCGCGTGGTCCGCGGCGTGCCGATGATCGCCCCGGGCGTGTCGCGCCAGGGCGAGGTAGTGATGCAGGTCGCCTCGCTGCGGGGCCTGCTGCACGGCCCGGTCGAGGACGGCCACGGCCTCGTCGAGGCGCCCCGCCGATTGCAGCGCCAGCGCGTGCTCGATCGCGAGGTCCGGGTCATGGGGCTGGGCCGAACGCGCGGCGGTGGTGACCGCCAGGGCGTCTGTCGGGCGACCCTGCTCCCGCAGGATCTGCGCGAGGCTCACCCCTGCGCGGGTGAATCGGGGGTCATCGGCCAGCGCCCTGCGCAACTCCATCTCCGCGGTGGCGATGTGGCCCTCCCGCGCGAGCAGCTCGGCACGCGCCGTCCGCGCGGGGACCCACCGGGCATCAAGCGCGAGCAAGCGCGAGAAGGCGAACTGCGCCGCCTGACTGTCGCCCAACTCCTGGCAGGCTCCGCCCAGCAACCACAGCACCTGCACCGTCGCCGGCGCCGATGCTAGGTACGCTTCCAGACGCGACCGTGCTTCCGCGAACCGACGCTCCCGGATGAGCATGCGGGCCTCCAGGATGGCCTGATCGACTGAATCGGGCATGGCGAGCAAGGGGCCAGGCAATGGCGACAGGGCCAGTGTCGCTGGCGCGGCGACGCGCTGCAATCCGCGTCCGCAGCATCGCGCGGCGGGTCGGGAACCCCGTCACCGGATCGTGGTCATATCCCGTTCATGGGCCGCCTGCCCGGGCCCGTGTCCCCCATGTTGCAGGTGCCCCCATGTCTCACACCCCGCTCGCTGCGCTGCTGCTGGTCGGCGCACTCACCCTGGGGCCCCTGGCCCATGCCGCCCCGGCCGCAGCGGCGACCGCCGCCAAACCCAAGCCGGCGCCGGCGGCGTTGCCCGTGCCCAAGCCTCGCGAGGTCAGCACTCACCATAGCGTCATGATCGACGGACGGCGCATCGAGTACACGGCGACGGCCGGGACCTTGCTCCTCTACAACGACAAGCATCAGCCGACCGCCAGCGTGTTCTACGTCGCCTACACGAAGGACGGGGTCCGGGACGCCGGGCGGCGGCCGATCACCTTCGCCTACAACGGCGGGCCCGGGTTCGCATCGGCGCTGGTGGACATTGGTGGATTCGGTCCGCGCCGGCTGGTCTGGCCGGCGCCGGGCGACCACCGGGCCGAGCAGCCCCCCTACCGCGTCGAAGCCAACGCGGACAGCATCCTCGGCAGCACGGACCTCGTGTTCATCGACGCGGTCGGCACGGGCTACAGTCGGATCGCCGGGGTGGGTACGGCCAAGATGTTCTATGGCATCAACGGCGACGCCAAGGCCTTCAGCCAGTTCATCCAGCGCTATCTGCAGGCGACCGGCCGCCTGCAGTCGCCCAAATTCCTGCTGGGCGAGAGTTACGGCACCACCCGTTCGGCCGTTCTGGCCCAGGATCTCGTGGGCAAGGGCATCTACCTCGACGGCGTGATCCTGTGTTCGACCGTGCTCGATTTCGCGACGCTCAACACGAATCCCGGAAACGACCTGCCATACGAGCTGTACCTGCCTTCCTATGCGGCGGTGGCGTGGTACCACCATCGCGTGAACCCGCGTCCCGCGGACTTGCAGGCGTTCGTGGGGCAGGTCGAGCGTTTCGCCGGCGGCGCCTACGCGCACGCGCTCTTCGAGGGCTCGGCCCTGCCGGCGGCCGAGAGGGACCGCATCGCCACGCGCCTCGCGCAGTTCACCGGCATTCCCGCGGCCCTGTGGCTGAAGGCCGACCTGCGCATGCCGCTGTCCGTCTTCCAGCGCAACCTGCTCGGCGACGGGAACAGCACGGGTCGGTTCGACGCGCGATTCACCACGCCCCAGTTGCAGCCGCTCGATCCCGAGTCGGGGAATTCGGCGGCCGGTGCCGCCACCACGGCGATATGGGGTGCGTTGAGCGCAGGGTTTGACACGTACCTGCGGGACAGCCTGCACTGGCGAAGCAGTCACCTGTACGTGCAGACCAGCGGGACGGTGTTCAAGGATTGGGATTGGAGCCACTACACGCCGCCCCTGAGCACGCTGGCGCAGGGCGTGGGCAGCAGCAAATCGCTGGGCCATACCCGGAATGTGGCGCCGGCACTGGCGCGCGCGATGAGCAACGATCCTTCCATGCAGTTGCTGCTCAACAACGGCTGGTTCGATCTGGCCACGCCATTCGGCGCCACCAATTACACGATCGCGCACATGGGGCTGCCAACGTCGCTGCAGCACCACATCCACGAGGACTACTACGCGGTCGGGCACATGCTCTACCTCAATCCCGCCGTGCTGCCCCAACTGGCGCACAACATCGATGCATTCATCACCCATGCCGCATCGCGCGGCTGATCGCGGAGGACTTCCCATGAAACACCCCCTCGCCCTCCTGCTGGCAGGCACCGCACTCACGCTGACCGTGGCCGTCCATGCAGCGGACGCGCCGGCGCGTCACGACGCAAAGGCCGCGAACGTCCAGGTCACGCCTCCCAAGGCCGAGCGATCGGTCACCCATGGCAGCGTCAACGTCAACGGCAAGCGCATTGGCTACACGGCCACTGCCGGTACGATCATCCTGAAGAACGACAAGGGGCAACCCACGGGCAGCATGTTCTACGTTGCCTACGTCAAGGATGGCGTGCGCGATCCCTCGACCCGCCCCATCGCTTTCCTCTACAACGGCGGTCCGGGTTCCTCGAGCGTCTGGCTGCACATGGGTGCATTCGGCCCAGTGCGGGTGATCAGCGGGGATGCCCACCACACGCCACCGGCACCCTACGACGTGGTCAACAACCAGTATTCGCTGCTGGATGCGACCGATCTGGTGTTCATCGACGCGATGGGTACCGGGTTCAGCCGCATCCTCGGCAAGGACCAGGGAGGCGTCGGCACGCCGAAGGACTTCTATGGCGTCAATGCGGACGGCAAGGCCTTCGCGCAGTTCGTCTACGACTACGTGTCGCGCAACAACCGCTGGAATTCCCCGAAGTACCTGATCGGCGAGAGCTACGGAACCACCCGTTCGGCGGTGCTGGTCAATGACCTCCAACAGCAGGGAATGGATTTCAACGGCGTCGTGCTGATGTCCTCGATCCTCAACTTCGAGACTGCCAGCTTCAACCCGGGCAATGACCTCCCCTACATCAGCTTCCTGCCGAGCTATGCCGCAGTGGCCTGCTATCACAAGATCGTGCAGTGCCCAGCGGACCTGGCGGCCTACCTGGACCAGGTGAAGAATTTCGCGCGTGGTCAGTACGCCAGCGCGCTCATGATGGGTTCGTCATTGCCCGCTACCGAAAGGGCGCAGGTTGTCAGCAGGCTGGCGCAGTTCACGGGGCTGTCGCCGGCCTACATCGAGAAGGCCGACCTGCGGGTCAGCCTGTTCCAGTTCATGGCTGAACTGCAGCGCAGCCGGGGGCTCGTCACCGGCCGGCTGGACGGCCGGTATTCGGGATGGGCGGCGGACCGGTTGGCCGAGTACGCCATGAACGACCCCCAGAGCGACGCCATCACCGGCCCCTACACCGCCGCCTTCAATCGGTACGTCCGGCAGACGCTGAAGTTCGGCGCGGACCGCCATTACGTGATCCTGAGTGGCACGGTGGGCCGTGACTGGGACTGGAAGCACTATGGCGGGCGCATCAACTGGCCGGGTTACACCAACGTGGCCCCGGACCTGGCGGAAGCCATGCGCTCCAACCCGCACTTGAAGGTGCAGATCGAAAACGGCTACTACGACCTGGCCACGCCTTTCTATGGCACGGAATACACGGTCGAGCACATGGGGCTGCCACCAGCCCTGCAGAAGAACATTTCACTGCGCTTCTATGACTGTGGCCACATGCTGTACGAGCAGCCGCAGGCGATCCAGCAGTTGCACGACAACCTGGTGAACTTCATTCGCAGCACGGACCAGGGCAACCGCTGACCGGCCGCATCGCCCGTCGCCCCGGCGATCGCCGGGGCCGACGAAGGGTGGCGATGCCTTCGCCCGGCGCGCGCCGAGCACGATCCCGGGCGCAGCGCCTGGCCGGCACCGCGGTAAAATCGTGAGAACGTCACGGAGTGCCGCCATGAGCTACCCAGCCACCCGCCTTCGGCGCATGCGTCGCGATGCGTTCTCGCGGGCGCTGATGCGCGAGACTTCGCTGATGCCCTCGGATCTCGTGATGGTGGCCTTCGTCTGCGAAGGCGTGGACCACCGCGAGCCGGTGGCATCGATGCCCGGCGTCGAGCGGCTGTCCATCGACCTGGTGCAGCAGCTCGCCGGGGACTGCGAAGCGGTCGGCATCCCGGCGCTCGCGTTGTTTCCGGCTCCGGGCGCAGCTGCCAAGAGCGATGACGCGCGGGAGGCATGGAATCCGGAGGGACTGATGCAGCGGGCCATCCGTGCCGTCAAGCAGCGGCATCCAGGGCTTGGCCTGATCGGGGACGTCGCGCTCGATCCGTACACCTCGCATGGCCAGGATGGCCTGATTGACGCCACCGGCTATGTGATGAACGAGCCGACCATCGAGGCCCTGGTGCGGCAGGCGCTGGCACAGGCCGCCGCCGGTGTGGATTTCGTCGCTCCATCGGACATGATGGACGGGCGGATTGGCGTCTTGCGTTCGGCGCTCGAAAACGCGGGTCACATCCACACGCGCATCCTCGCTTATTCGGCGAAGTACGCCTCGGCATTCTATGGTCCGTTCCGCGATGCGGTTGGTTCGTCGGGCAACCTGGGCAAAGGGGGCAAGCACACCTACCAGATGGACGTCGCCAACAGCGACGAGGCGCTTCGCGAGGTCGAACTGGACATCGCCGAGGGCGCCGACGCCGTGATGGTCAAGCCGGGTCTTCCGTATCTGGACGTGTTGCATCGGGTCAAACGGCGATTCGGCATGCCGACGTTCGCTTATCAGGTCAGCGGCGAATATGCGATGCTCAAGGCCGCCTCGATGAATGGCTGGCTGGACGAGAAGGCGGTGGTGCTCGAATCCCTCATCGCGCTCAAGCGCGCCGGTGCCGACGCCATCCTCAGCTATTACGCGCTGGATGCCGCGCGCTGGTTGAAGGCCTGACCGCTTTCAGGGACCGGTTTCGACCGCGAACGCCGCTGCGTGGCCTTGACGCTCAACGGCCAGCGCGGCATCGAGGGCTGCTTCCGCATGCCATTCCAGCCATTCCGCCATCACCAGCAGCGCCCATAACGCCCGGCTGTGGTCAGCCTGGCGCGCCCAGTGTTCCTGAAGGAGCGCCTGCAGCGCGCGTGGATCGAGCCCGGTGCCCGCCAAATACGGGCTGTCGAGCCGCTGCCGCGCCCATTCGCGCAGCGGGTCGCGCAGCCATGCCGCCAGTGGCACCGAAAGCCCTCGTTTGCGTTGCCGCGCCACGGAGGAGGGCAGGTAGTGTTGTGCGTAGCGTTTGAGAAAGACCTTCGTGGTCGTCCCGCGCACGCGTTGCCGTGCCGGCAGGTGCACGGCGAAATCGATGACCGCCGGATCCAGGAACGGCGCGCGAAGTTCGACCGCGAAACGCATGCCGCCCCGATCCGACTTGGACAGCAGCGCTTCCGCCAGGCCATGCGTGAAGTCGTAGCGCTGCAACTGGTCGAGCACCGGGAGAAGCTGGTCCGCCTTGCCGATCGTCGATTCGGGCTCCGCGGGTAGTCCCAGCCTTTCGAGCATCGGGGACGGGATGGGCGCCAGCCACTGGCGGTGGCGTGACAACGGCGGCAGGCTCGCGCCCTCGATCAGGCGCTTCAGCAGGAACGAGAGCGTGACCTTGCGATCGCTGACCGGCAAGCGCGTCACCACGGCATCCAGCATTGCACGCGCTGGCGCGGGCAGTCGGGCGTAATGCGTCGCCACCACGGCACCGGGATAGGTCGGATAGCCGCCAAACAGTTCATCGGCACCTTCGCCGGCCAGCAGCATCGGGACGTCCTGCCGCGCGCGCTGGCAGAGTCTTGCCATCGGCACCCAGGCCGGATCGGCCAGCAGTTCACCCGAATGCCGGACCAGATCGCGCAGCAGCGGCGGAAACTCGAGGGCGCCGATGCCGACCATGACGCAGGGCATGCCCAGGCGATGGGCGACCTGCACCGCCTTCGGCGCCTCGTCGTAGGAGCTTTCCTTGAAGTGCACGCAGTACGCCCCAAGGGGAAGCTGCGGTCGCACTTGCCGCGCGATGGCGGCAATCAGCGAAGAGTCCAGGCCACCACTGAGCATGATGCCGAACGGGACGTCGACCGCGGTCTGTCGCGTGACTGCTTCGCGAAGGCATGCATCGAACGTCCGGGGGTCGGCAGCGACGGCGGCATCTCCCCAGCGCGCATGCCAATAACGTCGCCCGTCAACGCGCGCGCCATCGATCAGGACCAGTTCCCCGGGCGCGAGCTTCCGGTACCCGAGATAAGGCGTGCGAGGTGCCGGACAGTAGCCGCGTCCCAAGAACGCGGCCAGTGCCGCGCGATCCACCGAAGGGGCAGACAGCGCCCCGGCGCGCAGCGCCGCGAGCTCGGACGCGAAGTGCACGTGGCCACCGTCAATCGCATAGCAGAGGTGGCGTTCTCCCGCGCGATCCCGGGCCAGGAGCAGGCGGCGTGCGCGCGCGTCCCAGAGGGCCAATGCGAACACGCCGTCAATGTGCTCGACGAAGGATACGCCGTGCAGTCGGTAGAGCGCCGGCAGCACCGCCACATCGCTGCCCGCGGGTACCGAGAATCCGCGTCGCTGGAGTTCCTCGCGCAGCGCCGCGTGGTTGTCGATCTCGCCGTTG
>JAKAEJ010000061.1 GCA_021818335.1 Pseudomonadota bacterium | reverse complement strand
GATCTGTCGGCCGCCTACGACCCACAGAGCGCGGCGATCAGCGCCGCCTATACGTCCGCCTTCAATGACTACGTGCGAAGGGTTCTCAATTTTGGCGGGAGCCATACCTACAAAATCATTTCCAACGCAGTAGGCAACGACTGGAGCTTCCAACACGTCCTGCCAGGTCAGTCTGCAGCCATCGGTTTCATCGGTACCAACGTGTTGCCCGATCTCGCCGGCGCGATGAGCTACAACCCGGACCTGAAGGTGATGGTCAATGCCGGCTATTTCGATTTGGCCACGCCTTACTACGCGGCGGTTTACCAGATGCGGCAACTGCCGATGGTTGCCAGGTTGCAGGGGAACATCGAGTACAGGTTCTATCACACCGGACACATGATCTACGTGCGCCCTCGGAGCCTCATGCACCTGCACGCGAATATCGTGCAATTCATTCGAGGCACGGACCATCGGGATGGTTCGGACTGATCGGTACGGCAGGCGCACTTCCTCAAGCCCGCCACGGCAACCCTTGAAGCGACAATGTAACCGGGTCGGCTGGCCGTACCAAGCCTAGACGGCGCTGGCTGGCGGGTTTGTTGCCTCGCGACCCATAAAGGGCTCCGACTTGCTGGCCGAAGCTCGCCGGGGCGTTCGCAGCGCGCAGATCCAAGCAGCGAGACGATGGGCTGCGACGCCGACGGGCCCTCTAGTGCGTGGGTTTCCTGCGCTGTTTGGCTCCGGTGCGCGGCGTTGCGGGTGCTCCATCGAATCGCTCGATGCGCAGCGCTTGGCCGCCGACGCGTGTCTTGCGCAACACATCCAGCGTTGCGGGGGAGAGATCGGCCGGCAGTTGCACAAGACTGTGGTCACCCCTCAACTCAATGCTTCCGATCTGGCTATTGGCAAGCTTGCCCTCGTTTGCGATGGCGCCAACGAGGTTTCGCACCTGGATGCCGTGACGACGGCCAACCGCAACACGCCAAAGGACAAGCGGGCTGCTTCCCATCGCCTCCGGTCGGTTCGATTCGGGGCGCCGGCTGGGAGTTTCATTCGGGGCCTCCCGTTTGAGCAGCAATGGTTCGTCGCCTTGCAGCAGTCGCGCCATGGCCGCTGCGATTTCGATAGCTGGAACGTCGTGTTCCTGCTCGTAGCGTTCAACGAGCCGCTGGAAATCCTCCAATCCTTCCAGCGCGCGGGCGTCGGTGATGCGTTGCATGAAGCGCGCGATCCGGCGATCGTTGACCGCCTCGATTCCAGGTAATTGCATTGGCGTGATGGGCTGTCGGGTGGCCCGTTCAATCGCGCGCAGCAGATGGCGTTCCCGTGGAGTCACGAACAATATGGCTTCGCCACTGCGGCCAGCACGACCGGTGCGGCCGATCCGATGGACGTAGCTTTCCGTATCCGTGGGGATGTCGTAGTTCAGGACGTGGCTGACGCGCTCGACATCGAGGCCGCGTGCTGCGACGTCCGTGGCGACGAGGATGTCGATCTGCGCATCCTTGAAGCGCTGGACGATGCGTTCGCGCATGGCTTGAGGCACTTCGCCGTTCAAGGCAGCCGCGGCGAATCCCCTCGCGGCGAGCTTTTCGGCGAGTTCCTCGGTCGCCTGACGGGTGCGGGTGAAAATGATCATGCCATCGAAGGGCTCGACCTCGAGGATCCTGGTAAGCGCGTCAAGCTTGTGCATGCCGCTGACCAGCCAATAGCGCTGCGCGACCTTGGCCGCGGTCGTCGTCTTGCCCTTGATGCTGACTTGTACGGGATCATGGAGGTAGCGGTCCGCGATCCGACGGATCGCCGATGGCATGGTCGCCGAGAAGAGCGCGACTTGGCGTGCTGCCGGAACGCGTCCAAGAATCGACTCGACATCCTCGATGAATCCCATGCGCAGCATTTCGTCGGCTTCGTCAAGGACAACGTGCCGCAAGAGGTCGAGCTTGAGGGTGCCGCGCTCGAGGTGATCAATGATGCGCCCTGGCGTGCCGACCACGACATGGGCGCCTCGGCGGAGCGCATGCAACTGCGGTGCATACCCCTGGCCGCCATAGATGGGCAGGACATGGAATTCCTTTAGCCGCGATGCATAGCGCGTGAAAGCTTCCGCGACCTGGATCGCCAGTTCGCGCGTTGGTGTCAGGACGAGGGCCTGCGGCGCGCCGACTGCGGTGTCGATGCGTGCGAGGATCGGCAACGCGAATGCCGCGGTCTTGCCGGTTCCCGTCTGGGCCTGTCCCACGAGGTCGCGACCCTGCAGCAGCACGGGAATGGTCGCAGCTTGGATCGGCGATGGCGTTTCATAGCCAACGGCAGCGAGGGCATCGAGGATTGCCGCAGGCAAACCGAGCTCCTGAAACGAGGGGACCGTGGATGACACGTTGTTGGCAGGGGACTCGATCATGGATGACTTCGCGTAGGGCCGCGCAGCGCGAGGCCATGAGGAAAGATGGGGTAATGGTCGGGCTGCGGGGCCGCGGTTCGCCGGAAGGATGCGCCGGGCCGTCGGGCGAATGGTGGAACGTGCAGCCTGGTGGACCTCCTATTGTAGCTGCACCGGCGTTGTCGTGCCGGATGCGGTCCGGTGATCGTTCAGTTCACGGCGATGCGCGTGCTGTATCGGTCGGCAAGGAGCGCGCCGAGCGTCTGGCGGATGCCGGGCAACGTTGGAGCGGCATTCAGGATCCCTCGGCGCAGCATGCGTGCGGCTCCGGTCTCGGCCGTCTAGAGGTCGACAATCGCCTGCGTACCTAGATAAAGCGGCCGGCATTGCAAATGATGCGCGCGCGCGTAGCAGGATAGCGGCTCGGCGGCACCGATGTCAGATCCTTCCCGAAGTGTCCATTAGGCCGCTCGAAACATTGAATGGCCGAAGGCTAGCTGCATGGGTTGTTGCGCAACTTGATCGGGATCAGGCGGGCGCGGGTCTCTTGAGGCCGCCGTGGCGACGTTCGAGATCCAGTGCCTCCAGACGTTCGATCACGTCATCGACCTGGATCAGATCCATGACGCCGGGGCGTTCGATCTTGGTTCCCCAGGGGATGTCCTCGACGGCGCGACCGAGGAACTTCTGGGCTGCGGCTGCATATCGGTCGATGCACCATCGCCGATCACTGTAAGGTCCCGAGCGAGCCGGATTGCTTGCCGCATGAAGGCCGATGACCGGCGTTCCCACGGCATTCGCCATATGCATGGGACCCGCATCGGGCGACAGGAGTGCGGTGGCTCGACGGTAGAGCGCAAGTGCTCGCTTCAGGGTATCCCGGCCAATCAGATCGACAGGCGTGCTGCGCATGCGTGCACGGATGTTGTCGCCCAACTTTCGCTCGACGTGGCTGGGACCTCCGGTGAGCGCGACCTGCCACCCCAAGGCCTGCTGCGCGTAATCGGCCACGGCCGCGTATCCATCGGCATGCCAGTTGCGCAGCACGTGGCTGGAGGCGGCGTTGATCAGCAGCCATGGCGCATCCCCCGGCAGCTGGTCCATGGCCCAGGCATCCGCCTCGACGGGGATGGGAATGTCCCAACGCACTCGCGTCTGCCTCAGGCCCAGAGGCTCGGCGAAACTGCCCATGGCCTCCAGGACGTGCTGTCCGCCGTGAGCCGCGATCCGCTCGTTGATCGTCAGTCCGTGCAGGTCTTTTGAACGCGCGGCGTCGTAGCCGATGCGGCGACGCGCGCGGACGCCCAGGCTCAACAGGTTGGCGCGAAGCGCAACCTGCATGTGGAGGAGGACGTCAAACCGGCGGCCCTCCAGTGCCAAGCGGGCGTGGCGGAAGGCACCCAACCCCAGGTTCTTGTCGAAAACCACGAATTCGACCCCGGGCAGGTCGCCGACCAAGCGGTGTTCGAGCTTGCCGATGATCCAGGTCAACCGTGCGTGCGGCATGCCGCTGCGCAATGTGTGCACTAGGGGCACAACATGGGTGACATCGCCCAGTGCGGACGTGCGCAGGAGGCAGATGGAAGGAGATGTCGACGCCTCGCTCATGCGGCTTTGACTAGACTTAGTAACCGAAGAAGGCAATGCTGGCGGACATGGTGAAAAAGGCGGCCCGCTCGACGCGACGCGACAGCGATGGACAGGTGATTGTGTTCGATGCGACGGCAATCCCACAAGTCACGCCGCAGTGGTTCGATCCGTCATTCTGGCAGGCGCAGTCCCGTTTGCGCGCGAGAAAGGGCGGGCGAGGTACCGTCGGTTTCATCGATGGACCGGCTGGGCCGATGGTGCTCAGGCACTTTCGCCGGGGGGGCGCGTTGGCGCCGATACGCGGAGACCGTTATCTGTGGCTAGGCGCGGAGCGATCGCGATCATTCAGGGAATTTGTACTGCTCCAGCGTTTGCGGGCCATGGATTTGCCCGTGCCTGAGCCACTGGCAGCCCGCTGTGTCCGTCACGGCATGTGGGCGCGTGCCGACTTGCTCAGTGTCGAACTGCCGGGTGCGGAGACGCTGGCCGAGATGCTTGCCGCGGGCCACGTCAGCGAAGACGACTGGCGACTCGTCGGCTCGATGCTGGCCCGTTTCCATGCCGCAGGAGTCGATCACGCCGATCTGAACGCACACAACGTCGTTCTTGCCCATGGAGGCTGGCATTTACTGGACTTCGATCGTGGCCGGTTGCGCAAGCCCGCGTGCCGTTGGCAACGGCGAAATCTGGCGCGGCTGCTGCGTTCCATTCGGAAGGTGGCCTCGCGGCCGGCCCCTACGCCGGATTGGCTGATGCGGCAGTGGCAGGTATTGCTTAATGCCTATCAGCGCGATTTGGACGCATCCGTGGCAATGGTTGGGGTGCGAAGTTGAACTGGTCGTTGCTCGCACTGGGTACGGGCGCCGCGCAGGCGATCGAGTTGGGCAGTTCCGCGGCCGTCCTGCAGCGGGAGGAGCAGCCGTTGCTGCTGATCGATTGCGGGCCTGACGTTCCCGGTCGATTCCTCGCGACCTACGGACACCTGCCGAGGGCACTCTACCTGACCCACCTGCACATGGACCATGTCGGGGGGCTCGAAGAGCTGTTCTATCGACTATGGTTCGGGGACCGGCGCGCACCGTGCCGCCTGTTCGTCCATGCCGACCTGGTTCCATTCCTGCAGGCGCGGCTTGCGGATTTTCCGCGTTTGCTCGCCGAAGGGGGCGTGCAGTTCTGGGACGCGTTCCAGTTGATCCCCGCCAGTCGCGGGTTCTGGCTCGATGGCTGGTGGTTCGAGATTTTCGAGAGCCGCCATCACCGTGCCCGCAGTGCCTTTGGCTTGGCGCTGCCTGGAAGCTTCGCGTGGACAGGCGACACCCGTCCCATTCCCGAGGCGTTGGCCGTGCACGCCGGCCGTGGCGAACGCATCTTTCACGACTGTGGTCTGCATGCCAACGCGTCGCATACGGGTCTCGAGGACCTCGAACGCGAGTATTCCGGCGCATTGCGAGAGCGCTTGGTGCTTTACCACCAAGCGAGTCGTGGTGATGCCGGTGTGTTGCGCGAAGCCGGTTACGCCGTGCTTGAGCCCGGTGATTGCGTTGCATTGCCACCACCCACGCCTGTTACGGCCCTGGCCGGCTGAACAGCGGATCCTGGACGCGACAAGCCCCCGCCGATCCGGGCGGGAGCGGCTTGAGGTGGATCGCGGTCGTGGGCCATGGGGTCAGTCCTGGCCCCCGCCAGCGAATTCCCCGAAGAATTTGGCGTAGAGGGCAAGGTAGGCGGCCTGGAAGGCCGCCGCAATCAGGAACGGCGCCGTCAGCATGCCAGCGTGCAAGAGGAAGCCCGAGAGCAGTGGGCCGATGGCGCGCGGAATCTGGATGGACACATTCTGGAGGCTGGCCGCAAGTCCCCGACGGTGGTCGCGCGTCAGTCCAGCGACCAGCGCCTGCCGAACGCCCGCCGTTCCCTGGTTCATACCGGCGCGCAACGCATAGAGGACCGCAGCCAGCGCAAACCAGGGGGACAGGGGAATGCCGAGGATGAGCACAAGGCCGGCAAGGCGCATCCAGACGACCGCCCGGATGAGGCCATGGCGTCGCGCGATGGCGCCGGCCAGCAAGGAGCCGACAGCACCCATCCCGAAACTGGCCGCCAACGCGGGGCCTATGGTCCCCGGGCCATGGGCGAACTTGAGCAGGAACCAGTAGGCAATGAGTGGGCCGATCATGCCGATGCCGAGCCCATTGAGGCTGTTGACCAGCACGAGCTTGAGCATGCGTCGATTCTCGGCACGATGTTCCTCGCTCTCGGATGCGTGCGTGCGCGGGTCAACCCGCGGGCGGCGCGGGGGTTCCTTCATCCGTGCCAGCAGGACCAGACTGGCCAGCGAGCCGAGGAGGGAGACGACAAAAAGCCATCGGTAGGGCGCGGCGCCGCCGTGCGGCGCGAACCAGCCGACCGCGCCTGCCCCCAGCGCTCCCAGGGCCATGCCGATGAAGCCAATGGCCGTGTTCTGGCTGTACACCCGCCCCCGGCGCGCGGCCGGCAGCAACTGAGCCAACCAGGCCTGCTCGAGAGGCCCAAAGGGTCCTGCGCTGCCATTGGCGCCACGACCAAAGCCGCCCAGGATGGCTGCCAGGACCAGCAAGACGGGACGGGTGCTGCATAGGGCGAGCAGCGCGGCGAGGATTTGCAGTGCTTCATAGCCGAGCAAGAAATAGCGGCGTCCGCCGATGCGGTCGCTCAGCGGTCCCACGGTCAAGGTGAGCAGTGCACCAACCAGCAACGCGGCCGAGAGCGTGGCGCCGATGCCTGCGGCATGCCAACCGAGCGCATGGAGATATAGTGCGAACCCGGCGACCAGCGCCCCCTGGCCCGCGCTGCGAGCCCCGCGGATGGCGATCAGGCGCAGCACGTCGGCTGGCATTTCATCGGACGCTGAGGATCCGGCGAGGTGGGCTGTCATCCGCCGTCAGACCGCATGTCGGCGATCCGGTTCAGTGATGGATCGTGGTCGGCCCGGCGACCGGCAGCGACCTTGGGGCTTTTCTGGCCGGCGCGCTTCGACCGCGGATGCGTGGCGACCGGGCTCGTCCACAAGGGGTCCCACGGGCATGGGGTCGACGTTGAACCAGCTTGCAATTGCCGCGTCGATCGCGCCGCTTTTTCGCGGGTATCGATCAGGGGTGGCAGCCCCGCCAGCCACATTCCGGCACCCGAATCGTTTACTACCGTTGCTCCCTTCCGGGCCTGGCGGGGTTTGCAAACTATCGTCGCGGAAGGACCGACGGGGCCACCATGAACTTCGTGCGCCAAGGCGGCACTCGGAACTGGCGGAGAGGGAGGGATTCGAACCCTCGATACGGCTTTTGACCGTATACACACTTTCCAGGCGTGCTCCTTCGACCGCTCGGACACCTCTCCACTGCAACCAGCCGGAGCAGCCGCAGGCTGTCCGTCAAGCGCGCTAGGATAGCGAGGAAGCGATGCCGCGGACAAGCGCGGCGCATGCGCGCCGGCATGTGGGTCGGCGTAGCGTGCCTTGGCAGTAGGGTGGTCCGATCCGGAGTACGCATGTCTTATCAGGTTTTGGCACGCAAATGGCGCCCGCGGCGCTTTGGCGAACTGGTCGGGCAGGAGCATGTGGTGCGTGCGCTGACCCATGCCCTTGAAAGTGGCCGGATGCATCACGCCTATCTGTTCACGGGGACGCGCGGCGTGGGCAAGACCACCATCGCGCGCATCCTGTCGAAGTCACTCAATTGCGAGCGCGGGCAGGGCGCTGAGCCCTGCGGCGAATGCGCGGTTTGCCAAGCGGTGGATGCGGGGCGGTTCATCGACCTGCTGGAAATCGATGCTGCGTCCAATACGGGCGTTGACGATGTGCGCGAGGTCATCGAGAACGCTCAGTACGCGCCGACTCGTGGTCGCTACAAGGTGTACCTCATCGACGAGGTGCACATGCTCTCGAAAAATGCATTCAACGCGCTGCTGAAGACGCTCGAGGAGCCGCCGGAACACGCATTGTTCCTGCTGGCCACCACCGATCCGCAGAAGCTGCCGGTGACGGTCCTCTCCCGGTGCCTGAAGTTCAATCTCAAGCGCTTGCTGCCCGCGCAGATCGAGGCCCAGATGCGGCATATCCTCGGCGCCGAGGGCGTCGATGCCGATGATGCCGCGCTGTCCTTGCTCGCGCGCGCTGCCGATGGTTCCCTCCGCGATGGCCTCTCGTTGCTGGACCAGGCGATTGCCTATGGCGGGGGTCGTGTCCGCAGCGATGATGTTCGGTCCATGCTCGGCAGCATCGACCGTGCTGAAGTTCTGGGTCTGGCGAATGCTTTGGCCGACGGCGATGGTGTTGCATTGCTCGCCGAGGCGCGCCGCATCATTGCCTTCGCGCCCGATTTCGCAACGGTTCTCGAGGATCTGGCGACGCTGTTCCACCGCATCCAACTGCGCCAGTTGGTCCCGGGTCTGGACCGTGGCGAGGCAGGCGAGGCGGACGAGGAGGATCTGGTCCAGCTGGCGCGCCGATTGTCCGCAGAGGAAGTGCAGTTGTACTACCAGATGGCGCTGGCGGGTCGCCGTGACCTGCCATTGGCGCCCGATGCAATCACCGGATTCGAGATGGCGCTGTTGCGGATGCTGGCCTTTCGCCCCGGGCGCGACGACGAGGCGCCGCGTGGTGCCTTGCCAACGGCAGCGAGCCATGCGGTCGGGTCCTCGGCTGGGGTTCATCAGTCTGCCCGTCACGCCGAGCCGGCTTCAGGGCAGTCCTCCGCGAATGCGCGCGCAGCGATGGCCACCATGACAGAAACGTTGCCGCGGAAGAGTGACTCGACCGTCCCTCTCCCGGACTGGGACGAGCTCCTGGAGCGCGCTGCGCTTGGCGGTCCATTGCGGGAACTGGCACGTCGATCAGCGCTGCAGTCCCGCGAAGGGCAGACGCTGGTGTTGGCGCTGGCGCATCACGATCTCGTGCTGGCCGACCCGGTGATGCTGGCGCAGTTGGAGTCGCACCTCGAGCCCGTGCTCGGCGAACGCGTGCGGTTGCGCTGCGTCGGTCGCGATGCGGTCGATTCGCCTGCGGCTCGTGCGGCGTCGGCGAAGGATGGTGCCCTTGCCGAAGCGCGGGCTGCGCTCGAAGCCGATCCCGTGCTCGCAGAGCTGGGTGCTACCTTGGGTGCGCGCATCGTTCCCGAAAGCATTCGTCCCCCGGAGCAAGGCACATGATGAAAGGCCAGATCGCCCAATTGATGCAGCAGGCCCAGCGCATGCAGGAAGAGATGCAACGTGCGCAGGAAGAACTTGGCAGGATGGAAGTGACGGGAAGTGCCGGGGGAGGCATGGTCAGCGTCGTGATGAGCGGTCGCAACGAAGTTCGACGCGTCCGTATCGATCGCAAATTGCTGGCTGATGACCCGGATATGGCCGAGGATCTGGTCGCCGCGGCAGTCAATGATGCCGTCAACAAGGTGGCCGAGGCCGGCAAGCAGCGCATGGGGGGGCTTGCCCAGGGGCTCGAGTTGCCACCGGGCTTGAAGCTGCCCTTCTGATGATGCGCGCAACCCGTTCAATCGAGGCGTTCCCGGAATGAGTGCCACGTCCCCCCTGCTCGTCGAATTGATGGAAGCGCTGCGTTGTTTGCCGGGCGTTGGTGCGCGTAGTGCGCAGCGGATGGCCTATCATCTGCTTGAGCGCGATCGCCGAGGAGGGGATCGCCTAGCGTCCGCCTTGCAAGCGGCGATGCATGGCATCGGCCATTGCCGGGATTGCCGCACTTTCAGCGAGACGGAGCGCTGCGGGCTTTGTGCCGGGGGCATGCGTGAACGAAGCCAGCTCTGCGTCGTCGAGACACCTGCCGACCTGGCGGCCATTGAACAGGCAACCGGATATCGCGGCCTTTATTTCGTCCTGCTGGGACGCCTGTCGCCCATTGATGGGTTGGGGCCTGAGGAACTGGGCCTGCCGCTGCTCGCGCAGCGACTGGGCGCCGGTGAGGTACGCGAACTGATTGTCGCCACCAATCCCACGGTCGAAGGGGAGGCGACCGCGCATTACCTGGCCGAACTGGCTCACGCTGGCGGGGTGCGCGTCAGCCGTCTCGCGCACGGAGTTCCGTTGGGTGGCGAGTTGGAATACATTGACCGCGGCACGCTGGCGCATGCATTCGGCGGCCGCCATACCCTGGAGCCTGGCAGCCCATGAGCGACACCCTGTTTGGCAAGATCGTTCGGCGCGAGGTACCCGCCGACATCGTCTACGAGGATGAGGACGTCCTTGCATTCAACGACATCAGCCCGCAGGCGCCCTTGCACGTCTTGTTTATCCCGAAGAAGCCCTTGGCGACGATCGACGATGCACGGTCGGACGATGCCTTGCTGCTCGGTCGGCTGATGCTGGCAGCGGCAAGCTACGCGCGTGCCCAGGGCGTCGCCGCGGACGGCTACCGGCTTGTCGTGAACTGCAATGCACACGGAGGGCAGACCGTTTTCCATCTGCATGTTCATCTGTTGGCCGGGAGACGGATGCATTGGCCACCCGGATGATCAATGCTCCCATCGCTCGCCGCGATCCAGTCGTTGCATCCGTTGCGAACAGGATGGACCGGGAACCCCGTGGGTCGCACCAGGCGCCGTTGATTCCGGTGACCTCGTGATGGAAGAGCCGGCCCTCGTGGAGCGTCCCGCCGATGGGCGTTCGGAATTGGACTGGGTGAGAATCCTGGCCTCGCCCATGCAGCGCGCCCGCGCCTGGTGCCTGCTGCTTGCGCTGGGAATGGTCGCACTCGCGGCAAAGGACCTGTGGAGTAGCCGCATTGCCGGGGCGATCGTTGGAACGGCGTCGCTATCCGCATCGGCTCTGGTGGATGGACTGATGGCGCTGGCGGGCGCGGCGTCCGCGTGGTTCCTTTTTGCGGCGACGAATGCACTGCGCTGCGCATGGCATAGCGGCGATCCGGCGGACGCCCGCAGGGGCATGGAGCGCTTGGCACGCTACTTCGTTGCCACGGCTCTCGGTGCGGTGCTGAGCATCGTGTTGGTCGTTTTCGCCGCGGTCGGCCTCTTCACGGTCGTTTTGCATGGCCTCGCCAGCGCCAGTCGCTGATTGCGCGCTCGCCCCGGGCGATGCGGCCGCGCTCGACCAGACGCTGGCCCCCCTGGCTTCCGCCGCCTGGTGGATTCGTGCATGCGCAGTGTTCAACGCGCTGCTGGGCCTGGTGCTCGTCCTCACCATTCTCGGCATCCCGTTTGGCGGCGCGCTGGGCTGGGTCGCGTTCCTCGAATGGCGGGCAGCCTCGCGCATCGAGGCTGCACGGCGGGACCGATCCTCGGGGCAAAGCCTCGCGCTCGCCGAGGGTGCCATGCGGGATATCGCACTGCATTACGTCATTCAGGCCGTTCTGACCACCTTGATGATTCTTCTGGGGTTGTTGCTGGTCGCGGCCATCGGACCGCTGTTGGGTCACTTGCGACCCATGCTGCGATAGCGCGGCGCTTGCCGGCGCGGCATCGGCCGCGAGCCAATCCGGGCGTGGCGTGAACGCCTGCTCAGCCGTCGCTGAAGGCACCGTAGCCGCGAAGGCGCTGGTAGCGGCGTTCCTGGAGTTCGCTGCTGGATACCCCGGCAAGCTCGCGGAGCGTATCGACGAGCACTTTTTTTAGCGTGGCTGCCATGGCCTCGGGGTCGCGATGGGCTCCGCCAAGCGGCTCCGGGATGACACTATCGACGAGGCCAAGCTCGAGAAGACGTGGTGCGGTGAGGCTAAGCTGGCTCGCGGCATCGCGTGCCTTTTCCGCGCTCTTCCAGAGGATGGAGGCGCAACCTTCGGGGCTGATCACCGAGTAGGTGCTGTATTCGAGCATCAGCGTGCGGTCGCCGACGCCGATGGCCAGCGCGCCGCCTGATCCGCCCTCGCCGATGACCGTGCAGATAATGGGCACCTTCAATGCCGCCATTTCCAGCAGGTTGCGCGCGATGGCCTCGGACTGACCACGCTCCTCGGCGCCGACC
>JAKAEJ010000060.1 GCA_021818335.1 Pseudomonadota bacterium | reverse complement strand
CTACGCGGGCCGGGAGCCGGCGCAACATCGCTGCGCATTACGACCTGGGCAACGATTTTTTCCGCCTTTTCCTCTCGCCGGACCTGATGTACTCCTCGGCGTTGTGGGCGGGCGAGGACGATACCCTCGAGGCGGCATCGGCGCGCAAGCTGGACGCCATCTGCCGCAAGCTGGACCTGCGGCCTTCGGACCGCGTGATCGAGATTGGCACGGGCTGGGGCGGCTTCGCCATCCATGCAGCCAGCCGGTACGGTTGCCATGTCACGACAACGACCATTTCGCGCGAGCAGTACGCGTTGGCCTGTGAACGCGTCAGTGGCCTCGGCCTCTCCGACCGGGTGGAAGTGCTCCTCGGTGACTATCGCGATTTGTCGGGGACGTACGACAAGCTGGTGTCGATCGAGATGGTCGAGGCCATCGGTGCACCGTACCTCGAGGTCTATTTCCGCAAGCTCGGCGAATTGCTGGTTCCCGGCGGCCGTGCCCTGCTGCAGGCGATCACCATCGAAGATCATCGCTACGAACAGGCCCTGCGATCGGTCGATTTCATCAAGCGGCATGTGTTCCCTGGAAGCTTCATTCCATCGATCCAGGCCATGGTCGCGGCCAAGACGCAGGCCAGCGATCTGCAGCTCGTCCATCTCGAGGATTTCGGCGCGTCCTATGCGCGCACGCTGCAAGCCTGGCGAGACCGCTTTGCCGCCAACCTGGCGGCTGTGCGGGCGCAGGGATTCGACGATCGATTCATTCGTTTGTGGACGTTCTACCTTGCCTACTGCGAGGGCGGGTTCCGTGAACGTTCGATCGGGGTTTCGCACCTGCTGATGCAACGACCCGGCATGCTGCGCGAAGCCGTACGGAGCGCTTGCACATGAAGACGCTGGCGGACTGGGTCGGCTACCAGCTCGTCTGGTGGATCGCCATCGCCGGGGCCGCCCATGGCATGGCATGGGCTGGGCCGGCGGCGCTGCTGCCCTTTGCGTTGTTGCATCTGGCTGGGGCCGATGACCCACGGGCCGAGCTGCGGCTGATGAGCGTGGCGCTGGCGTCGGGCATCGCCCTGGACGGCCTGCTGGCGGCCACCGGGTGGGTCATCTATGCCACCCCGGCACCGGCGATTCCGGTGGGTGGTGCACCGGTCTGGATCCTGGCGCTTTGGGTTGCATTCGCGTTGACGTTCTCGCGTGGCCTGGTCTTCCTGCACCATCGTCCCTGGGCCGCGGCCGCCCTGGGCGCCGTGGGCGGACCACTGGCGTACCTGCTGGCCGGACGTGCGTGGGGCGCGGTTCGATTCCCGGATCCGGCATGGCCTGCGCTGCTTTGCCTCGCCGGCGGATGGTCGATCGCAATGCCGCTGCTGGCCCGTCTCGCGCGCCGCGGCGGCCCTGTTGCCGATGTGGGTCATGCGCCCTCCCTGGAGCCGAGAGGATGAATCCGTGGCTCGCGTGGATCGCCATCTGGGCGCTGGCTGGACTGGCGATGTCGGTGGGCTGGCTGTGGCAGCGGCGTCATGAGAACGCCGGCATCGTCGATGTCCTCTGGGCGGCGGGCCTTGCGGTGGCGGGCGTGCTGCTGGCCGCACTGGGCACCGGCGCCGCGGCGCCGCGACTCGCTTTGGCGCTGGGTGCCGGCCTCTGGGGGACACGCCTCGCGGTCCACCTGGGGCGTCGTGTTCGCCGAGAACCCGAGGACGGCCGCTATCAGGCGCTTCGCCAGCACTGGCGGGGGGACCAGGGCCGGTTCTTCGCCTTCTTTCAATTTCAGGCGCTGCTCGTGGCGGTGTTTGCCCTGCCCTTCGTGGCGGTCGCGGGCAACCCGAAGACGTCGGTCCTGGGGTTGGGCGCCGGTACGGCCCTTTGGCTCCTGGCCATGGCTGGAGAGAGCATCGCCGACCGGCAATTGGCTCGGTTTCGCGCGGATCCATCCCATCGCGGCCGCACCTGCCGAAGCGGCCTCTGGCGATACTCGCGGCATCCCAATTACTTCTTCGAGTGGGTGCACTGGCTCGCGTATCCGTGCTTCGCCCTCGGCGCACCCCTGGCGTGGTTGGCCTGGGCGGGACCGTTGTTGATGTACGTGTTTCTGCGCTGGATCAGCGGCGTTCCGTTCACGGAAGCGCAGGCGGTGCGCTCACGCGGCGCCGATTACCGGCAATACCAGCAAACCACGCCCATGCTCTTTCCATGGTTCCCCAAGCGCGCACCCAATGCGCCGGGATCCCCGACGACGAGGACCTGATGATGAACACCATCGCCACCGCTGCATCCGAACCCGGAATGCAGCTGGATCAAGACCGGCCAGCGCCCGGGCTGCTCGGCCTGGCGGAACGCGGGCTGCTGCCCGACGTCCTGGTCCGGGCCGGTATCCGCCGATTGTGCGCACAGCGACTGGCAGCCGAGCAATCGGGTGGGCCGGAGGCGCAGGCTGCGCGCTTCCAGGAGCGCATCGAAGCATTGCGGAGCAGTCCGCTGGCCGTGCACACCGATGCCGCCAATGCCCAGCACTATGAACTCCCACCGGAGTTCTTCCGCGAGTGTCTCGGGCCGCGCCTCAAGTACTCCTGCTGCTACTACCCGCAGGGCGACGAATCGCTGGAAGTGGCTGAACAGGCAATGCTCGCCCTCTATGCGGAGCGCGCCGGCCTGGCCGACGGCCAGGACATCCTGGAACTCGGTTGCGGATGGGGATCGCTCACCCTGTGGATGGCGGCACGCTATCCCGAAGCGCGCATCACGGCCGTATCCAATTCCCGGGGCCAGCGCGAGTACATCGAGGCGCAGTGCCGCGCACGCGGTTACCGAAACGTTCGCGTGATAACGCGTGATGTCAATGTCCTCGAACTCGACGGCGCGCACTACGATCGCTGTGTGTCGGTCGAAATGTTCGAGCACGTCCGCAACTATGAGGTTCTGCTGCGCCGGATCGCCGGCTGGCTGAAGCCGGACGGCAAGCTGTTCGTGCACATCTTCGTGCACCGGACCGTCATGTATCCCTTCGAGACCGAAGGCGGCGACAACTGGATGGGGCGGCATTTCTTCACGGGCGGACAGATGCCCGCCGCTGATACGTTGTTGTGCTTCCAGCAGGACCTGCGGCTTGCAAAGCGGTGGCTGGTCGACGGTTCGCACTACCAGCGCACGGCCAACCACTGGCTGGATCGCCAGGATGCGCGACGCGAAGAGGTCATGACGGTACTCCGAAGTGCGTACGGCGCGCAGGCTTCCCTCTGGTTCCAGCGTTGGCGCATGTTCTGGATGGCCTGCGCCGAGTTGTTCGGCTATGCGGGTGGCAGCGAGTGGATGGTCGCCCACTATCTCTTCGACCGGCAAGACGGCACTGTCGAACGGAGGGCGATGGCATGAAGCGCGTCATCCACGTCCTGCTGGCTCTGCTGGTGGTCCCCTCCCTGGTCGCTTGCGCAACCGCCGATCTCCCGCCCATCCAACCCGTGGCGCACGTGAACCTTCCGGAGTTCATGGGCTGCTGGTACGTCATCGCGTCGATATCCCCGAGCTTTGCCAAGGACACCTACGACTCACGCGAGTGCTACCGGCTCGAACGCAATGGTCACGAAGTCGCGACCCGCTTCCACTACCGTGCCGGCGCCTTCGACGGTCCGCGGAAAACCGTTCACTCAACGGGATTCGTCGATACCCGCAAAGGCAATGCGGTCTGGGGCGTGCAATTCATCTGGCCGTTCAGGGCGCAATACATCGTCGCCTACCTCGCCCCAGGCTACCAGTCGACGATCATCGCCCGCGATGCACGCGATTATGCCTGGATCATGGCGCGCACGCCGACCGTGCCGGCGTCCGAGTACCAGCAGCTGGTCGGCCGGCTGCGGGCACTTGGCTACTCGCTCAAGCATCTCCGCAAGGAGCCCCAGCGGTGGCCCGATCCGCCGATGGTGGCACGCAGCCCCTGACCGGGGAGTCTCTGGCGCCGCGACGGATCGACGGCCGAACTGCCGGGCTGCGTTGCTGAAGCGCCTGCAGCCTTATGATTCGGGCATGCAGTGCCCTGACGTCCAGCGTTCGTCCGTGGACTCACGGATGGACGTATTTCGATACCAGCTTCCAGGGCATCTCGCGATCGCCGGGCACCAGCTGGACGTCCTTGACCTCCACTTTCCGCAGCAGTTCGGTCACGGTGATGTCCGCCAGTTGATTAATGCCTCCCGCCGAAGGGTTGTCCAGGTGCGCCGTGTTCAGGCGCATGAGGAAGCCCTTTTGCCGCAACATGTCCTTGAGCATCGGTGACGCGATCGTCCCCCGCTTCTTAATCACGCCGAGGGCATACTCGTCCGTCCACGCGTTCGACACGTACGCAATCGCGATCGTGACCCCCGACCGGTTCACGCCGCTGTTGACATCCTGCATGACATACAGAATGAGGGTCGCGGAGGGAAACCGATTGGTGACATCGACGCCGATGCTTCGGAGGCGTTGCGAGAGCGCTGCCTTGAGCTGTCGAACGACCGGTCGGTCAGGGCCGGTCACGATGTAGCCCAACCGGAGATTTCGGAGCTTGGGCGTACTGCCGGGCGTCGATGCGGCACCAGCCGGACTGACGGATCGAGCCGGTTGCGGCGTCTGGGCGATGCCCAACCCCGGCGCGCCGACCAGCAAAACGAAAACCGCAGCGAAGGTTCGAAAATGCCGCATCCGTGTGCCGCTGTGCTGCAGGCAATGCTTCAACCCGACAATCATCCTGACGTCCCCTGGTCGTAGGTCGCAGTCTGCCTTTTGTTCCCCGGATCTGCAATGCGCCGTCTCCCCGCAATCGACGAATGGGCCGCATCGGGGATGCCAATCAACGAGTGCCGTCAGGGGTTGGCCGCTCGATGCCGCGGGCGCGACGATGCGGCGTGTGCGTTCCTCGATTCGCTTCGGGCGTTTGTGCCGGCGGCGACCGCGCTCCTCATCCCGAGGCCGGGAAGCCGACGGGCCAGAGTCCAGCGTCTCCTTATCGGCAATGTTCCTATCGGCGCCGTCGGAAAAAGTCGCGCAGCAGCTCCGCAGCCTCGTCGGCCAGAAGCCCGTGGCAGACCTCGACGCGGTGGTTATGGTGCGGCGAGACGAGCGTGTCGAACACGCTCCCCGCCGCCCCGGTCTTCGGATCGGGCGCGGCGTAGACGACACGTGCCACGCGGGCATGGACCAGGGCCATCGCACACATGGCACAAGGCTCGAGCGTGACATAGAGCGTGCTGCCGGTGAGTCGGTAATTGCCGGCGCTTTTCCCCGCCGCGCGCAAGGCCATGATCTCGGCATGGGCACTGGGGTCGTGCAGGCTGATGCTGCGATTCCATCCTTCGCCCAGCGCGACCCGATCGCGCACCAGGACCGCCCCAACCGGGACCTCGTCGTCGGCATCGCGCGCATGCGCTGCGAGATCCAGGGCGCGCCGCATCCAGCGGACATCGTCCGCATCAAACGGTGGGGGCTGCATGGATGGCGTGGGCTCGATCATGTCTTCGGGTCCGGTCATGGCAGCCGGCTGCGTAGGGGGCGAGCAAAGTCCGATGGTCCTATTGTCGCCGCAAGGGCGGCGTTGCGCGTCGAGACGCCCGCAGGCTTGCCGCAGATGCCGGCGACGATCGCAAAGGCTGCATCATTCAGGGGCCCAAGGCCCCGTCGGGGTGGTCCGTTGCGGCATGAGCACGGATCAATTCACGGGCCCATGGAATCGCTTCGGCATAGTCCTGGCAGTCGAGCACGAACTCCTGGCCCTTGGCCACGGTCCGCAGGTAGAGCCGATTACCGCACCGCGACCAGCGATCGGCACGGTCGTGGTAGCTGAGTGGCGCTCGTCCGCGCCGAGGCTCAAGCCAGGAAGGCACGCTCCAGATCGACCGATTGCCGCCTTCGGTCGAGAGTCTGAGCCGATCGGACCATCGACTCAAACGCCCGCCGGCCGCGATCTCGTGACCGCCCTCCAGGTCGAGGTGATCGGCGGCCACATAGATCGTGTTGCCTCGTCCCGAGAAGTGGCTCGCATGGGCGACGTGAGGGTGGTCGGCGAGCCAGCGGGGAACGTGCCGGGTATCGTCGTCGGGCATGCGGAGGACGGCACCGACCTGCAGCCAGCCGAAGATGGCATGGAAACCGGTGGTGCCGGGTACGAAGCGCCAGCGTCCCGCGTGGCGCTCGGCGTGCCGAAACCACCCGAAGAAGAGAAACAGATCGCCCATGCCAACGCCACGATTGGCCAGGTGCGACTGGGCCGCGCCGACCTGCCCGAACGCCGGTCGCCACCCGCGACGGCGATGACGGGCGGATTGGTCGAGATCGGGGTCGAAGTGCACGGCCGTGCCCGCGCCGTGCTTGCGGCGTGACAGGTCCTCCAGCAACTCGACGAGGGGAAGCCCCGCAGTGCGGAACGCGCCTGCCGCTTCTCCGGCATCGGAGGGGATGGGCAGCGATACGGGGCCGACTCCGGGCAGGATGGGGCTGGGCAGTCCGCCATAGCTCGAGTCGAATCCCTTCCGGCTGAAGATGATTTTCATGGCGGTCGTGCCCGCAGGATGTCGAACCGGATCCGCGGCCAATCGCGATCAAGGGGCCAGCAACGGGGGAAGCTCATCCAGTCGGCGAATTTCGTGATCGGGTGCGCCGGGCAGCCGTTCCCGGCACTGGCCATAACGATTGCACCACACCACGTGCATGCCGAACGCGGATGCGGCAAATGCATCCCAACCATTGGACGATTGGAACGCCACTTGATCGGCCTGCACGCCGAGTTGCTGGAGGGCATATTCATAGACTCGCGGATGGGTCTTGAATCGCTGGACGGCATCCACGAACACCAGCGGCACCACCTGCGTCAGCAGGCGCGCGGTATCGAGATAAGTCTGGTTCATGGCTTGAGTACCAACAAGCCATCGGCCGATTGGGACACCCAAGGCCGATCGCTGCCCGTCGGCAGCGTAGCCGGATCGAGCTTTGCCGCCCAAGGCAACGAAGCCTCGCGGCCGAGTTGCAGGCATAGCCGAACGGTCTTGATGTTCGTGCAGTGCTGCAACAGCTCGCGCAGCACATCGGCGCGCAGGCTGAATTTCATCTTCGGTGAAATGGCTGGACTTGTGGACGTAGATCTTCTTCGGAGAGCGGCCACGATGCCGGTTTTGGTAAAGCAGTAGACTCTTTGACATGAGCGACTGCATCTCTTGATAGCTGAGGTAGGGATTGCCCTTCCTGTCCGTCGTGAACTCCCAGGTGTCGTAGGCCACGAACTCGAAGCCAGTTCCGTCAGGATCAAACACCTGTACAGGGCGGCAAACAGGCCGAAGCCCAGCGCCATCCCGGCGATCTGCAGGAACGGAAACCGGGGACCCACGGCCGACAGATCGAAGGCGACGGCCGCCACCAGACCGAAAACCAGCACGAACACGCAGAGAGCGTCCACGACCGGCTTCAGCAGCAGCAGGCCGGCGATCAGCGGGAAAGACACGACTTTCCAGGTCATCCGGGCCGATGCGCCCAGGGCGGGATGAATCTGCGCCATGCCTGCCTCCTGGGTCGGTTACCGGGCAAAATAGTCACTAATAGTGACTATAAATCACATTCCATAAACCTCGACTTGTCAACGGTTTATGGAATGCCTATTTTAGTCACCATGGGTGACCCAAAGAACGAAAAGCTAAACCGGCTTCTGGAGACTCTCGGGGATACGACCCTGGTCTCCAGCCGGTGGCTGCGCGCCCATGGATACCCCAGCAACCTCGTCGCCCGCTACATGGCGAGCGGCTGGCTGCAGTCGCCCACGCGTGGAGTCTACCTCCGCAAAGGCGGCAAGCCGACCTGGGAAGGGCTTATGCGAGCCCTGCAGCGACTGGAGCAGCTGCCCCTGCACGTCGGCGGCCGATATGCGCTCGCCCGCCAGGGCCATGAGCACTACCTGCGCCTTGGCGAGTCCGCGACCCTGACCCTGTATGGCCCGGCGAAGCTGCCAGCCTGGGCAGGCAAGCTGCCGCTCCGCGAACGCGTGCAGGCACGAGGCAAAGGACCGTTCGACTGGCCAGCGCTCTCCTTCGGCACCGACACGCCCGACGGCACCCTGAATGCACAGGGGCTCGAACGCGCGACGGACGACACGAACGCGGCCGGCGTCGTGTTCTCCACCCCCGAGCGGGCAATACTGGAACTGTGCGACGAGACACCAGACAGCGCGCTGGTGCACGAAGCCAATGCCCTGCTGCAGGGACTCGCCACGCTCCGACCGCAACTCGTCAGCGCGCTGCTGGAGCACTGCGAAAGCGTCAAGGCCAAGCGGCTGTTCCTCGCACTCGCAGACCGGCATCGTCACGCATGGCTGGCACACGTGAACTTGCAGAACGTGGATTTCGGCAGCGGCAAGCGCGTCCTCGTCCCCGGCGGCAAACTGAACGCCAAGTATCAGATAACACTGCCTGCCGACCTCGATGAACAACTGGGATAACCGCTACGCCGAGCGCGTGAAGCTGCTGGTCGAGATTCTGCCGACGCTGGCGGAAGAAAAGCGCTTTGCGCTGAAGGGCGGCACGGCGATCAACCTCTTCGAGCACGACCTCCCGCGTCTCTCCGTCGATATCGATCTGACATGGCTGCCCGTTGGTGATTTCGCCAGCGATGTGCGCGATATCTCCGCGGCAATGGAAGCCATCGGCGAGCGACTGCGCACCGGACCGTTGCGACTGCAAGTACAGACCAGCGGCACCGAAGCGACGGGCGTCCATCGTCTCATCGCAAGCCGCAACCGCGCGCGCGTGCAGATCGAGACGACGCCGGTGATGCGCGGCACTGTCCATCCCGTTCGGACAATGCGCGTACGCCCAGGGGTGGAGCGGAGCTTCGGATTCGCCGAGATGCAGGTGCTCGACTTCGCGGATCTCTATGCGGGAAAGCTCTCCGCCGCACTATCGCGCCAACATCCCCGCGATCTCTTCGACCTGCAGCCGCTTCTCGATGGAGGGCGACTCGATGAACGCCTGTGGCGAACGTTCCTCGTGTATCTGACCTGCAGCCCGAAGCCGGCAGCGGAAATGCTGGCGCCGCCGGAGCCGCGCGACTTCGAGCGAATCTTCGCCGCGCACTTCCAAGGCATGACTGCGATGCCCGTGACCGCGAAGTCGCTCATGGAGATCCGAGCACGCCTGCTGCAACGCGTCTCCGAATTGCTGGACGCTCCATCGCGCGCGTTCCTGGAATCTGTCGAGCGCGAAGCGCCTGACTTCTACCTGATCGGCCTACCCCATGCCGCTGACTTGCCAGGCGTGCGTCGCAAGCTGACAAACATGGATCAACGCTCAGCCGCCAAACGCGCCGCCGACTACGAACAACTTTCCGCAGCGCTTTCGCGCCATCGTGCGATCTAGTTACTGTCGCGAAACTCCCAGGAGCTACGCGTTCTCGACGTAGTCAGCAGGTACCCGGGGCCGGTCTTGATTTCGCTCTGCTAGCGCGGCTCGGCGGAATGCAGCCATCGCCCTCAAAGTCTCGCGGCAGGGCGTTCATTCCCTTCTTCAGAGTGCGCTGCACCCATTCCCTGAAGGCTGCCACCAGACCTGGCGGGTGACGAACCCGTGCTCCTCTGCCGCCAAACATCGGCATGAACTCCACCGGCAACTGGATTGCGTTGCGCCCGGGATACCAGAATCTTCGGCTCACAAACACCCATGGATGTCGCGTGTCCTGAGCAAGACACTCTGGACCGGCATGTTGGGGATTCGGATGCTGAATCCACCGGCCGGATCGATCCTGGCTGTAGAAGTTATCGCCACATCGCTGCCGCGCCGGACCCTCAAGATCCACCTTCTTCGCCTTAAATCGCACATCCTGGAAGTAGCGATAGGTCCAGAAAGGTTATTTATTATTATTCAGTGACGTATGTTCGAATTTCGTGGGTCACGGATAGACCGCGAAAGGCACCTAATCACTCCCACTCGATCGTTGCGGGCGGCTTCCCAGAAATGTCATAAACGACACGCGATATCCCATTGATTTCATTTATAATACGGAGCGACACGCGCTCCAGGAATTCGTAGGGTAACCGCGCCCACCGTGCGGTCATGAAATCGATGGTCTCCACTGCGCGCAGGGCGATCACCCACTCATAGGCGCGACCATCACCAACGACCCCCACGGACTTGACCGGCAGGAACACGGCAAAGGCCTGGCTGACCTTGTCGTACAGCTCGGCGGCGCGCAATTCCTCGATGAAGATGTGGTCGGCCCGGCGCAACAGCGCCGCGCGGTCGGCCAACACCTCGCCGAGGATGCGGACACCAAGACCGGGGCCCGGGAATGGATGCCGGTAGACCATCGCGCGTGGCAAGCCGAGCTCGGTGCCGATGCGGCGCACCTCGTCCTTGAACAATTCCCGAAGGGGCTCGAGGAGCCGCAGCCGCATGCGCTCGGGTAGCCCACCGACGTTGTGATGGCTCTTGATGACGTGCGCCTTGCCGGTCTTCGCGCCCGCGGATTCAATGACATCGGGATAGATGGTGCCCTGCGCCAGCCAGCGCACATCGGGAAGCTTGCCTGCTTCCTCCTCGAAGACGTCGACGAAGAGCCGCCCGATGACCTTGCGCTTCGCTTCCGGATCACTGACGCCGCGCAATGCATCGAAGAACCGCTGCGATGCGTCGACCCGAATGACATGCACGCCCATGTGCTCGGCCATCGTGTCCATCACCTGGTCACCCTCGCCGTGGCGCAGCAGCCCGGTATCCACGAACACGCAAGTTAGCTGGGCGCCAATCGCCCGCTCCAGCAGCGCGGCGACCACGGATGAGTCGACGCCGCCCGACAAACCAAGCAGGACGCGGTCCGGGCCGACCTCCGCCCGTATGCGCTCGACCGCATCGACGACGATGTTGGAGGCGGTCCACAGCGTCGCGCAGCCACAGATGTCCGCCACGAAGCGTCGCAGGACCTCACCACCGCGTTCGCTGTGCGTGACCTCCGGGTGGAACTGCAGGCCATAGTAGCGACGCGTGGCATCGGCCATGGCCGCAAAGGGAATGCCGTCGGTCGTCGCCGTTGCCTCAAAGCCCGGCGGCAGCCGGGTGACCCGGTCGCCATGCGACATCCACATGACCTCGGGGCGGCCGGGCGTGAAATCCGCAAACAGCGCATCGGCAATCTGCACGGTCAGTTCGGCGCGACCGTATTCGGCGGCGTGCCCCCCCTCGACCGCGCCGCCCAATTGGTGCGCCATGGCCTGCATGCCATAACAGATCCCGAGGATCGGGACACCGGCATCGAAGGCTGGCTGCGGGATGAGCGGCGCACCAGCGACCGTCACCGACTCGGGGCTTCCCGAAAGGATGAGTCCCTTGGGCCCGAAGCGCGCGATGGCTGATGGGTCGTGGTCCCAGGCCCAGATCTCGCAGTAAACGCCGATCTCGCGGACGCGACGCGCAATCAGTTGCGTGTACTGCGAGCCGAAATCAAGGATGAGGATCTTGTCGGCGTGGATGTTGGGAGTCATCGGGGCTCGTGGCGCGGGATGCGGGATGCGGGATCCCTGCTCGGGGTGGCTGTCGCCGCGGGTGGAACCGCTGGCGCGGATGCGCATCCGCGCCAGCGGCAGTCCTGCGGACCTTGAAGCATCAGTCCAGTCGATAGTTCGGTGCTTCCTTGGTGATCTGCACATCGTGAACGTGCGCCTCGCGCGTGCCGGCGCCGGTGACGCGCACGAAGTGGGGTCGGGTGCGCATCTGCTCGATGTCGGCACAGCCGCAGTAGCCCATCGCCGCGCGCAACCCGCCGACCAGTTGGTGCACGATGGCCCGCAGCGGCCCGCGATAGGGCACCCTGCCCTCGATGCCCTCGGGCACCAGCTTGTCGGCGTCGGCCTCGTCCTGGAAATAGCGGTCCCGGGAGCCCTGCTGCATGGCGCCCAGCGAGCCCATGCCGCGGTAGCTCTTGTAGGAGCGGCCCTGGTACAGCTCGACTTCGCCAGGCGCCTCCTCGGTGCCGGCGAACATCGAGCCCAGCATCACGGTCGAGGCGCCCGCCGCGATGGCCTTCGCCACGTCACCCGAGTAACGAACGCCCCCATCGGCGATCAGCGGCACGCCCGTTCCCACGAGCGCCTCCGCCACCATCGAGATCGCGCTGATCTGGGGAACGCCGACACCGGCGACGATGCGCGTCGTGCAGATCGAGCCCGGACCGACGCCGACCTTGAC
>JAKAEJ010000005.1 GCA_021818335.1 Pseudomonadota bacterium | reverse complement strand
TCTTCCATCGCGATCGGCGCAATCAAGGCCACCTTCATCTTGATGTTGTCGCCCGGCATCACCATCTCCACGCCTTCCGGCAACTCCACCGAGCCCGTCACGTCCGTCGTCCGGAAGTAGAACTGCGGCCGGTAACCCTTGAAGAACGGCGTGTGGCGGCCGCCTTCCTCCTTCGACAGCACGTACACCTCCGCCTCGAACTTCGTGTGCGGCGTGATCGAACCCGGCTTGCACAGCACCTGACCGCGCTCCACCTCGTCCCGCTTCGTGCCGCGCAGCAGCAGGCCCGCGTTGTCGCCCGCCTGACCCTGCTCCAGCAACTTGCGGAACATCTCCACGCCCGTCACCGTCGTCTTCGTCGTCGGCCGGATGCCCACAATCTCAATTTCGTCGCCCACCTTGATCACGCCGCGCTCAATGCGCCCCGTCACCACCGTGCCACGACCCGAAATGCTGAACACGTCCTCCACCGGCATCAGGAACGGCTTGTCGATGTCCCGCTTCGGCTCCGGAATCCAGCTGTCCAGCGCGTCCACCAGCTTGATGATCGCCGGCACGCCAATTTCGCTCTGGTCCCCTTCCAGCGCCTTCAGCGCCGATCCCTTGATGATCGGCGTCTCGTCGCCCGGGAAGTTGTACTTCGACAGCAGCTCGCGGACCTCCATCTCCACCAGCTCCAGCAGCTCCGCGTCGTCCACCATGTCCGCCTTGTTCAGGAACACCACGATGTACGGCACGCCCACCTGCCTCGCCAGCAGAATGTGCTCGCGCGTCTGCGGCATCGGACCGTCCGCCGCCGAACAAACCAGAATCGCCCCGTCCATCTGCGCCGCACCCGTGATCATGTTCTTCACATAGTCCGCGTGCCCCGGGCAATCCACGTGCGCGTAGTGGCGCGTCGGCGACTCGTATTCCACGTGCGCCGTCGAAATCGTGATCCCGCGCGCCTTCTCTTCCGGCGCCGCGTCAATCTGGTCGTACGCCTTGAATTCACCGCCAAACCGCTCCGCGCCCACCTTCGTCAGCGCCGCCGTCAGCGTCGTCTTGCCGTGGTCCACGTGACCAATCGTCCCCACGTTCACGTGCGGCTTCTTACGCTCGAATTTTTCCTTGGACATGGCTGATATTGAGATCGTTGAGTAAATTTCGGGAGCACGGCATCGCGTGGATGCCGGCCGTATGGTGCTCACGACAGGAATCGAACCTGTGACCTCTTCCTTACCAAGGAAGTGCTCTACCGACTGAGCTACGTGAGCGATGCACCTGCGCGAGCGGCCCATGGAGCGGGAGACGGGAATCGAACCCGCACCATCAGCTTGGAAGGCTGAGGTTCTACCATTGAACTACTCCCGCCAGCTGGAACCACCGCGGCGCGGCTCAACGCGGTTGGACCCCGCGTAACCGAGAGGCTGCGAATTCCGTGGTGGAGGGAGGTGGATTCGAACCACCGAAGGCGTAAGCCAGCAGATTTACAGTCTGCCCCCGTTGGCCGCTTGGGTATCCCTCCAACAAAGAACGACCATTGTCGGCGGCACTCGGGTGACTGTCAACAGAGAAGGCAAGTCAGGACGCGCCTTGCAGCTGCTCACCACATCCGCAAATCGAGGATTTTTAACGGCTGTGGCACTAGGCCAAGAAACAACTGGCACCCTGGTACTCAGTCCCCCTGGCTGCGATGGGCGTGCCCATCGTTTGTGACACTGATCAATGTCCGGCTGTGACGCAGGTCGCCAGTTGACAGGTCGTGACAGTCGTCAATGCGACCATCACGTCAGCTGCGCAGCGGCGAGGAAATCTTGGCAAAAACTCAGGTAAGACAATACATTATGGGAAGCGATGGTCAACACCGGCATCCATCCGGCAAGCGGTGCGGACCTGTTGGCACCGTGTTTGCTTCTGCCCAACTGCCTGGATCACCCGGCTCCTAACTGCCGTCATTCTGTTATTGGAGATTGCCACGATGAACTTGAACAAGACCTTGCGCGCAAGCGCCCTCGCCGCCAGTCTGGTGGTCGCGCTTGGCATGGCCGCTGCACCCGCCCCGGCTATTGCCGACACCGCTACCGGCAGCACGGCCTTCAAAGTTTTGCTGCAGCCGGTCACGCTCCTTTACTATTATCAGGAAGTGGATCTGACGATTCCGTCCTCGGTGCTGCTGACACTTGCTGGGGGCCAACCCGCCGCACTAGGCGCCCAAGCGCTAACGGCCACCGGCACGTCCTCGACGCTCTCGGCTAGCCTGACTTCGCCCGCAGGCGCTCCGTCCGCTGGCGTGACGGGTGCGGCGCTGACGCTCAGCAATTTCTGGGCCGTACGCTCGATTACCACTGCAAGCTCGGGTAACACCACGGTATCGGTTTCCTTCTCGAGCTCGACCGCCAGCACGACCGCCACGCTCACGGGAACGACGACAGGCTCGACTTCGCAAATCGCACTTAGCAACCTGGCGACGACTAACACCTCGTTCACCGGAACCGGACTTGGTGGCACGCCGCAAACCGGCAACGTCAGCATGAACATGAACCTCAGCAATGCAGCCACCGCCGACACCTATGCAGGCGCGACGATTTACGTGACCGCCACCAGCACCTGATCAGGGTCAATTAATTGATGCGGTGGCCAAGCGCCCTGATGTTGACGGCGGCACTGCTTTGGGTGCCCCCGTCGCTTCATGCGCAAGCGACGCTGGGCCGTGATGGGGGCGCCATCGGCGTGATCGGCCCAGCCAGTGCGCTGTCACAGAGCGCTGGCCGCACAAGCGGGACCGCAGGAACGGCCATTCCGCGAGGCCACGTTGGTCAGCACGCCACGCAGATGCAGCTTGGGCAAACTGGGAATGCATGCACCATCTACGGCTTCCTAGGCGGGCTCTCCGGTGGTGGCACGCTCAGCTCCATTGGCGTCTTCGATCTGACCGGCCACGCCCAGGGAGGACTCGCTCTCGGCACGCGCGCTGCCATCGCGAGTGGGGCCGCAGGCTCGCTGCAGGCCGACATCGGCGCTGCACCGCAGGGGTCGATTGCTGGCCAGGTCGTGCGGCAACAGGCGGGCAATTTGCTGACAGTCGCCACCACGACCGGTTGCAACGCGGGCACGTCGTTTACCACCGCGCTCACCAGCAACCCGGCGGGCTCCGGAAACACCGTCGTCGCCGTACTGAACACGCAGCGAATCGAGGCGACCTATACCGTAGCTTACAATTACGATCCGAATAATCCTTATTATTGTTACTACACCAACAATCCATTCAAATACTTCCCCTGCAACATCTTCTACGCCAAGGCCAACTTCAGCTTTCTGACCAGCACGTTCCCGGCGCAGGGTGCTGGGAACTACTCGCTCACGATCGTCCAAGCCACGGTGAACGTGCAATGAAAAGGAAGAGGCGTTGGTCGCGCGCACTTGCAGCGGTCGCGCTCGGCCTGTCTGCGATGGGACTTCCCGCTTGGGCCCAGGTCGCGATCACTCCGCAGATCTACACCATCGATCTGAGCTCCCAGCAGCATCAAACGTACTCTTTCCGGTTGATGAATTTCGCCAAGACCTCCATCCCTGTCGTGGTTTCTGTCGTCAACTGGACCATGAATGCACAAGGACAGGTTGAGCCTGCTCCGCTGCAAGAACAGTCGCTCGCGCCGTGGCTGCAGATCAATCCAAGCCGGTTTGTGCTGCCTCCGGACGGATCACAGGTCGTGCGGTTCGCGATTCGCCCGGCGGTTCGACTGACGGCGGGCGAGCACCGCGCCATGATCTACTTCAGTGAGCAACCGCAGGGATCGCAGCCGAAGGGCACGTTCAAGGTGCTGTTCCAGTTGGGTGCTGCGGTCTATGCGCGGGTTCCTCCTTTCACAATGCTCGGGGAGATCCTGTCGGCAACCCCGGACGGGCACGGCGTTCAATTCGAGGTGCGTAACAAAGGCACCGCAACGGCGCGCATGATTGGCCACTACGTGGTGTGGCAGCAGGGTGACGTACCAAGCGGCAACCCCTGGCCTGCGCGGCTTGGGTCAACCAAAGC
The DNA here is from genome assembly GCA_021818335.1 of Pseudomonadota bacterium. Taxonomy (GTDB): domain Bacteria; phylum Pseudomonadota; class Gammaproteobacteria; order Xanthomonadales; family Rhodanobacteraceae; genus Metallibacterium. The sequence continues at coordinate 52,688 of JAKAEJ010000005.1, read as the reverse complement.
CAAACTGCCCCAAGGCCTTGTCGCCATGGGAACCCTGCCGCTCGATGCCGACCTGCCCGGCCTGACCCGAAGCGTACGCCTCGAGTTCGACGACAAGCACGGCCTTCGCCCAGGCCGCTACATCCTCTTCATGCGCGGCACATTCGGAACATCCATTATCGATCGCGAATTGCGCTTCAGCGTGCCGACGGCACGCCATTGAGCGCGACGTGCCCAGCGTGAAATGCCCCCGCGCGCTAGGCGCAATGCTGGTTGCGATCGCGGTGCTGTTCGTCAGCCTCGGCGCGCGTGCGGCTTTGCCACTCGCCGCAGCAGATCTGCCCGCACCACCTAGCTACATCGCTACACCGCAGCACCAGACGGAAGTTGCGGGGTTCATCCTCAACGGCAGGGATACGGGACAAGCCATCAGGCTGTTGCCACTGGCGTCCGGCGGCTTCGCGGTGGACCTCCACCAGTTCGCCCGTCGGATCGGCAGCGTCCTGCAGCATCAGGGGCCCCTCCTGTTGCTCCCGACGCCGCTGGGCACGGCACAATTGCAGACGGCCAACTCTGTCAGGCACGAGCAACGCCGCTATTTCCCCGTTCGCGAATTGGCCGCAAAGCTCGGTGCGAAAATTCTTTTCGACCAGCAGGAATTTGCGCTGAGAGTCGATCTGCCATGGAATCCCGCAAGCGGTGGGCCCACTCCCGCACCGAGTGGGAGCCGCCGCACGCCTGACATTTACGCGCCCACACTAAGTCTGTCGACCTGGCATAGCGAGGCTTATTTCACTCGTCTGGACAACAGCAACGCGCTGAGCACTTACACTGATTTGGGGGGCGCACTAGGTCCAGGGTTCTGGCGTCTCCAGTACTACACCAATCCAGGTGGACAGGACCGACTCGTGAATTATGGATGGATACTCGATCACGGTGACGGTCGCTGGCTGCTTGGCAACGATCAAGTGGCGCTGGATCCGCTCCTGCCTTACGCCCAGCTGACCGGCATCCAATACGCATGGACCAACCAGCCTGCGCTCGCTTACGGTGAGTCGGCAAGCCGCAACCAGTTCGTGGCCAACCAACTGCAGGGCGGACGGGTGATCAGCGGCAGTGATGGTCCGCCCGGCGGGATCGCCGAATTGCGAATCAATGGCCGACCGATCGCGCGTACTGCCATCCGGCTGGATGGTACCTGGCAGTTCAGGAACGTGCTGCTACGCGGTGATGAGCGCGTCGAGGTTGCGCTCTACCAGCGCTTCGGCGACGGAACACCCCTGCGGATCGAGCAAATCAGCGTCGCCGACAGCGCCCACGCACTGCCGGCGGGAACCGTCATCAGCTACGGAGGTTTGGGCCTCGATGGCAACCCGCTGGATCCCACGGTCGGCACCCACGGCCTTGGTGGCTTTTATCAATTGCGGTATGGACTCAGCCAGCGCTGGACGCTGGGCACAACCGTACAGCGGACACTCGGTCAAACTTACGGAATCGCCAATGCAGTCGGAGCTTTCGGCCCCCTCGGAACTTGGGGCCTTACGCTGGGACGCAACGGCGCAGCCTCAGCGTGGAGCCTCTCCGACCGTGGAAACAGCGCAAACGTGTCGTGGAGCGGCTATGCCATCCAGCGCGGCGCGGGGTACTTCCCAGGCTACCTCCAAAAGTCTTGGGATCGTTTTGGAGAACTCAACTGGAACGCCACGCCCAACCTCGGCCTCAATTTGAGCGGCCGCGACGCCTATGACCCTTTGCTCGACACGTCCATCCGCTTTGTGAAACCCGGCTTCGCCTGGCAGGCGCTGGACAATCTTACGCTGAGCGCCGCTCCGGACTACTTCGGCAACTATGCTTGGAACGCAAACTGGTTACCAGGACCGCGTGACCAGGTGACCTTCAGTCACTACTCAGGCATTTCCCAGGGACAGTGGCAACACAGCTTCGAGAATGGCTACAGCGGTACGTTTGCGGTCAGTCAGAACAACTATCTAGGCACGCGATACTCGGAACTCGTCAGCGGCCTGTGGCGCGGGCCGAGACCCATACTGTGGACAGCGGGCCTGCTGCAAGGTCGTGGCAGGCTCGGCTATCTGCTGGATGCAGCGGTGGAGGCCATGCCCGGGCTTTCCGCGCACCTCCAGGTGCAGAAGGATCCACTGATCGCAGCACAGCCCGGACAGAATGGCCTGTTCGTGCAGTTCGTTCTTGTCGCCGACTTCGCAGTCACTCCTTCAGGGCTCGTGCGCGGTGGGCTGGGCAGCCTTGCGGCGCGACGCGGTGCCATTGCCGGGCGCGTGCGCGGCGAACTGCCGGCGGATGTGACATGGAACGATCTGAAGGGTGTTCCATTGCTCGTCGATGGGCAGCCACGAGGCCACCTCGACAGCAACGGACGTTACCTGATCAGCGACCTGTCACCGGGCGTCTACCGAGTCCAACTGGACGCCCAACACATGCCCATCGACCTGGTGCCGGGTCGGCGCGCACCGTGGGTGCAGGTGCGAGCTGGGGTCACCACCCAGGCTGACTTCAGCGTCCATCTTCGTCTCGGCTTTGCCGGGCGGTTGACGCGCGCAGGGCTGCCGCTCGCAAACCAGTCCATCGCAATATTCGACGCATCGGGCAAAAGGGTCGGGCAAGTGGACAGCGACCAGTGGGGCTATTTCCGCATCGACGGCTTACCGCCCGGTAGCTACACCGCGCGCGCAGCAGGCGGCAGCCGCCAAGTCACCCTGACAAATGCGTTTCTGTTCCAGCAGAATCTGGATTTACCGGCGGTCCATTGACCTGATCGGTGCGAGCCACCAGCACCGCTTGTTCCATTGCCTTCGACAGGCTTGCGAGTTCGGCCGCACGCGCCGCCAAAGCCTGATCGGCCGCACTAATGGGCTGCCAATTTGGTACTGCCACTGGTCGGCCATCGGCAGCGTCAAGGGCCACGAACACGATCACGCAACTGGTCGCCAACCGATCCTCTCCAACCCGGAGGTCGCGGGCCAGTACATCGACAACGAAATGCATGCTGCTTCGACCAGTTGCGACGAGCGTCACCTGCACCGTCACCAGATCACCGATACGGATCGGCCTGACGAAAGTCAGTCCACTGAGTGAGGCCGTGACGCAATAGGCTCCGCTCCAGCTGACCGCGGCGGCGTACGCAGCCTGATCGATCCATTTCATCACCGCACCGCCATGCACTTTGCCGCCGAAGTTGACGTCGGTGGGCTGGGCGAGGAAGCGGAATGTGAGGGCGCGCTGCGGTTGAGGCATGCTGGCGATCCGGGAAATTTCCTCACTCATTATGCGCTGCGGACCGCTCCCATTGGCCTGCCGTGACGCGCTCAAGCGCCTGCAAATCACGCATCGTCTCGACTTCCGTGAATCCGTTCCTCACCATCAATTCGCATACAGCGTGCCCCTGGTCGGCACCATGCTCAAGCAGCAGCCACCCACCGGCGTGCAAGTGCCCCGGCGCACCCGCGATCAAGGTGCGCAATGCCTCCAGACCGTCCGCGCCGGAGACGAGCGCCTGCCGGGGCTCGAACCGCAAATCGCCCTGGGCAAGATGAGGATCGGTCTCGCCAAGGTACGGCGGATTGGAGACCACCAAATGGAAGCACGCGCCGGCCGTGGCAGTGTACCAATCGCCCTGAACGCAGCGCACGCGTGCTTCGAGACCAAGCCGCCGGACGTTCGTGCGCGCCAAAGCCAACGCCTCGGCGCTGATGTCGGAAGCCAGCACGCGCGCCAGCGGACGCTCCTGCGCCAGCGCCACTGCCACCGCCCCACTGCCCGTACCCAAGTCAGCGACTTCGATGGCGGCATCGACGGGCATCCGCGCCAGGGCCTCTTCCAGCAACAGTTCGGTTTCCGGACGTGGGATGAGGCATCCCGGCCCCACGTCAAGCTCGAAGGTCCAGAAGCCCCGCCGCCCCAGCAGGTAGGCAACGGGCTCGCCCATGGCCCGCCGCAATAGCCAATCCTCGAACTGTGTCGCCTGCGCCGCGCTGGGAACAGCCTCGGGGTGCGCATGCAGCCAGCTCCGCGGCCGCCCCAGCACGGCCGAGAGCAGCAGCTCGCTTTCCCAGACGGCGTCTTCACAACCAAGGCGCTGGCGCGCCGCGGCCAGCAAGGTTCGCACATCGCTCATCACGGCTCGCCGCATTAGCAGCTGCCATCCTAAGGGAGCCACGGCCCTTGCAGCAGCGTATAGTCAATCGATTGATCCGATCGATCATTAGCCATGAACTTGCGCGATCTTCGCTATCTTGTTGCTTTGGCCGACCACCGGCACTTCGGTCGCGCGGCCGAAGCCTGCTTCGTCAGCCAGCCCACGCTATCCACGCAACTCAAGAAAATCGAGGATGAACTGGGCGTTACGCTCGTGGAACGGACGCCTCGGAAGGTCCTGCTGACCGAGGTAGGACTCGAGATCGCCCAGCGGGCCCGCGAGGTCCTCACCGAGATCGAGCAAATCCGCGCCATCGCCCGCCGAACTCGCGACCCCGAGTCCGGAACGGTGCGCCTCGGCATCTTCCCGACCCTGGGACCGTATCTGCTGCCGCATGCCGTGCCTCGCCTGCGCGCGCGATTTCCCCGGCTGGAGTTGCTGCTGACCGAGGAAAAGACCGAGCCATTGCTGCGACTGTTGCGCGAAGGCAGGCTGGACGCTGCCATCATGGCGTTGCCGCTTCATGATGATTCGCTGCACGCGGAGTTCCTGTTCGAGGAACCCTTCGTGCTCGCGGTCGCCGACCAGCACCCGCTTGCGACGCGCGACGCGGTGACGAGCGCCGACCTGGAGCACGCGGACCTGCTGCTTCTGGAGGAAGGCCATTGCCTTCGGGACCAGGCCCTGGAGGTCTGCCACGCCGCAGGCGCCTCCGAGCGCCACGGGTTCCGCGCGACGAGCCTGGAAACCTTGCGCCAGATGGTTGCCGCCGGGGTCGGCATCACCCTGCTGCCGATTCTGGCCGTGCGCCCGCCCGTCGCCTCGACGCCCAATGTCCACATCCTGGGTTTCCGGGCAGACGCGCCATCACGACGCATCGCCATGGCCTGGCGCAAAAGCACGGCCATGGGCGCGTTTCTTCGCCAGCTGGCGGACGTCTTCCGAACGCTGCCCGACGAGTTGCTGGGTCCACAGCCCGGCCGCACGGCCAGTCCCGCCGACGACAGCGCACCGAGAGCCGTGACGAACCAACCCGCGGCCTCGCTGCGGACGTCCTGATGGCATCGATAGAGAGCCGATATCGCTGCCATCGATTCATTCAATTTTGTTTGGCCGGGATGCAGTCCTACATTGTCATGGACGACTCGCGTCGCCACAGATCCAACGCCAGGAGTTCACCATGAGCACGTTGAAAGGCAGCAAGACCGAGGAAAACCTGAAGTACGCCTTCGCTGGCGAGTCACAGGCCAATCGCCGCTACCTGTACTTCGCCTCCAAGGCCGACGTTGAAGGCTACAACGATGTCGCCGCCGTCTTCCGCTCCACCGCGGAAGGTGAAACGGGTCATGCACACGGTCACCTCGAATATCTCGAGCAGTGCGGCGATCCGGCGACGGGCCTGCCGTTCGGCGAGACCCGCGCCAACCTCAAGAGCGCCATCGCGGGCGAAACGCACGAGTACACGGACATGTACCCGGGCATGGCGAAGACGGCCCGTGACGAGGGCTTCGATGAGATCGCGGATTGGTTCGAGACGCTGGCCAAGGCCGAGCGTTCCCACGCAAACCGTTTCCAGAAGTCACTGAACGAAATGGCCTGATCCGGCCGCGGCGCCGATTCGGCGCCAGCTAGCGCGCTGCGGCGCCACGCTCGGGCGCCGCGGCATTTGCAGTTGCGAGAAGGAGCATGCGATGAGCCGTGAAGGCAATCTGGAGGCGCCTACGCGCCATCCGCTGGGCTGGACGCAACCGGAGTTCTGGGAGGAAGCCACGCTCGAAGGAGAACTCGAACGCGTGTTCGAGATCTGCCACGGCTGCCGTCGCTGCGTAAGCCTGTGCCAGGCCTTTCCCACGCTGTTCGACCTGATCGACAACTCGAGCACGCTGGAAGTCGACGGAGTCGACAGAGCCGACTACGGCAAGGTCGTCGAACATTGCTACCTGTGCGACCTTTGCTACCAGACGAAATGCCCGTACGTTCCGCCGCACGAATGGAACGTCGACTTTCCGCACCTCATGCTGCGTGCGAAGGCGGTGCACTTCAAACGGCACGGCGCACCGCTGAGCGCCAAGGTCCTCTCCAGCACGACCGCTGTGGGGCGTCTGGCTTCCATTCCAGTGGTGGCCGAACTGGTCAATACCGTCAACGCCAGCACGGCCGGCCGGGTGCTGTTGGAGAAGACCCTCGGCGTCCATCGCGAGGCGACGGTACCGAAGTACCACAGCCGGACCGCACGCAAGCGCCTCAAGCAGGCGAGCGCAGAGGGCGCTGCAACGACGGCCGGTCGAACGAATGGGCGGGTCGCGATCTTCGCCACTTGCTACTGCAACGTTTCGCTGCCACAGGTCGTCGACGACCTGCTCGTCGTGCTGAAGCATAACGACATTCCGGCCAAGCTCGTCCCGCAGGAAACCTGCTGCGGCATGCCGAAATTGGAGCTCGGTGACTTGGACTCGGTCCTCCAGCAAAAAGAACTGAACATTCCCGTGCTCGCAGCGCTGGCGCGCGAGGGCTTCGACCTGATTGCCGCGATTCCGTCCTGCGTCCTGATGTTCAAGCAGGAATTGCCGCTCATGTTCCCCGATGACGCCGACGTGCAGCTCGTGAAGTCCCGTTTCTTCGATCCGTTCGAGTATCTCGCACACCGCCAGCAGGCGGGGTTGCTCAAGACCGACTTCAGGAATTCCCTGGGCAAGGTCGCCTGGCAGGTTGCCTGCCACCAGCGCGTGCAGAACATCGGCCCCAAGACGCGCGACGTGCTGAACCTCGTGCCGGACACGGAAATCACGACCATCGAGCGCTGCTCCGGCCATGACGGCACTTACGGCGTGAAGCAGGCCACCTATCCCGTCGCGCGCAAGATTGCCAAGCCGGTCGAGACGCGCGTCAAGCAGGCCGAAGCCCAGCATTTCACCAGCGACTGCCCGATGGCAGGCGCGCACATCGCCCAGGGGCTGGGCGGCGCTCCCGCGGCCGAGCATCCGGTGAGCCTGCTACGACTGGCCTACGGCATCTGAAGGACCCACGAACCATGCAGAAACTTGCCCCCAACGACCTGCTCGGCCTCGAGCAGTACGCACGACAGCGCGACGCTTTCCGCGCCCAGGCGATCGCGCACAAGCGCGCCCGCAGCATCCACCTCGGCGATCACCTGACCCTGCTGTTCGAGGATCGCGCCACGGTGCAGTACCAAGTGCAGGAAATGCTGCGCATCGAGCGCATTTTCGAGCCCGAGGCCATTGCCGAGGAACTGGCAGCCTACAACCCGCTCATCCCCGATGGCAGCAACCTCAAGGCCACGTTGCTGATCGAATACGCGGACATCGAGGAGCGTCGACAGGCCCTTGCGCGCCTGCGCGATGTCGAAAACCGGATCGAACTGGTCGTCGAAGGCCATGCTCCGATCATCGCCATCGCCGACGAAGATCTGCCGCGCAGCAACGAGGACAAGACGGCCGCGGTGCACTTCCTGCGTTTCGAGCTCTCCTCGGCGCAGGTTGCCGCATGGCGATCCGGTGCTGCAGTCCGCGTGCGTATACTGCACCCGCACTGCAGCGCCGAAGCCATCCTCGATGCGGCGCAACGAGCCAGCCTGGGCGCCGATCTGGCCTGATCCAGGACGGTTCCAGGCGATCTCGCCAGCGCTCAGCCGATCAAGACCGCCGGCCGCGGCGCGGGTGGCCACGCGGTGTTGGATCCAGCGGACAGCACGCGCGCGCCGACCGCTTGCACGGCATCACTCCACCCGCTTGAGCGGGACTGGACAGGCCACTCCGGTGCCGCCGAGGCCGCAGTAGCCGCCGGGATGCCGGGCCAGATACTGCTGGTGTTCGTCTTCCGCAAAATAGAAAGGGCCTGCCGGCAGGATGTCCGTCGTGATCGAACCGTAGCCCGCGGCATCGAGAACGCGCTGGTATCCGGCGCGCGAAGCCTCCGCTACGGCATGCTCGTCTTCCCCCGTGGTGAAGATGCATGAGCGGTATTGCGAACCAACGTCATTGCCCTGTCGCATGCCCTGGGTGGGGTCGTGCCGCTCCCAGAACGTCCGCAGCAGTGCTTCATAGGTGATGCGCATGGGGTCGTAGACGACGCGGACCGTCTCCGCATGCCCGGTCGAACCCGTGCAGACTTCGCGGTAGGTCGGGTTGCGGGTCGTTCCGCCGGCGTAACCAACCGCTGTGCTGTAGACGCCAGGCAAGGTCCAGAACGCGCGCTCCGCGCCCCAGAAGCAGCCCATTGAAAAAAAGGCCTCACGCATGCCCTCCGGTACGGCGACCAGGGGGTTCCCCGAAACCCGGTGGCGGTCCGTCCGCGGCCGCGGCGTCGCCCGATCCTCCGACCCCGGTGCCGCCATGGCTCAGTCGCGCTCCAATTCAGCCGCGCGCCGCCAGTCGCCGATGGCCGGAAGCGCCAGGATGGCGTCAACGTACGCGCGGGCAAGCGTGGGCAAACGAATGCCATAGACCTCGAAGCGCAGCGCGACCGGCGCATACATGGCATCGGCGCACGTGAAAGCTCCGTAAAGGAACGGGCCGCCGTGGCCAAACCGATCACGGGCCTCTTGCCAGATCGCGAGCACACGACCGATGTCCTGGGCGGCATCATGTCCTGGCACGAGGGGGGCACCCGCGCGGCGCAGGTTGAGGGAGAGGTCGCGCCGCAATGCCGCGAATCCCCCGTGCATTTCGCTGGCGATCGAGCGCGCGTGCGCGCGCGCCGCATGGGCCTGCGGCCAACCACGGCCATCCATCCAGGTTTCACTGATGTATTCGAGGATGGCCAGCGACTCCCAGATGACGAGTTCGCCGTGGTGCAGCGCCGGAACCCGTCCGCTGGGCGAATATCGGGCGACTTCGGCGCGGAATTCTGGACGGTGAAGCCACAGCAGCTTCTCCTCGAAGTCGACGCCTGCCTGGCGCAACATCAACCAGGGCCGCAACGACCAGGAAGAGTAGGTCTTGTCACCTATGACCAGGAGGGGACGGACATTCATGACGACCTCGCGCGAATGATTCCTGCAAGATTAGCGCGATTGCCGCCATCCCGGATCACGCTGCGTGCGGACAGTCCGTCCGCCAATGGGCGCCAAGGCTATCGGACCTCGCTCGCATGGCCGACACGATGGCTTCGACGAGGGCCAAGTGGTCGCGGCCACTGGAATCGACCGGCCATTCCTCGAGCCACTGCGCGAGGTCGGCCGCAACGTGCGCCAGACCCGCCCCGTCTCGCAGCAAACCGGCGTGGTTCCAGAGTCGATCGCCCAACTTGCGGCGGGTGCCCGCATCCAGCGGCCGGTACACCCGCGGGCAGGGTGCGGGAGCACCACCGGCGACGGGCAAGTCCTCGATGAGTGCCGTGCCGAGCGCACGGCCGAAGACAAGGCCCTCGAGCAGGGAATTGCTGGCGAGCCGATTGGCGCCGTGCACGCCCGTGCAGGCGACTTCGCCCACGGCGAACAATCCGTCCAGCGTCGTGCGCGCGGCGGCGTCGACCCGGACTCCGCCCATGCAGTAGTGGGCCGCGGGCGACACCGGGACGAGACTGACCCGAGGGTCGATGCGGGCACGCATGCAGGCCTGGAATACCGTCGGAAACCGCTCCGGGAAGGCGCTGCCCACGGCCGTTCGGGCATCAAGATAGACCGCATGCCCACCGAGTTGGCGGGCCGCCACGGCGCGCGCCACGACATCCCGCGGGGCGAGTTCCGCCCGAGGGTGCATACCGGCCATGAACGGTTCGCCCTGGTCATCCCGGAGCATCGCGCCTGCGCCGCGAAGGGCTTCCGTCAGGAGGGGCAACGATTCCACGAATCCCGTCGCGGCCAGCGCGGTGGGATGGAACTGCACGAATTCCAGGTCGCCCAACTGCGCGCCGGCGGCCAGCGCGATCGCCGCGCCGCGGCCGTCGCTGGTGACCGGGTTGGTGGTGCGCGCGTACAACGCGGCGTAGCCTCCCGTGGCCAGTACCACCGCCCTCGCCCGCCAGAGTTCCAATGCCTCGCCGTTCCAGGACCAGGCTCCCACGATGCGTCCCTGCGCATCCTGGGCCAGTGCAACGGCGCGACGCCGGGCCAGGATCTGGACGTGGGGTGCCTGGGCTGCGGCGCGCGCGAGCGCGCCCATGATCACGGCACCGGTGGAATCACCCCGCGCATGGACGATCCGCGCATGCCCATGGGCCGCCTCGCGGCCCAGTAGTAATTCGCCTTGCGGACCGCGATCAAATGCCACGCCGGTTTCCTCCAGCCAAGCCACCGCCGCTGCCGCGCCTGCAGTCATTCGACCCACGGCCTCGCGGTCATTGTGGAAGTTGCCGGCAACCACGGTGTCGGCAGCATGCTGGGCTGGATCGTCGGCGGCCCCCAGGGCCGCGGCAACGCCCCCCTGGGCCCACGCACTTGCACCGCCGGGACGGGCGGCCGCGTCAAGCACGCAAACGGTCCGTGGCGCCGCTGTCAATGCGACCGACAGCCCGGCGACGCCTCCGCCGATCACCAGCACGTCGCATTCGGCCGTCGGGGCCATCGATCCCGCCATGGCTCAGGCGCGGCCCACGGCCAGCATCCGCTCGAGGGCCCGCCGGGCCGGGACCACGACGGACTCGGACAGCACGATTTCATGGCGTCCGTCGCGCAAGGCATCGCGGATGCCTTCCAGCGTGATGCGGCGCATGTGCGGGCACAGGTTGCATGGGCGCGTGAAGCGGATGTCGGGAAATTCGGCGGCGACGTTGTCGCTCATCGAGCACTCGGTGATCAACGCGACATGCCCGGGATGCCGGCTGGCCAGATAGTCCACCATTCCCTGGGTGGATCCCACGAAATCCGCTTCGGCCAGCACGTCCGGGGGGCATTCCGGATGGGCAACGATGTGCAGATCCGGCAACTCGCGGCGCATGCCTCGAAGTTGCGGGCCGCTGAATCGCTGGTGCACCTCGCAAGCACCCTCCCACAGCACGAGCTCGACGCCGGTCTGCTGCTGGATGTGGTGGCCGAGATAGCGATCGGGCAGGAAAATCACGCGCGGCACGCCGAGCGATTCGACGACCCTCAGCGCATTGGCCGAGGTGCAGCAGATGTCGCTCTCGGCTTTGACCTCGGCGCTGGTATTGACGTAACTGACCACCGGAACGCCCGGATGCCGAGCGCGCAAGGCCCGGACGTCCGCGGCGCCCACGGACTCCGCAAGCGAACAGCCCGCCGCCATCGACGGCTGCAGGACCGTCCGCCCCGGATTGAGGAGCTTGGCCGTCTCCGCCATGAAAACGACGCCCGCCATGACGATCACGTCCGCCTCGCTGCGCGCAGCCTGCTGCGCCAGCGCCAGCGAGTCGCCCGTGAAGTCGGCCACGCCGTGGTAGATCAGCGGTGCCTGGTAATTGTGCGCGAGGACGACGGCGTTCCGGGCGCGCTTCAGCTCGCCGATTTCCTCGAGCAATGCCTGGGCGGCAAGCCGCTCCACGGCTGGAACGGCGACGGCCAGGGCTGCTTCGCGTCGATGGGCGGCAACTGACATATTCTCAATACGAGTATTTATGGTTCCGCCATGCTAGGCGGGAGCCACCGTCGGCGCAACCCATCCGGCCGCGGCCATTGCGCGCAGCTTCAGACACGCAGTGGGGCTGCACGCCCCGTCGCGTCACGCCGGCTTCGCGTGACCCTTGCGCACCACCCACGCCGGTTCGCCACCGGGGGTCCGGGCGCGCGCCGAAGCGCGGTCCGGAAAGACCTCGGACAAAACCTTCAGGGCGGAATCGATCGCCACGTCGGGCACAAGTACCCGGATGATCCCCTGCACAGGCAACCGACCGATCCCACCCATCAGCGCGGCACCGGTGATGAACGCGGGGATGCCCGCGTGCTCCAATGCGTCCTTGGCAATCTGGGCATCGACGATCGACTCGGCGTTGTAGGCGGTCTGCATGCCGGATCCTCCTCGGGACGGCTTCAGCGTACGCCCATCGCGTGCGACTTGCAGCAGGCTAAACTGGGCCTCTTTGTCGTCCCTCCCACCCGTCATGGCCAACGATGCAACCGTGAACCCTCCCCAGCACTTCATCCGCCAGATCGTCGCCGCCGACCGCCAGGCGGGCAGACACGGCGGGCGGGTGGTGACCCGCTTTCCGCCTGAACCCAACGGCTACCTGCACCTGGGCCATGCGAAGAGCATTTGCCTGAATTTCGGCATCGCGGCTGAAAACGGCGGCACTTGCCACCTGCGCTTCGACGACACCAACCCAGCCAAGGAAGATCCAGAGTTCGTGCAAGCCATCCAGGACGACGTGCGCTGGCTCGGCTTCTCCTGGGGCGCCCTCCGCCACGCCTCCGACTACTTCGAGGTGTTTTACCGGGGTGCCGAGAAGCTCATCCGCATGGGACTCGCCTACGTGGATGACCTCGATGCCGAGCAGATGCGTGAATACCGGGGCACGCTGACCGAGCCTGGGCGGAATTCACCGTTCCGCGACCGCGGCATCGAGGAGAACCTCGACCTCTTCCGCCGCATGCGAGCCGGGGAGTTCGCGGATAGCACGCGAACGCTGCGGGCCCGAATCGACATGGCAGCCGGCAACATCAACCTGCGTGATCCGGCCATCTACCGGATCCGCAAGGTGAGGCACCAGAACACCGGCGACGCGTGGTGCATCTACCCGATGTACGACTACGCCCATTGCGTCTCCGACGCGGTGGAGGGCATCACGCACTCCCTGTGCACGCTCGAGTTCGAGGACCATCGCCCGCTCTATGACTGGTTCCTGCGCCAGCTGGACCTGCCGAGCGACCCGTCGCTGACCGAGCCCCTGCGCGCAAACGGCCTCTGGCTGCAGCCAAGCACGCCCCAGCAGATCGAGTTCGCGCGAGGCAACATCAGCTACACGGTGATGAGCAAACGCAAGTTGCTCGCGCTGGTGAACGAAAAGCTCGTCTTGGGCTGGGAAGACCCGCGCATGCCGACGATCAGCGGCTTGCGCCGGCGAGGCTACACACCCGCGGCCATTCGTCTGTTCTGGGAGCGGATCGGCATCAGCAAGCAGAACAGCGTGATTGACCTCGGCGTCCTCGAGGGGTGCGTGCGCGAGGACTTGGAACTCGCGGCCGCCCGCCGATTCGCAGTCATCGACCCCATCCTTCTGACGATCGACAACCTACCCGACGGACACACCGAATCCCTGCATTTGCCCAACCATCCCAAGGACGCATCCTTCGGCAGTCGCGACGTGCCGTTCGGACCCCGCTTGTGGATCGAACGCGACGACTTCATGGAAGTCCCCGCCAAGGGCTTCCACCGGCTCGTCCCGGGCGGCGAAGTCCGCTTGCGCGGCGTGGGCATCGTCCGTTGCGACGAAGTAATCAAGGATGCAGACGGCCGCGTCTCGGGGGTGCGATGCACGCTCGATCCCGACTCGCGGCCGGGCATGGCCGGGGCAGACCGCAAGGTCAAGGGCACGATTCACTGGGTCAGCACCGAACACGCCCGCGCTGCCGAAATTCGCCTCTACGACCGCCTCTTCGACGTTCCAGATCCTGACGAGGAAAGCAGCGGCAAGACGTATCGGGACTACCTCAATCCGGAATCGCTGCGCGTGGTGCAAGGTTGGGTCGAGCCCGAAGCCGCGACGTTGCCGCCTGAGGCCCGCATCCAGTTCGAACGCCTGGGCTACTTCGTGGCCGACCGCCACGACCATTCGCCGCAGCGAACGGTCTTCAACCGCATCACCACGTTGCGCGACACGTGGTCGGCGCGCACGTGACTTGCGGCTTGCGCGCGCATGCCGGCGTGACGATCGACGCGCCACCCCGCGGCAGCGCCATCACGGCGTGGCAATCCCGTCCGCCAACCCTTCCCGGATGCGCCTGAATGCTTTACGGCCAGGTCCATCTCGCGCTTCCCCCGTGGCTGCTCCAGATGGGACTGGAACAGCGCCGGTATGCCGATGACGAGGCACGCATGGGTTTGGCGATCGAGCTGGCCCGGTTGAATGTCGAGCACGGCAGTGGCGGCCCCTTTGGCGCCGCGATTCTGACCGGCGACGGACGGCTGCTGGGCGCCGGTGTCAACCGCGTCGAGGCCATGACCTGCTCCGTGGCCCACGCCGAAATGATGGCGTTCATGACGGCACAATCCAGATTGTCGCGCTATCGCCTCAATGCGGATGGACTGCGCGTCGTCCTCGCGACAAGCGCGCAGCCATGCTGCCAATGCTATGGCGCGGCCATGTGGGCCGGGATCGACGAAATGCTCATCGGTGCGCGGGCTGAAGACGTGATGCGCCTGACGGCATTCGACGAGGGCCCGCTGCCGGCCGATTGGACCGGAGAGCTTGAACGCCGCGGCATCGAGGTCCGGAGGGATCTCCAGCGGGAGGCTGCTTGTGCGGTCCTCGCCGACTATGCAGCGCGCGGCGGTGCGACTTACTGACCGGCCGATGGACACCCCGCGGCCCCGTCTAACCCCTGCCACGGGACGCGCAGTCCTGTGCCGAGCTGGATTCGAAAAGGAAGCCGCCGGCGAAATGAGCGCGCTCGCCGGCGAAGCACGGTGCGGGGGCTATGCCCGCGCCGTGGCCGACACCGGCGTTGCGGCATTCGAGCTTTACGCGGCTGAAGACCTTGGCGCATTGCAAGCGGCGTGCGCATGGAGCCGACTGGTCTTCGCCCGGACCGCCTGGGACCTGCACGCGCGCATCGACGGGCTGCCGAGCCACGACCGCGTCGGTGCGCTGCGGGAAGCCTTTCAGTTGCTGCAGATCCACGGCGGCAGCCTGCGCGTTGAACATGCCGACAGCGCCGATGCCCGCACTTTGTCGCCATTGGCTCGGGCGTTGTCGTTGCCCTTGCAGCGGTCGTTCCATGAGGCGGGCGTTCTCCGCGCAGGCGAAGCCCGCACGCTGCATATCCTGCTAACGCCTGACGCGGGCGCGTTGCTCTGCAGCGCGATGCCAGGTAGCGCCTCGGCCTGGCCGGGGGGCATCCCGCGCCTTCGTTTCCCTGCTTCGGCACCCAGTCGCTCCACGCTCAAACTCGAGGAGGCGCTGCTGGTGCTGCTGGACGAGTCCGAACGCCGCCGGTGGCTGGCCCCTGGGCAGCGCGCGGTCGACCTCGGGGCCTCACCGGGGGGCTGGACTTGGCAGCTCGTGCGGCGGTCGATCCGGGTCACGGCGGTGGACAACGGGCCAATGCAGGCGGCGTTGCTGGATTCCGGCCTGGTCGAACACCGGCGCGACGACGGGTTCCGCTACCTGCCGCCGAAGCCGGTGGACTGGCTGGTGTGCGACATGGTCGAACAGCCGCGCCGCGTTGCCCAGTTGATGGCCCGCTGGCTCGTGGGTAGACACTGTGCGCGAGGGCTGTTCAACCTGAAATTGCCCATGAAGAAGCGACGCGAAGAGGTCGAGATTTGCCTTGGCATCCTGCGCGCCGCGGTACCGGGCATCCAGTTGCGTGCCCGCCAGCTTTACCACGACCGGGAAGAAGTGACCGTGCTCGCCCTGCCGGCGCCTCGCTAGAGGGCGCACGGCCCTGTCGGCTGCGCTAGCATGCAGACTCGTCCGCCCTATCCGGAGTACCGCACGATGAAACGCCTGGCCCTGCTGGTGCTGGTGCTCGCTGCAGCTACGGGCATGGAAGCCAACGCCGCGGCTGCGCTCGAAAGGCCCTACAACCCCGATGCCAACGCGTCGGCGGAAATCCAGGCTGCCTTCACCGAGGCGCGGCAGGACCACAGGCCCGTGCTCATCTTCTTTGGGGCCAACTGGTGCCCGGATTGTCGCGCGTTGGCCAAGGCGCTATCGACCGGCAAGAACGCGACCTTGGTGCACCGCCACTTCAATGTCGTCAAGGTCGACGTGGGTAACTTCGATCACAACCTCGACGTCGCCGCCCGATATGGGGATCCCATTAGGAAGGGGATACCCGCGGCGGTCATCCTGTCCCCACAAGGCAAGCTGGTTTACGCGACCCGCGCAGGCGAACTGGCCAACGCCCGGACCATGAGCGACGCCGGCATCTACGCGTTCTTCGAACAGCGCGTAGCTGGCCTGAAATCCAGTGGCTGACGCATCCCGCTCCTAGAATGCAGAGGCCGGCCACGCCTCCTTCCGCATGCGACCACTTCATTTCCAGCGCTATCTGATCACCGGCCTGCTGACCATCATCCCGCTTTGGGTGACATTGGCGGTATTCGGCTTCGTGGTGCGTTTGCTGGCCGGGATCGGGGCGCCGCTGGTCGAGGGCGGGCTCGGGGCACTTCATGGCGTGGCACCGGATCTGGCCGTCTCCCTGGAGCAGGGATGGATCAACAACGTGTTGGCGCTGGTCGCTACGCTGCTTTTGCTGTACGTCATTGGCTGGCTGGCCAACCGCGTGGTGGGCCGGCAACTGCTCAACCGTTTTGATGCGGTGATGGAGCGCATCCCGATGGTGCGCACGATCTACGACGGTACCAAGAAGCTCACCGCCATGATGCAGAAAAAGCCCAGCGGCACCCAGCGCGTGGTCCTCGTCGAGTTCCCGCAGCCGGGCATGCGGGCAATCGGCTTCGTCACGAGCACGCTGCGCGAACAGGATACGGGACGTGAAATGGTGGCGGTCTTCGTGCCGACGACACCCAATCCAACGGGCGGCTACCTCGAGATCGTGCCGCTCGATTGCGTCACGCCGACCGACTGGACGGTCGACCAGGCCATGGCTTTCATCATCTCCGGCGGCGCCGCGCCTCCGGACAACCTGCCTGCCACCGTTCCCTGTTCGACGCGCATGGCGGGCATGGCCCCCGTCCCGCGCTCCCCATGACTGCGCCACCTCCCACCGGTGCAATCCGCGCCGGCCGCCGCGCCGGGACAGCCCGGCCTGCCTGATGCCGATGCCCATCGATCCCTTTGCCGTCAAATTCCTCGTCGTCTACGCGTACGTGGGCGCGGTTCTGGCCGTCCATCTGCGAGGCCGGGAACGCCTGCGCTTCGACCGCCAGCTGGTCGACCATTCGGCGCTTTTTGCGCCCTACAACCTGTTGATGTACGCGTTCAGCAAGGTTCCGTCGCGACCCATCGTCGACCGCTCCCGGTTTCCCGAATTGGATGCGCTGCGCGCGCATTGGCAGTCCATCCGGGACGAGGCGCTGGCGCTGGCGCAGGCCGGCGCGATTCGCCAATCCGAGGGCCGCAAGGACGCCAGCTTCGATTCGTTCTTTCGCCAGGGCTGGAAGCGTTATTACCTGAAGTGGTACGGCAACGCCCTCCCGTCCGCGCAAGCCCAGTGCCCGCGGACCGTGCAACTGGTCAACGCGGTCCCCTCGGTGAAGGCCGCCATGTTCGCGCTGCTGCCGCCTGGCGGACACCTCAATCGCCATCGCGATCCCTTCGCCGGCTCGCTGCGCTACCACCTCGGGCTGGTCACGCCCAACTCGAGCGAGTGCCGGATCCTGGTCGATGGCGACGAGCTGGTGTGGCGCGACGGCGAGGACTTCATGTTCGACGAAACCTACGTGCACTGGGCCGAGAATCGCACGGAGCACACGCGCGTGATTTTGTTCTGCGACGTCGAGCGCCCCCTGCGCACGCCGCTGATGCGCGCGATCAATCGCGCGGTCAGTCGATTCATGGGGCAGGCGACGGCAACGGAAAATGTCCCCGGCGAACCCGTCGGCGCGATCAATCGCCTCTACGCGCGGCTCAATCGCTTCAATGCGCAACTGGGCCGTTGGAAGCGGGCGCGTCCCCGCACGTTCCGCGCGGTGAAATACGCCCTGATCCTGCTGGTGCTCGCCGTGCTGATCGCGCTGTAGCGTGCGCCGCGTGGCTCAGCTGCCACACGCCGGCTCGGGTCCGCTGGCCATCTGCGCCAGAAGCTGGTCGAGATCGCGCGGCATTCCGTCCAGCATCTGCACGCCGCCACTCTTGCTGCAATAAAGAAGCGTTGGCGTCCCGTCGCCGCCAGCCTTGGCCATCAGCGCGCTGTTGGCGTTGATGCGAGCGACGAGCGCCTTGGAAGGCGCGGTGTCGGCCTTCACGCCGCCTTCTTCCGTCTTGGCGTCGAATTTCTCCTGGTCCAGGGCCAGCGCGGCTGCGGGATCGCGCGCGCCAAGAATTGCGGCTGCCTTCTGCAGGCTGGACTGCTTGACCACCGCCACCACGACGTAGCGTACGCGGAGCTTGCCTTGCGCAAGCGGCTCTTGCAGCTTTTCGTACAGCAGGTGGCAATAAATGCAGTTGGGATCCAGGAACACGGTGAGCACCGGCCCCTTGCGCCCCATGCGAATGACGCCACGCGCCGGATCGGCCGCTTCGACGATGGCCTTTTCGGGCGAGAGCAGCAATCCCACGCGCTGCTCGGCCTCCTTGTCCAGGTCCTCGCCCTTGGGGCCGACCAGCTTGCCCACGAGAAGCGCGCTCGCGTCGCCATTGATCCAGATGATGCTGGGCGGCGCGCCGGGAGCGTCCTTGTAGGACACCACCGCACCCGTCAAGCCGCCGGGGCCCGCGAAGACCGACTGCGCCTGGGCGCGCCCCTTGCTGGCGCCCGCGATCAATGCCTGCACCTTGGCCAGCGGCAGGGGGGCGGCCGACGCCGCGGGGGCGGCACACGCACCGCCGGCAAGCCCTGCTCCCGCGCCGACAAGCAGGAGCGCAAGCACGAGACGGAAGCCACGCGAAATCTGGATGGTCATGTTGGATCCAATGGAAAGCCGGAGAGGACCCGCAGCGTCTGGCGCCGCAGGCCCTCATCCAGTGTAAGCGAAGCCCGACTCCGATGGGCGCGCCGAGTCGGGTTGGCGGCGCCCCGGATCCAGGCTTATCGACCGGCAGCGCCGCGGCGGGCCCCTTGCGGCCCGCCGCGACGACGAGTCACTGGCAGGTGCCGGTACCCGTCATCGGACACGGCGGGTACGCGGGCTGCTGCGGGAACGCAGGCATCCACGGCGGCGGCGGCGGCACCTGCACCGGCTTGCGCGCGATTTCCCCGAGGAGGACATGCACGGCCTTCTCGATCTGCGTATCGCGGTTCTCGCGGGCCAGCATGCCGGGATCGACATGGACCGGGATCGAAGGCACGACGCCGATGTTCTCGACCACCCACTTCGAGTCCTTGCCATACATGGCGATTTCGGAAACGACCTGCGCGCCGCCGTCAAGCAACGAGAACGTGTTGTCGTAACCGCGGACGCCGCCCCATGTGCGCGAACCGATCGTCGGCCCGAGGTGCAACTGCTGGAACCGGTAGGCAAAGATGTCGCCATCGGACGCCGAGCCATGGTTGATCAGCGCGGCCATATGTCCGATGTAGGCATCCTCGGGGCTGGGGTAATGGGCGCCGTGGCGGTTCGTCCACGCGCCCACCATCTTCTGGTCCAACTGGTTGAACAGGATCGTGTCGATGAATCCGCCGAGGTTCCACCGGTCGTCGATGATCAAGCCGGGCTTGTCGATCTGGCTGTAGTACTGGCGGACGAATTCGTGCAACCCCGTCGCCTCCATGTCATCGAGGTAGACATAGCCGACCTTGCCACCCGAGAGCTTCGCGACTTCCCTTCGATTGTTGTTGATCCAGTGGAGAAGGTGAAGCTTGCCGCTATTGACCACCGGCCGGACCAGGATCGTCCACGACTTACCCGACGGCGTCCTCGCAATGCGGAGCGTGATCGTCTGGCCGAGCGTGCCCTGGAGCAGCTCGTACGGGTTGGTCGGCGCTGCCAGTGGCCTGCCGTCGATAGCCAGCACGTAGTCGCCTTGCGCCACCTTCAGGCCCGGCTGCGCGAGCGGCGCGTAGTAGCCGGGAACGGTGTTGTCACCATGGAAGATGCGCTTCAGGTAATAGCGACCTGCGGCTGCATTGAGCGCGAATTCGGCACCCAGTCCAGCCGTCGGCTGGGGCGGTGACTTCCAGCCCATGTCGCCACCGAATATGTACATGTGGCTCTCGCCCAGCGAGCCGATCATGTTCGCCATCACGTAGTTGAGGTCTTCGCGGTCCTGGACCAGGGGAAGGAGCGCCCTGTAGTCATTGCCAACCGCGGTCCACTTGGCCTTGATCAATTCCGGATTGACGAAGTAATCACGGACGTTGCGCCACGCCTGGCCGAAGATTTCGGCCCATTCCGCGCGCGGCACGACCCGCATCTGCATGTGCGAGGTGTTCACCGGCTTCGCCTTTGCCGCCGGGGAGAACGCGGCCGGGCGAAGCATCCACTTGCCGTGCATGTTGTACAGGAGCGTCGAGCCATCCGCCGAGAGCGCGAACCCTTGGCCAACCCCCTGCGCGAGGGTCAGCGACTTGCGCTTGGCCAGGTTGTAGGCCCGCAGCTCGGGGACCATGCCGGGGATGGATCCGCCCAGCACCGGCACCGGCACGGTCAGGTAGTAGACGGTGCCCTTGGCCTCCGCCACTTGCGCGATGTTGGCCGCCGGCACGGGGACCTGCACCGCGCGATCGACAAGCCCGTTGAAGTCGATCACGACATCCGGGTGCCCGGACTTGGCCTTGCCGTGCGGCGACGCCTTGCCCTTGCCCTTCGCGGCCACGGGCAACTGGGTACGGGGCGCGAACGGCGACGGCGTATCGGCGCGGAGCGTGGTGACGTAAAGGCCGTCGGGCACCACGCCGGAAGCGCCGAAGTTGTAGGCGGAAAGCACTGGATTCACGAGCCTCGCCGAGACGAAGTACAGGTACTTGCCGTCGCTGGAGAAGACTGGGTTGCTGTCGTTGAAATCGCCTCGACTCACTTGGTGCAGGTGGCCATCGCCAACGCCATAGATGAACAAGGCGTGGACGTGGTTGGGCAGGTGCTTGGAAAAAGCCAGCCAGCGGCTGTCCGGCGAGAACGCGACGTCCTGGAACGCGCCGATGATCTTCTGCCGATCGGTCGCTACCTCCTTGCGTGCGCCGGTTCCGACATTGACCAGCCACAGGCGCTGGCGCGAGTCGGTGTACGTCAGCCAGTGCCCGTCCGGACTCCATTGCAGCGGACCGGCGTAGGTCAGGTTGCCCTCGCTCGCCAGCGCCCTTGGCGCGCCCGCGCCGTCGGCGCGACGCACCATGACCTGGCTGTCGATGCCATCGTCGCGGACGTAGGCTATCCACTGGCCGTTGGGCGACCACGAGGGATCGAGATCGTTGCCGGCCACGCGCCGGCTGATCATCGTGGTGTGGCCAAACTTGGCAGGCACCGTGAACAGGGCGCCACGCGCGCTGAAGACCGCGAGCTTGCCATCCGGCGCCACGTCGGCGCCATGGATCATCCGTGCCGCGTCATATTCATAAGGCAGGGTGCGCGAACCACCCAGCGGAACGGTCACCGACACCTGCAGCAGCTTGCCCGTGGCGAAGCTGTAGACGTAGAGCCGGCCGCCATCCGTCAGGGCAATGCCGGTGTTGCCGAGGCTCGGCCAGTCGATGTCGTAGGTGGGGAAGTCGCTGACCTGCTGCACGGCGCCGGTCTGGATGTTCTTTTCCCAGAGGTTGAGCACGCCGTTGGCGCCACGGTCGGACGCGAAGTACAGCGTGTCGCCAAGCCACATCGGCCACGTGTCCTCGCCCTTCCAGTGCGTCAACTGGCTGCTCGCGCCGGTTGCAAGGTCATACGTGTAGATGTTGTCGGCCTGGCCACCGAAATAATGCTTGCGATGGAAGGGTCGCAACGTGCGCGAGAGCTCGTTGTACGCGACGGCCGTGCCGGTGACGTTGAACGAGAGCGGCCCGGTCCACGGCATCGGCAGCGCGGTGGGCAAGCCGCCCGCGACCGGCACCTCGAAGGCGCGCTCGATCTGCGGATTGAAACTGTCGCGGCGGGAGAGGAACACCACGTCACGGCTATCCGGCGTCCAGCCAATGACGACATTGTCGGGCGCCGTCATGATCTTGCCATTGAACGGTGCGTTCACCGAACGCCAGGTTAGTTGCCTGACGGGGCCACCATCGATGGAGACGACGTACACGTCGGTGTTGCCGCGATACCAGCCGGTGAAAGCCACCCAGCGGCCATCAGGCGAAATGAGGGGATGCGAGTCGTAGCCCGAATCCGACGTCAGCCGCGTGGCTTCGCCGCCCTGCTCCGGCACTTTCCAGACCGAGCCACCGGCCTCGAAGACCACGGTGTTGCCGTGGATGCTGGGATAGCGGATCAGGGCTTGCACCGGCCCCGGCGCAGCCTGGGCGCTAGCTGGAGGGGACACGAGGGGCATGGCCAGCGCCGCCAGCAGCGCGCCGGTGAGCAATATCGGCTTCATCAGTCAATCCTTGGGCTGGAAACGGAGCAAGGGTCGCTGCGAAATAGCGTCGCTACGACCGCCTCTTACAGACTGACGCGCAGATGAATCGGTTCCTGCACATGGATGCCAATCGCCATGCGCGCGAATTACGAAACCGCAAGGCTGATCACGGGGAGCCGTGCGTCGATCAAACGGCCGTGCCACCCACCGTCATCGCGTCAATCCGCAAAGTGGGCTGGCCGACGCCCACCGGCACGCTCTGGCCGTCCTTGCCGCACACGCCAACGCCTTCGTCCAGGGCGAGATCGTCCCCGATCATGCTGATACGCGTCATCGCCTCCGGACCGCTGCCGATCAGCGTGGCGCCCTTGACGGGGCGGGTGATGCACCCGTCCTCGATGAGATAGGCCTCGCTGGCCGAGAAAACGAATTTGCCGCTGGTGATGTCGACCTGACCACCGCCAAGATTGGCGGCGTACAACCCCTTCTTCACCGACTGGATGATCTCGGCATGGCTGTGCGTGCCGGCTCGCATGTACGTATTGGTCATGCGCGGCATCGGCAGGTGTGCGAAGGATTCGCGCCGGCCATTGCCCGTCGGCGCCATCCCCATCAGGCGCGCATTGAGCTTGTCCTGCATGTAGCCGACCAGGATCCCGTCCTCGATCAGCGTCGTGCAGTGCGTCGGCGTGCCCTCGTCGTCCACGCTGAGCGAGCCGCGCCGACCGGGCAGCGTGCCGTCATCGACCACGGTCACGCCCGGCGCCGCCACGCGATCACCGATGCGTCCACTGAAGGCCGACGTTTCCTTGCGATTGAAATCACCCTCCAGCCCATGCCCCACGGCTTCGTGCAGCATGACCCCCGGCCAGCCGGGACCCAGCACGACCGGCATGCTTCCGGCCGGCGCCGGCACCGCCTCGAGGTTGACCAGCGCCGCACGGACCGCCTCGTCCGCCAGATGCTGCGGGCGGCCGCCGGCCAGCAGTTCGCCCAGTGAATAGCGCCCGCCGCCGCCGGCGTAACCCTGCTCGCGCCGACCGTCGGCTTCGACGATCACCTGCACATTCAGCCGCACCAGCGGTCGCACGTCGGCGGCCAGCGATCCGTCGCTCGCGGCCACCAGGATCGTGTCGATCCCCGCGGCGAGGCTGACGATGACCTGCCGCACGCGCGGATCGCGGCTGCGGCAGTACGCATCCAGCTCGCGAAGCACTTCGAGCTTGCGCTCGGTTTCGATGCTTTCGATCGGATCGATCGCCGGGTAGAGGCGCGGCATCGTTCGCAAAGCCAGGGGCGTGCCGGCGCCATGACCGCTGCGGGCAATCGATCGGGCCGCCGCCGCCGCGTCGAGCAACTGCGGCAGGACAATGTCGTCGGAATAGGCAAAGCCAGTCTTTTCGCCACTGATGGCGCGCACGCCCACGCCCTGCTCGATGCTGTGCTGGCCATCCTTGACGATGCCGTCCTCCAGCATCCAGCTTTCGCTCCTCGAGTGCTGGAAATACAGGTCGGCGGCATCCACCTGGGGGCCCATCAACCGGGCGAACACTTGCTCGAGCCGGCCGGCATCAAGCTCGCCAGGAGCCAGCAAACGCTGTTCGGCGAGGACGAAAATCGGATCCATGTGAAGGTCGCGCAGCAATGGGGTAGCCACCGTAGGGTGAGCAGCGAGCTTGCGCAAGCCCCCAGCGCGGAGGATCGTTCAGCGCGATGCCGAAGTCGACCGGGCGGGCTGCGCGGAGGGCTGGCTGACCTTGACGATGGTTGGCTTTTCCCAGCTCCCGGTCACCTTGTAGGTGGTTCCGCTGGCCTGGGACAATCCCGATCCGAGCAGTCCCTGCAGGGCGAGGCCCGCTACCGCCCCGACGGGTCCGCCGGTCACCGCGCCGATGACGGGCAACGTGCTGCCCACCTTGGGAAAGACGCTGACCGTCTGGTCATAGTCATGCGCGCGCAGCCCCGTCCTGCCATCCACCTTGATGTCGGCAGCCGGTCCCCGGATCACGAGGTCGTGCGTGACCGCGTCACCGCTGCCCAGCGTGAACGACCCCTTGATCGAATCGAATGCAAATCCTTTCCGGAACACGTCGCCGAAATCGAACACGAGTCGGCGCGGCAGTTCGGCAACCGAAAAAAGCCCGAGCAGTCGTCCCGCCCCCGGCTTGACCTCGAGAATTCGGCCTTCCGTGCAGGCGATCGTCAACGTCCCGGTGAGGGCATCCAGGGCAAACGCGGAAGGGGCGCCCGGCCAACTGGCGTCGAGGTGCGCCAGCGTGCGGCCGCCGCCAACCAGATTCTGGTAACCGAGCGCTTCCAGCATGCGGCCGAGGTCATTGGCCGTGAATTCGATCACCATCTGCGTGCTGTTTTGGCGCGCGTCTCCGGTCCACGTGCCCCGCGCGTTCATGGCGACGTTGGGCGACTTGGAGACGAGCTCGTCGATCCGCATGCCGCCGGGAATCGGCGTGCTCTCGAAGTGCGCGCTGCCGAACCGGGCGTTGCCGAGATGGAAGTCCTGCACGGACAGATGCAGCGGCGGCAGCGTCGATGGATCGATCTGCGCCATGGGTGACGCGCCCGCCGCAGCGCCTGATGGCCCGGTCGTTTCAGCCGGCCAGTACAGGCGTTTGAGGTTGGCCGTGATCCCGGCCTGCTGCAGATCGGTCGGCAGCCAGAGTTGGCCTTGCAGCGCGGGCCCCGAAGCCAGGACGTCCAGCCCCGTCGCAGTACTGTGGAGCGTGAGATCCAGGTTCTGGAACGACCGGCCGAATACCAATCCGTCGCGGGTCTTCACGTGGCCGTCCAGGGGCCAGCGGCGGCCCTTGCTACCGCCAGCGCCCACGCTGGCCCAACCGGAGACATCCAGGACCGGCACGCGGCCGGCCAGCGCCAGCCCGCCAAGGCTCCCCGTGGGCAGCGCCGGCGGTGCGGCACCGCCCAGACCCAGGCTCAAGGCCAGTCCGCCGCCCTTCGCCGGCGGCAGCCTGCCCAGAGCCCGCAGCAAGGGGGGATCGCCCGGCTCGCCCAACGTCCCGTCCAGCGACGCACCGTCGAAGGGCAATCCGATCCGCAGCCGCAGCGGCAGCGAGGCGCCGGCCGGCTTGTCCAGCGGGGCCGGCAGGTCGACCCGCATGCCCGCGAGGTTGGAGTCGACGACCAGCGTGCGACTGGCCGGCTGGCCGGCGCTGCCGCGATCAACGTGCAGGCCCAGCGTCACCGGCGCCGCGCCCCGCAACCGCGGCACGTAGGGCTGAAGCGCCTGGATGCCCTGCAGCAGCGTGGCCGCGGGGAAGTCTCCCGTCAGCGCCGCCTGGAAAAGACGGTCCGGCTTGCCGGTATCCGGGCCCGCCGCCAACGCGAGCGTGCCGCTGACGCCGCGGAAGCGCGCGCTGAGCGCCTTGCCATCGATGCCGCCACGGTCGAAATCCAGTGGTCCGCTGATTCGTCCGACGGCAAGCTTCCACTCGGGCGCCTCCAGCCCGACCTGGGCCAGTTGCGCCTGGCCATCCAGGGTAAATGCGTGCACGTCGCCCAACGGCAACACCAGGGTAAAGGCCCATCCGGCACTACCGGAGAACCGCAGGTGCTGGACGGCGTCCCTGAAGTGGTTGCTGATCGGACTGCGCAAGACGAAATCGAACAGTTGTGGTGCCAGGCCTTGCCCCTCCGCTCCCAGCGCCAGCGTTGCATGGGCAAGATCGCCAATGCGCGCCACTACTTGGTGTAACGGGTTTCCCAGCACCGAGCCACGATCGGCGCGCACGGTCAGCCCGGTGTCCACAAAAAGGGCACTCCCGGCAAGATCCTCGGCGACCGGCCAGCGTGGATCGTAGTCGAGGGTTGCGTCGCGGAACCTGGCCTCGGCTTCGAACTGACCTTCTTCGTTGCGAAATGGCCAGTCACGCGTATCGCCACGAAAGACTGCGCGGCCCGATTCCAGCGTTCCGCCGGCCAGCGCCCGATCCAGCCACGCCATCGCCTTCGGCGACATGATGTTGACCGGCCAGAACAGCTTCGCGGCCTCGATGTTGCCGCGCGTGAGATCCGCGTACAGATCCAGCACCGGCCGCGGCTGCCCGGGCCGCAGCAGGATGTGTCCCTCGGCCTTGCCGGCGAATTGCGCCGCCGCAAAATCCAGTGCGCCGATGCCGATGTGCCATCCGGCCGGCTCCCGCCATGCGGCGACCGTCGACTTCACGGCGCTGAAGACCAGCGGCTGCCGCAGGACATGGGGATAGCGGAACGTTATTGGCTGCTTCGGCAACTCGATGGCGATCGCCGTGGAGTCGCCGAGCAGCGACGCATCGACGGCATCGATGCCCGGCAAGCGCGTGGTGGGGGCCCAGCCCAGGCCGCTCACGCGCCCCACGAAACTGTAGGCGCCGGGTCCGTACCAGCGGAAATCGCCGCCGAGGACCTGGCCATGCAGCGCGGCCACGCCCAGCCACTGCGAAAGCTTGGGCGAAACCCGCGGCAGCAATCCGGCCAGCGGCGCCAGCGGCGCGATGTCCAGATGAGCCGCTTGCACGCGCAGCCAGGGGCTGCCGCCATGCGGTGCGTAAGCCGCCTGCAGCAGCCCCTGCTCGCCGCGACGACGGGCCTGTGGAGCGTAGTACAGGCGCCAGCCCGGCTGCGTCCGCCACATGCCGAAACTGCCGGCAATCCCGGGGACAAGCGCCGTGCGGCCGCCCGGACCACTCACGGCGAGATCGGCAAGGCTGAATCGCGCATCGGCCCGCAGCAAGCGGCCATCGCGCCACTGCAGCCAGGCCTGCACGTCGCCCCGCCCGCGCGTGAGGGCATAGCCGGATAGAAGAACGTCCTGCGCCAGGGATCCGAGATCGGCGTCCTGCGCCGCCACGTACAGCATCCCCCGGCTTCCGCCCTGACTAAAGCGTCCGGCCACGCGCACGTCCCGCTGCATGCCGACACGGCGAAGGTTGGCACCGAACCGCATCTCGTCGTCGCGGTCGGAAATCAACACGGCATCGGCATCGAGCCGATAGCGGGGCTGGGCCACTCCCTGCTGGATCTCGATGCGCAGGCCGGTGAGCTTGAGGTCCACCGGCAACGAGAAAAGCCCGCGCCCGCCGCTCGCGCCGCCGGCGCCGCCAAAACCGGCAACGTGCCAGCGACCGCTGGCGTCGCGCGAGAGTGTCAGCTCAAGCCCGCTGGCGCTGAGCTCGATCCAGTGGCGGTCGGGCCAGAACAGCCGACCAAAGCTGAATCGCAATTTGGCCTGGTCGAGGCGGAGCGCCGCACCCCCTTGCATGGCGCCCAGGGTCAGGTCGCTCAAGGTCAATATCGGCCCCCCGGGGCGCCACACGCCCTGCATGCGGGCGAAATGGATCGGTCGACCCAGCTCGCGCGAAAGGAGCGCTTCGACGCGACCCGGGTAGCGGGCAGCCAGTGGAAGCAGGATCTGCCCCAGCGCCATCGCGGTCGCCAGGGCGATGACCACGGTCGCCAGCGCCGCCCCGGCCCAGAAACGCAATCGGCGGAGCCAATGGCGCTGCCGGTGATTCAGCACGACCCTGGGCCTTCACAGCAGCACGACATCGAATTGCTCCTGGGTGTAGTGCTCCTCCGCCTGGAAGCGAATGCTCTTGCGCGTGAACTGCTCAAGCTCGGCCACGGTCGCCGATTCATCCTCGAGGATGCGCTGCACGACGCGGGGCGCCGCCAGCACAAGCATCTGCTGGGCCTCGAACTGTCGCACGGCACGGGTGATCTCGCGGAAGATCTCGTACGTGACCGTTTCCGGTGTCTTCAGCATGCCGCGCCCCGCGCAAGCAGGGCAGGGCTCGCACAGCTGGCGTGCGAGCGACTCCGTGGTCCGCTTGCGCGTCATCTCCACAAGCCCCAGCGGGCTCATCTCGTAGACTGTGGTCTTGGCGTAGTCACTGGCCAGCGACTTCTCCAGCTGGCGCAAGACTTGGCGGCGATGCTCCGCATCCCCCATGTCGATGAAGTCGATGATGACAATGCCCCCCAGGTTGCGCAGGCGCAGCTGGCGGGCAGCCGCCTGCGCCGCTTCCAGGTTGGTGCGGAATGCGGTGTCTTCCAGATTGCGTGCGCCCAGGTAGCCACCCGTATTGACGTCAATCGTGGTCATGGCCTCCGTCTGGTCGATCACGAGGTAGCCGCCGGATTTCAGCGGCACGGTGTTCTCCAGCGCGCGCTGCATCTCGTCCTCCACGCCAAAGAGGTCGAAGATCGGCCGTTCGCCTGTATAGGGCTCCACGCGCCCGGCCAGCCCGGGCATGAACTTGGTGACGAAACGCACCAGCTGTTCGAAGGTCTCCCGCGAATCCACGCGCACCTTCTCGATCCCTTCGTGCATCAGGTCGCGCAGGGCCCGGAGCGGCAGCGACAATTCCTCGTAGACGCGCTCGCCCACTCGGGCGCGGGCGATGTTCTCCTGGACAACGCGCCAGACCTTGCCGAGATAGGCGAGATCGAAGGCAAGCGCCTCGTCGCCGGCGCCCTCGGCATTGGTGCGCACGATGTAACCGGGGCCGGATTCGCCCGCATGGCTGGCGATGATCGCGCGCAGGCGTGCACGCTCGGCTTCGTCCTCGATCCGCGCGGAAATGCCCAGGGTGCGCGGTGCCTGTGGCAACAGCACCAGATAGCGGGAGGGAATGGAAAGATGCGCCGAAACCCGCGCACCCTTGGTTCCGATGGCGTCCTTGACCACCTGGACCACGATCTCCTGCCCCTCGCGCAGCAATTCGCCAATGGCGGGCGTCGCGTGCCCGTTGCCATGCCCGTTGCCCTGCGGCGGTTCGGCACCTTCGGCCCATGGCGCGCGCACGATATCCGACGCATGCAGGAAAGCCGTTCGCTCCAGTCCGATTTCAACGAATGCCGCCTGCATGCCCGGCATCACCCTCGACACACGGCCCTTGTAGATGTGGCCGACATTGCCCCGGCGGGAAGCGCGCTCCAAATGCACTTCCTGCAGCATGCCGTTCTCGACCACGGCCACGCGCGTCTCGCGCGGGGTTACGTTGACCAGGATTTCCTCGCTCACCCCAACCTCATCCGATTCGGACGCTGCACGACGCAGATGCCTGCCGCTTTATAGCCGGCGGCCGCGCTGGCTGTCATGCGCAGCGCAGCAGATTACGCATCGTCAACTTCGGCCGATGGGTACGGCGTGGGTGACAACCCCGCCTGCCGCAGCAGCTGGTACGTTTCATGGAGGGGAAGCCCCATCACCCCGGAATAGCTGCCGCATAGCCGGACGACGAAGCATTCGGCGTAACCCTGGATCGCGTAGGCACCGGCCTTCCCGAACGGCTCGCCGCTGGCGACGTAGCGGGCGATGGTCGCCTCATCCAGCTCGGCGAAGCGGACGGTCGAGATCGATTGCGCCCGGTAACTCCGCTCCGGTCCACGCAGTTCGACGGCCGAAAGCACGCGGTGGTCGCGTCCCGCCAAGCTGCACAGCATGGCTGTGGCGTCCGCCGCATCCGCCGGCTTGCCGTAGACACGGTCTTCCAGCACGACTTCGGTATCCGCGCCGATCACCCAGTCACCCGCGCCTTGGCCGAGTTCCCGCCATCCGGCTTCGGCCTTCGCCGCCGCCACGCGCTCGACGTAGTGCGCGGGGGATTCAAGGGCCGCGCGTTGTTCCGGCACATCGACATCCAGCACGTCGAAGGCGCAGCCCAGACGCGCCAGCAATGCGCGCCGACGGGGCGATCGCGAGGCCAGATAGAGTCGTGGAGTCGCCATGCCGGCATGATCGCACGGGGACCCCGAGGTGCCTCGCCGCGGTCGCGCGACAAGGCTTGGCGGGGCTGGGCCCTGAACCGGCGGCAACGCGCCATACGCGACCGTATACATTCGCCATTGTGCGTCGCACAATATGTGTCATGGCTCCTGTCGCCTCCTCTCACGCCCGCTCGCCACGCCCGCCTCCGCCAGCGGCGCTGCGCTACGGCATCGCCGATCAGTCCAGCCCGGCCGTTGGCGATGCGCGTCGCATCGCGGGGATCGTCCACGAGCCCCCGTTGTGGCTGCGCAGCATCGTGCCGGCCGACGAACCTGCGCTGCAGCGAATGTTCTCGCGCCTGACCCCCACTGAAATCCGGCGCCGCTTTCTCTACAGTCTCGGTTCCCTGCCAACGGAAATGGCGCGGCGCCTCTGCGCGCCCGATGGCCAGGTCGAGCAGGCGTTGGTCATCGCCGACAGCGCGCTGCCCGGTCAGCGCGAGTTGCACGGAGTGGGTCGCATGTACATGGACGAGCACACGCTGAGTGCCGAGTTTGCGCTGCTGGTGGAACGCAACCATACCGGGCTCGGCCTGGGTCGCCACCTGCTGCTCGCATTGATGGCCACCGCCCGCACCCGTGGGATGCGCGAGTTATGGAGTCACGTCGCGCACGACAATATTCCCATGCTGCGGCTCGCGCGCAGCATGGGCGGTGAGCAGCAGCCCGTGGACGGCGACCCTGGCGTGGTGCGGGTGCGGATCGCATTGCCTGGTTGAGGACGGTCCGTTTCGATAGCCCTCGTGAAGGCGTGCCCCTGCGGCAATCCCAGGTCCAGCCGCGGCCATGGACAGCGTCGCACACAGGAGTAATCGGAACGCCACGCGTTCCGATGGCCGGCGACGCTGCGATCGCGGTCTTGCCTACTGCCCTTCCAGGGTCGTCGAGCGGCGGGCCAGTCGCCGACGACTGGCAAGAATGACGCACGACTGCAATCGCAGTCCCCTGACGTCGGTGGCGGGCAATTGGGGGCCTGAACACCCGCGCTGATCCGGTCCAGCGCACGCACACCGCCGAAGCAGTGGCCACGGTTTCCGCGACCACCTTGGTTCCCCGCCTTTCGCGCCGAGCGGCCGCTCGGATCGCACAGGTGACCCTCAGGTCAGTGCGTGGTCGTCCGCGTCATAGCCGCCCGCGATGCCCTTGCAGGCAACCGCCACGGCATCGTGCGGATGGAGGCTCTCAAAGTGGGCCACGCGCAGCCAGAAGTCCTGCACCGCCTCCTCCGCCAGAAGCATCCCCTGCAACCGGCGCGCGGCGTCCTCGCAGAACATCAGGTTGGCCGCATTGAGGCGGGCGAAAGCCTGCTCATCCTCGCGCTTGACTGCCGTCTGCACGGGCGTGCCTAAGACGGCCTCGGCGTGATCGATGAGGCTCTCGATGGGCCAGGTCGGCGTGGCCGGATCCAAGCGCACGCGGAGATCAGCCCGGCTCCGCTGGCTATGCGGCGTCGCCATGATGCCCTGCTCGCTGCCCAGCCAGGCACGCAGCGACGCGTGATCAATCGGCACGTCCGCGGGAAAGTCACGCCCGAAGCGCTCCTGGATCAATTGCCGTGACAAAGCCGCGGAACAAGGGCAAGTGGATGAGTAAGTCACGCCGAGGCCCATTTCGAGTCGGATGGCGCCGTTGCGATCTGTGGTGCCGGCCATGGCCAATGGGTAATGGCGTACGCCGCTGTGCCCGCTGACCAGAGCCGGGCGCCGCAATGGGAGTTCCAAGTTGACTTGCAGCATGGCCCGCGTCGACAACCCTTCATGCGAGCGCAGGAAACCCTCAAGCAGCTCGACCATCAGGCTCGGTGTGAACGCCTCTGCGGCCAGGGCCGCGTCGAGTTGCCGGTAAAGCCGCGACATATGGATGCCGCGGGCGCCCGCCGCATCGAGGTCCACGAAAGCATCGACGCGTGCGGGCAATTCGCTGGGGCCGCCAGCGACCAACGGCAGGCGCAACATTGCCTCGATACGTTGCATGCCAACGCGCGAAAGACGCCCGCTGACGGCCGGTGTGGGTCCGCAGGCGACATCCGGCATGATGCGCGGAGCGGGAGGATCGAAGGCCATGACGGCTGCCTCGCGTGAAGGGAATAGCGTAAACAGCTTACCTTGGGCCGGGTTGCCGCCGCGTCAAGGGGTCGTTGCGGTGCCGGCCCGCATGGACTTCCAGCTTCGCCATGCATCGCCCGGCGTCAGACCTCGACGCCGGGATTGCAATTCCAAAAGGGGCTCACTGGCGCCTGCTGCCCGTCGCAAGGCGCGCGCGTCATGCACGGCTTCGGCCAAGCGAAACCCGGCAACGGGACCCGGCGGCGTGGGCTTCCCGTCCAGCGCGTCGGCCAGCAGGACACACTGCTCGGCGATTGCTGCCCGCCGCGCCGGGCTGGGCTGCGCCAGCGCGGTGCGATCCAATGCATGGCGCGCCAATGCCGAAAGTGGCAGCGGCAGGGCGCCGCTGCCCGCGCGGCGCGGTGCATGAAGCAAGGCCATCATCAGCTGCTGCACGGCCTGCAGGCGACGGGTACGGGCAGGATCGGCTCCGGGTCCGTAAAGAAACGTGGACTCAATCCGCGCCAGGGTCTCGCTGCCAGCCTCCGCCGCGGCCAACTGGTCGGCAAAGCTGGCGTATGCAGGCGCCACCAGGGCAACACGGGCGTCCTCGGCCACCTTTGGCCACCAGCTCCCCGGCACTCGCGCTGCGCGGGCATCGGCAGCCAATGCCCGACTGAGCGGATGTTCGGCACCCGGCGAACCAAAGCCTGCGAGTTCCTGCGCCCACCAATCGAGGCGGGCGGCAGCTGGGACGGGATCGACGGCGTAGATGGAACCCAGCAGCTCGGATTGCAGGCACAGGAGCAACGGCAACCCACGTTCGCCCACTGGCATGAAGCGGAGGAGTAGGTCACGCAGTGGTCGCGCCGCACGCCACTCGTCGATGTAATTGTCGGCAGTATCCTTCACCGCGGCAGCCCCAGAGCCACCAAAAGTTCATCGGGCGTCTGCAGCAGCAGGTCCGGACGCCAGTTTTCCGGCCCTTCGCCCACGCCGTAGCCCCACCCGACCACGATGCTGCGCATGCCGGCCGCGCGCGCGGCCTCGACGTCCCGGCGGTCGTCGCCAACGTAGACGCAGCGCGCCGCCGGCACGGCCAGGCGCGCACACGCGTGCAGCAAGGGGGCCGGGTCCGGTTTCTTGCGATCCAGGGTATCGCCGCAAACCACGGTGCCGGCGCGCCGGGCCAGGCCAAGCTGCTGCAACAACGGCTTCGTGAGCGCCTCGATCTTGTTGGTCACGATGCCCCAGCGCAGGCCGGCGCCTTCGAGCGCGTCCAGTAATGGGCCCATGCCGGGGAAGAGCGTGGACTGCTTCGCCAGCATGCCGGCGTAGATCGCGAGGTAATCAGGCAACAACGCCGCAATGCGCTCGGGCGACGCATCGGGCCAGGCCGTACTAAGGATGGCGCTGCCACCGGCGCTGACAACGGCGCGCACGCGCCCCGGATCGGGCATCGCCACGCCGAGCCCGTGCGTGAACCGCTCCAGCGCGGCGATGAGATCCGGCGCGCTGTCCAGCAGCGTGCCATCGAGGTCGAACAGCACCCCGTCCGGGCGCTCCAGCCTGACGGTCACCCCGGCTTCCGCGCGAGGGCAAGGTAGTTGACGTCCACGCGGTCGACGATCCAGGCGCGGCGCGTCAGCGGCTCGTAGGCCAGGCCCGCCAGCTCGACCAGGTCGAGCCCCGCCGCGCGGAGCATGGCCGCGAGTTCGCTCGGACGCACGAAGCCCGCATAGTGATGGGTCCCGCGCGGCAGCAGGCGAAACACGTATTCGGCGCCGAGGATGGCGCCGGCGAATGCCCAGGGCGTCCGATTGAGGGTGGAAAGAATCAGCGTGCCACCCGGTTTGAGCGCCGTCGCCAGCGCCTGCACGAGTGCCGCGGGGTCCGGCACGTGCTCCAGGAGCTCCATGCAGCAGACGGCATCGAACGCACCGGGCTCGGCCCGCGCGAGGTCCTCGGCCGACTGCAGCCGGTAATCGACCCGCACCCCGGATTCATGCAGGTGGAGCCTGGCGACCTCGATGAGCTCGGGCGTCAGGTCGATGCCGGTCACGTGCGCGCCGCGATGCGCGAGGGCCTCCGACAGGAGCCCGCCGCCGCAGCCGGCGTCGAGCAACCGCGCACCCTGGAGGGATACATGATCCGCAATCCATCGAACGCGCACGGGATTCAAGTCATGCAACGTCCGCGCTTCCCCGTCGGCATCCCACCACCGCGAGGCATGGGCCGCAAACCGGCGCAGCTCCGCGGGATCGACGTTGCCCTGCACTTCGCTCATGGCTTGGCCTCAGATGGTCGCGATGCGCTGACGCCACTGCCGGGCGCGCTGCGCGACGGCTGCGCGATCGATGGTGGTCAGATGCCGATCCTGCAGCAGCCGGCGGCCCTCGATCCAGACGTCACTGACCTGGGCGCGCGGCGTCGCGTACACCAGTTGCGAAACCACGTGATAGAGCGGCTGCGTTTCCAGTTCATCCATCCGCACCGCGACCAGGTCGGCTCGCTTGCCCGGCTCGATCGAGCCGATCCGCGATTCGAGGCCCAGCGCGCGCGCTCCGCCCAGGGTTGCTGCATGCAGCGCGCTGGCGGCGTCCATCGCGCTTGCATCCTGCGCGACCGCCTTGGCCAGCAACGCCGCCGTCCGCATCTCACCGAACATGTCCAGATCGTTGTTGCTGGCGCAACCATCCGTGCCGATCGCAAGATTGACGCCAGCCCGGTGCAGCGCGTCGGCCGGACAGAAACCCGAGGCCAGCTTGAGGTTGGACTCCGGGCAATGCACCACCGAAACGCCTGCCTGCGCGCACTGGGCGATCTCGGATCCGGTCAACTGCGTCATGTGGACGGCGATCAAGCGGTCGTTGAGCAGGCCCATCCCTGCCAGCCGCGCCAATGGCCGTACGCCATGCTCGCGAACCGAATCGCGGATCTCCTGCTCGGTCTCATGGAGGTGGAGGTGCACCGGCAGGTCGAGCTGGTCGGCCAGGAGGCGGACCCGGGCAAAGCTGGCATCCCCGACCGTGTAGGGCGCGTGGGGTGCAAACGCCGCGCCAATCAGCGCATCACCACGCAGGGCGTCGGCGAGTTCGCACGCCCGCGCGAAGTAC
This sequence comes from Pseudomonadota bacterium, assembly GCA_021818335.1. Taxonomy (GTDB): domain Bacteria; phylum Pseudomonadota; class Gammaproteobacteria; order Xanthomonadales; family Rhodanobacteraceae; genus Metallibacterium. The sequence goes on along the minus strand of JAKAEJ010000005.1, from coordinate 17,391 downwards.
TCATCCGTATCCCGGGCCCAGGCGCTGGGAAACTCGATGATCGGCAAGCCGACAACGGCGCGGAATCCATGGGCGCGGTAGGTTGCGGCCGCCACGTCCGGGAAAAAGTAGTTTTCATTCGCGCAGGTCGTGCCGCCACGCAGCATTTCGGCGATGGCCAATTCGACGCCGTCGCGCACGAACTCCGGGCCCAGAACCTTCGCTTCCACCGGCCAGATGTGCTCACGCAGCCACGTCATCAGCGGCATGTCGTCGGCCATGCCCCGCAACAGGGTCATGGGGTTGTGCGTGTGCGCGTTGACCAGTCCCGGGAGCAGGACATGCGCGCCCAGATCCACCTGCTCGGCTGGCACAAAGCGCGCCGTCGCCTCGATCTGTGGCAGCAATGCGACCACCGCCCCTTCATGGACCACCACGGCGTGGTCCTCAAGGACCTGGCCCTGCGGCTGCACGGGCACGACCCATCGGGCCTGCAAAAGCAGGTCAACCGGCAGGGGTTGGCCGCTCACGCCAGCCCCCCTTGACCGCCGGGCCCGCCGGCCACGGTGGCGGCGCGCCGTCGGTTCACTTCACGCGACCCACGTATTCGCCGGAGCGCGTATCGACCCTGATGATCTCGTCCTGGTTCACGAACAAGGGCACGCGAACCACGGCGCCCGTCTCGAGCTTGGCTGGCTTGCCGCCACCACCGGAGGTATCCCCGCGCAGGCCGGGATCGGTTTCAACGACCTTGAGTTCGACGAAATTGGGCGGCGTGACCACGAGCGGCGTCCCGTTCCACAACGTGACGATGCAGGTTTCCTCGCCCTTCAGCCACTGGGCGGAATCACCCACCTGGGCCTTGTCCGCGGTGTGCTGCTCGAAGGTGTCCGGCTGCATGAAGTGCCAGAACTCCCCATCGTTGTACAGGTACTGCATGTCGGTATCGACGACGTCCGCGCCTTCGACGGTTTCGTTCGCCTTGAGGGTCTTTTCCGTGACGCGGCCAGTTCGCAGGTTGCGGATACGGATGCGGGTGAACGCCTGTCCCTTGCCGGGCTTGATGAACTCGGCTTCGACAATGGAATAGGGCTCGCCGTCGAGAATGATCTTCAGGCCGTTCTTGACGTCGTTGAGGCCATAGGTCGCCATGGATGCTCCGGAGCATGGGGCCGCCGCTGGCGGCCAAGGTAGAATGGTCCAGAACACCGGGACCGCCCGGTGACCGGAACCGACAATGATAGCGGCAAGCGCCGCCGGGCCGCAGCCGCGCTGGCAGGCGCTGTGGCGCACGGCAGTCACGGATGCAGGCGCATTGCTGCGCGAGCTCGGCTTGGCGCACCTGGCCGCGTCGTTGCCGGAGCGGGACGCCGGTTTCCCGTTGCGTGCGCCGCCGGGCTTCGTCGCACGCATGCGCCACGGCGACCCTCAGGATCCGTTGCTGCTGCAGGTCCTGCCACAGCTGGTGGAGCGCAACGCTCCGCCCGGCGCGCTGCTTGACCCCGTCGGCGACGCGGCGGCCAAGGCCGCGCCCGGTGTCATCCAGAAGTACCACGGCCGGGCCCTCCTGATTGCGAGCGGCGCCTGTGCAATCCATTGCCGGTACTGCTTCAGGCGGCACTTCCCCTACGAACGCGAGACCGCTGCCGCTGGCCGGTGGCAGACCGCCTTGGATTGGCTGCGCGCGCACCCGGACATCGACGAGGTCATCCTATCCGGAGGCGACCCGCTGTCGCTTTCAACGGGCCGGCTCGCCGAACTCACCGATGCCCTGCGGGGGATGCCGCAACTCCGCAGGCTGCGCATCCATAGCCGGCTGCCCGTGGTGCTGCCCGAACGCGTCGATGAATCGCTGTGCCGCTGGCTGGCCGACCTGCCCTGGCCGGTGGCGCTGGTACTCCACGCCAACCATGCCAACGAGCTCGACGACACGGTAGGCGGTGCCTGCGCGCGGCTCAGGGCCGCCAACGCGAACCTCCTCAACCAGACGGTCCTGCTTCGGGGCGTGAACGCCACCACCGAGGCCCTGGCGGCTCTTTCCACTCGCCTGTTCAGCGTCGGGGTCCTGCCGTATTACCTCCACCAGCTTGATCCCGTGCAGGGCGCGATGCATTTTGCCGTGGACGATGCCCACGCGTTGTCGCTGCTCGAGGCCCTGCGGCAAATCCTGCCGGGCTATCTGGTGCCGCGCCTGGTGCGCGAAGAGCCCGGCGCCCCGTCCAAGACGGCCCTGGGTGCGTCGTGATGCGTTTGCCAAGATGGGTCACGGGTACGCGCCGGGCATGGCAATGGGTGCATGCTTACGGTAAAAGCCATTCCACCTGTGTGACCCGCGATCCTGCGGGCGCCGTTATGAAGATGGATGCATGAAGCAGGACACCGTCATCAAGATTCTGTTCGTCACCGATGCCCTGGAGAATGCCGAGCAGATCATCAGCCAGTTGCGGAACAGCGGCATTGCCGTGCGTCCGGCGCGTGCCGCCAACGAGGCTGAGTTCGTCGCGGCGCTGGATAGCCTCGGCCCGGACCTGGTCCTGGCCGAGCCGTCCGCGCGGGATCTCCCGCTCGTCGAAGTCACGCGGCTGATCGGGGCGAGCGCCCGCGACATCGCGCTCCTCGCCCTGCTCCAGAACCTGGACGCCGATGCCCTTGCCCAGGCGTTCCGCGCTGGCGCGCGGGCCGTTGCGCTAGCGAGCGCCGGCGACCAGATGCGTGCCACCGTCCTCCAGGAATACGAATCATTGGGGATGCGCCGTTCCGTGCGCCGACTCGAAGCCGCGCTGCGCGAGTCGAACCGCCGATGCGATGCACTGCTGGACTCCTCGCGCGATCCGATTGCCTACGTCCACGAGGGCATGCACGTACGCGCCAACCAGGCCTACCTCGACATGCTGGGCTTCGAGTCGTTCGACGAGATCGAGGGCCAGACCCTGCTCGACCTCGTCGCCGACGACGCCGATGACTTCCGCGGCCTCCTCAAGCGCCTGGCGCGCGGCGAACCGCCACCGGCGCGCCTGGACCTTCGACTGAAGCGCGCCGATGGCAGCGTGTTCGACGCGTTGCTCGAGTTTTCCCAGGCCACGTTCGAGGGGGAGCCCTGCCTGCAGATCATTGCCCGGCGCCAGGTCGTCGACGAGACGCTTCTGGAACAGCTGCACCGCGACCCTGTCACCCAGTTGTACAACCGCAGTCACTTCATCGACCTGCTGGGTGCAGCGGTCACGGAAGCCGGCAACAGCCGCAACGACCAGGCTGTATTGCTTCTGGAACCAGATCACTTCGCGAACATCGTCGAGCGAATCGGCATCAGCAACGTCGATGCGCTATTGCGTGGCATGGTGGAGCGAATCCAAGGCGTGCTTGGCCCGAACGATGTCGCCGCACGCTTCTCGGACCATGGCTTCGCACTGCTGCTGCGCGGCCGTCCGCACGAGTCGGTGCAGGTCCTTTGCACGGCGCTCGTCCAGGCCGTCGGCGGGGGCATCATCGATCTGGGCAACCACTCGCTCGCCGTGACGATTTCCATCGGCGGCAGCCTGATGGGCGAGAAGAACGCCAACACCGCCGCAGTCCTCGACCAGGCGGGCAACATGCTTCGCAACGCCCAAGGTGAGGGCGGCAACCGGTTCGCGCTCTACGATCCGGCGGCGCAAGAACGAGCCAACGCGGAAAAGGACCGTCGCTGGCACAACCTGCTGCGGGACGCGCTTGCGCACGGGCGCTTCGTCCTGTTCCACCAGCAGATCATTGCGCTCAATGGCAGCGAGGGAAGCCTGAGCGAGTTGCTGTTGCGCCTGGACGGCGCCCAGGGTCTGGTTTTGCCAGGCATTTTCATGCCGGTGGCGGCCCGCCACGGCCTGCTGCCGGCCATCGATCGGTGGGTCCTGCGCGAGGCGATCCGCCTGCTGGGGTCGCCGGGCTTCTCGCAACAGTGCTTTTTCGTCAAGGTCTCGACGCCGAGCATCCTCGACGAGAAGCTGGCTGACTGGATCGGTGAAAAGCTGCGTGAATCGGGTGTGCCCGGTCAGCGCCTGATCATCGAACTCCAGGAAAACGAGGTCATCACCAACCTGAAGCCGGCGCAGCGATTCAGCCAGCAGATGCGGGCCCTGGACTGCCGAATGGCCCTGGAACGCTTTGGCGTCGGGCTCAATGCATTCCAGTTGCTCGACCACGTCGACGCCGATTTCCTCAAGATCGACCGCAGCTTCGTCAACGACCTGGCGCGCAACGCGGACAACCAGCGGCGAGTGCGCGAAATCGCCCAGCAAGCGCAGGCCCATGGCAAGCAGACCGTGGCCGAGTGGGTCGAGGATGTGAACAGCGTATCGCTGCTCTTCAGCGCCGGAATCAGCTACGTGCAGGGGAATTTCCAGCACGAGCCCGAACGGCTGGGAACCTGAGGCGAAGGCAACCGGGCCGCCGACGCCTCGACGGTCGGACGACGGCTCAGCTTCGGGCGGCGACGTCTTCCTTGATGCGCGCAGCCTTGCCTTCCAGCTCGCGCAGGAAGTACAGCTTCGCGCCACGCACCTTGCCGCGGCGCTTCACCTGCACCGAATCGATCGCTGGGCTGTGCGTCTGGAATACGCGCTCGACGCCGGTCCCGTGCGAAATCTTCCGCACGGTGAAGGCGGAATGGAGGCCCCGGCTGCGCTTGGCGATGACCACGCCTTCGAACGCCTGCACGCGCTCGCGGTTGCCTTCCTTGACCTTGACATTCACCACCACGGTGTCACCGGGCGAAAACGCCGGCAGCGTGCGTGTCATCTGGCTGGCTTCGAATTGCTGGACGATCTTGTTCATGGCGTGATCCCGGAGTGCAGGCCGCAGCCGGCCTGAGCGTAGCCAATTATGATAACTCGAATCCGTGCTCGCGGCCAAATTCCTCGAGCAATGACCGCTCCTCCGCGCTGAGCGCTCGCACCGCGATCAGGTCCGGTCGCCGCAGCCATGTCCGTCCTAGAGCCTCCTTGAGCCGCCACCGGCGGATGGCCGCGTGGTCGCCTGAGAGCAGTACCGCCGGCACCGTCCCGGCCAGGTGCACCTCCGGGCGCGTGTAATGGGGACAGTCCAGCAACCCGTCGGCGAAGGAATCCTGGGCCGCGGATTCGCTACTGTTCAGGGCCCCCGGCTGGAGGCGGCCGACGGCGTCAATCAGCACCGCCGCCGCCAGCTCGCCGCCCGCGAGCACGAAATCGCCCAACGAGATCTCTTCATCGACGCAATGTTGGATCAAGCGCTCGTCCACCCCCTCGTAGCGACCGCACAAGAGCACAAGGCGCGGCATTGCCGCGAACCGCTCGACGTGCGGTTGGGTCAGCCTCGCGCCCTGCGGGCTGAGATAGACGAGATGGCCGCGCTGCGGCGCCGCACGCTGGGCAGCCTCAATGGCGTCCAGCAATGGATCAATCATCATCACCATGCCCGGACCCCCGCCATAGGGGCGCTCGTCCACCCGCCGATAGGGGTCATGGGTGAAGTCGCGGGGATTCCAGGTGGCCAGCTCGACAAGGCCCCTCGCCTGCGCGCGGCCCACCACGCCCAGCGCGGCGCTCTGCTGCATGAATTCGGGAAACAGCGTCACGACATCGATGCGCATGCCCCCTCCAACGCCCTAGAACGCCTCGTCCCAGTCCACGGTGATGCGCCCCGCGGCCAGGTCGACAGAGTGAACCCACTGGCCCGGGACGAAGGGAACGAGTCGCTCGCGCTGCGCGTCGCGCACGACGAGGACGTCGTTGGCCCCCGTGGCAATGAGGTGGTTCACGCGGCCCAGCACCACGCCCGCGAGATTCACGACCTCCAGGCCTTCCAGGTCGGTCCAGTACCACTCGCCCTCAGGCAGGGCCGGCAGGCTGTCGCGCGGCACGCTGATGTCCGCGTCGACCCAGGGGGAGGCGGCGTCGCGATCGTCCACTCCGGGAATCCGGAAAACCAGCGACTTGCCATGGCGCTTGCCGCACACGACCGGCAGGTCCAGCGTGCGGCCGTCCGCTGCGCGCAGTTGCCAGCGGCGGTACTCGAAGATTCGCTCAGCCGGCTCCGTGTAGGTGTGCAGCCGGAGGGCGCCCAGCACACCATGCAGCCCCACGACGCGTCCCACGACGATGCGGCGCGCGTCGTTCAACCGATGCGCCTCAGGCGGCGCTGCGCGAGGCTTCCTTGACCAGAACGCGCACCTTGTCCGACAGTTGCGCGCCCTTGGCCACCCACCCCTGCACCTTCGCGACGTCCAGCTGCAGGCGTTGCTCGCCGCCCGTCGCCATGGGGTTGAAGAACCCGACGCGCTCGATGCTGCGGCCGTCGCGCTTGTTGCGCTGGTCCGTAACCACCACGTGATAGAACGGACGGCCCTTGGCGCCGCCCCGTGTCAGACGAATTTTGACCATGTTGCGAGACTCCCGGACAGCGATTCGCCGGCTCCCTGGCGGGCCCGCGGCGGCGTGGAAAAGCCGGTCATTGTAGCGGGTTTGGTCGCGAATGAAAGGCCCGGGGTCCGGCCGGGGCGAGTCCGGACACCCGCCATGCCCGACGGGTTTGCCACCACCATACTCAAGAGTATGATTCAAACGATCGTTCGAGGTGGACCATGAACCGAATCGCCCTGTTGCGGCCGTTTGGCCTAGTCGTCGCCCTGGCCCTGCTCGCCGCGTGCACGCCCACGCGACCCATTTTCCCTCCGACCGCCGCGGTCCAGGAGGTGCGCGCCCTGCCGGACGGTCGGTGGCGGGTCACGGTGCGCCTGCAGAACTATGCCCTGCGCAGCATGCACTTCGCGCATGTCAGCCTAGCACTGGACATTGCCGGCCGGCCTGCCGGGCAACTGCAGGGCGATGCCCACCTCGACATCGCCGAAACCAGCTCGGATACGCTGGACCTGGTGATCACCCCGACCGCCGCAGCGCGCACCGCACTGCTTGCGGACCGCGTCGGCAACGTCGCCTACGCGATCGCCGGCGGCGTCCAGGCCGGCCCGACCCCGGATGCCCTGCGGATCTTCAAGGTGAGCCACCAGGGTTACCTCTCGCCGGTGCCCGGCCTGCCTGATGCGTGGCGATGATTCTTCCCAACCCCAAGAGATTTGCCCATGACCCGATATGCGGCCCCCCTCGACGACATGCGCTTCGCGCTCTACGACGTTCTCGACGGCGACAACCAGCTGCGCGCACTCCCTCGCGGCGAAAGCCTGGGCCGCGAGCTGATTGATGCCGTGCTCGAGGAGGCGGCGCGCCTCTGCGAACAAGTGCTGGCCCCGCTGAACCAGAGCGGCGACGCCGAGGGATGCCGTTATGACAAGGCGACCGCCAGCGTCACCACGCCCGCGGGCTTCAGGGAAGCCAATGCGCAGTTCGTGGCCGGCGGCTGGGCGGGGTTGACGGCGCCCGAACGCTACGGCGGCCAGGACCTGCCCGAGACCATCGGCGCGATCGTCAAGGAAATGCTGGACTCTGCAAACCTTTCGTGGGGGAACTACCCGCTCCTGTCGGCCGGTGCCACCGAAGCGCTGCTCCAGCATGGCGAAGAATGGCAGCGCGAAGTCTTCCTCAAGCCCATTGTCGCCGGGCGCTGGACCGGGACCATGTGCCTGACGGAGCCTCACTGCGGAACCGACCTCGGCTTGCTGAAGACGCGCGCCGAGCCCGGAGCCGACGGAACCTACCGCATCAGCGGCACCAAGATCTTCATCACCGGTGGCGAGCACGACCTAAGCGAGAACATCGTGCACCTGGTGCTGGCGCGCCTTCCTGATGCACCCGCCGGGACGCGGGGCATCTCGATGTTCGTGGTGCCCAAGTTCAAGGTCGCGCGCGATGGCCGCATGGGCGCCCGCAACGGCGTCGTCTGTGGCTCGATCGAGCACAAGATGGGCATCCGGGCCTCGGCCACCTGCGTGATGAACTTCGACGGCGCGGAGGGTTATCTCGTCGGCCAGCCGAACAAGGGGCTTGCGGCAATGTTCACCATGATGAACGCGGCCCGCCTTGCGGTAGGCATCCAGGGACTCGGCCTTATCGAACGCGCGTATCAGAACAGCCTCGCCTATGCACGCGAACGCCTGCAGATGCGGGCATTGTCAGGACCGAAGTACCCGGAAAAGCCGGCCGATCCGATAATCGTGCACCCCGACGTGCGCCGCATGCTCCTGACCCAGAAATCAATCGTCGAAGCCGGCCGGGTCATGGTCCTGCATGCCGCGTTGCTGGGCGACACGCAGCTGCGCAGCGAGGATGCCGCCGTCCGCGAACGCGCCGAGCAGGAGCTGTCCTTCCTGATCCCGATTTGCAAGGGCCTGCTCACGGAACTAGCGAACGAGTGCACTTACGATGCCATGCAGATCCTCGGCGGCCATGGGTACATCGCGGAATGGGGCCTCGAACAGTTCGCCCGCGACGCCCGCATCACGACGATTTACGAAGGCACGACCCAGATCCAGGCGCTGGACCTGCTCGGGCGCAAGGTGTTCCAGCTCCAGGGCGCGGGCCTCAAGCTTTTCCTCGAGCGGATCGGTGCGTTCTGCGCGCAGCACGCGGGCGATGCCGCGCTGGCCGAGTTCATTGGACCGCTGGGACGCCTCGCACAGCAATGGGGCGAGCTGACGCAAAGGGTCGGCGTCGCCGCCGCCGGGAACCCGGACGAATTGGGCGCTGCCGCAGTCGACTATCTCTTCTATAGCGGCTACGTGACCCTGGCCTACTTCTGGGCCCGAAGCGTTGCCGCCGCCGATGCGGGAGCCCGCGACGAGGCGTTCAAACAGGCCAAACGCGCCACCGCAAGGTTCTTCTACCAGCGCATTCTGCCCCGCACCGAGGCACACGCTGCCATCATGCGCTCGGGCAGTGCCTCGCTGATGGAAATGCCCGAGGCGCTGCTTGGCTGACCCGGCTGGCCGGGCGCGCTTCGGCGCCCGGGCTTTCCTGAAACCACGCAATCGGGTAAAAACCCCCTTGCCCCAACCTGACGCCGCACGACTGCACGTCCATGAGCGACAACGTCCCACAGCTGCATTTCCGGCTTGCCGAGGCTGGTGACGAAAGCTTCATCCTGGCGCTGGCCGAGCGCCTGCTTTCGTTCGAGCTCCCCGCCTGGCGTCGGCACAAGGAAGCCTTGGCGAACCTGCGCGCGGACCTGCGACGCCACCTGCGCGACGAACCGCCAGGCAGCTACATGTTCATTGCCGAGGATGATGCGGGCGAGCCTGCGGCGTTCCTGCATCTCCAGAAGGGTAACGACCTGTTGAGCGGCAAGCCGATCGTGCACGTGTCCGATCTCGCCATTCCCGTCGAACGCGAGGGCCAGGGCATCGGTCGGGCCTTGCTCGATTACGCCGCCGCGTGGGCGCGAGAGCATGGCGCCGCGGGGCTCACGCTGCACGTTTTCCCCGAAAACGCGCGAGCCCGGGCGCTCTACGAGCGCGCCGGGTTCCAGCTCGACTACCTGCGCTTGGTACAATCGCTCCGCTGAGTGCCACGATCGGCTTACCGAACGGTAAGCGAACGCATGGCTGGACGGGCGGTCCAAGCCTCCATGAGTGGCACCGCGTGGACCCTGGGACTGGACAACCGTACCCGCATCGAGTGGGCGCTCGGGCTGGCGCGCCTCCTGCTGGGCGCAATCACCCTCGTGAATGTGCTTCTGCACCTGGATCCCGCCTACGGGGCCGGGTTCCTGCACATGATCGCGGCCGACTGGGCGCCGGGACAACCCAGCTGGCTGGCGTCGTACGGGCACGGCATGGCGAGCCTGGTGGCCGCCTTTGGGGTCCACACGTTCGTTGGCGCGACGATCGCCCTGGAAGCCCTGTTGGCGTTTTCGCTCCTGAGCGGCTGGCAATTGCACCGGCTGGCCTGGGTCGGCGTCCTCTACAACCTCTGGCTGTGGAGCACCGTCGGGGGCCTCGGTGGCCCCTTCACCGCGGGTGCGACCGATCCGGGGACCGCCATCGTTTACGCGCTGGCCTTCGCCCTGGTCTTGCTGACGCATGGCTGGCGACCCGTGGCCATGTTCCGCCACGGCCCGCTGGAGGCCCCCGCCCACTGGAAATTCGTCCTGGCCCGCGTCCTGTTCGGCCTGCTCTGGGCATTCGACGCCTATTGGAAGTGGCAGCCGGCATTCCTGCACGGCGCCGGCAGCTATCTCGCGGGCTCGATCGCGGGACAGCCGCACTGGATCGCCGCGTACATCGAATTCGTGCTGCACGTGATCGAACGCGTCGGCGTGGAACGATTCGCGATATTCGCCGCGCTCGCCGAGAGCGCGCTGGCGCTGGCGTTGCTGACAGGGGTCCTGATCGATCTCGCCATGCCGCTGGGCGCGCTCTACAGCCTGGTCCTCTGGAGCACCGCCGAGGGCATGGGCGGCCCGTACGGTGCCGGATTCACGGGCAACAAGGGCGACGTCCTCGGCACCGCCAGCATCTACGTGGTGGTCTTCCTGCTGCTGATCGCCGCGCGCGCCGAACGCCGGGTCGCCCTGCAAGGCAACGCGGGCTAACCGCCGGCCTGCATGGGCCTATACCCGATTGTCATACGCTTCGCTTATGCTGCGAATCGACGGCGACGGGCTTGCCGGCGCCGACTTCGGCCATCCGATGGAGGAAGGCATGCACGAGGTCATCGGCCTGCGGGCCGAGGTTCGGGGACCCCACGCCGGCACACGCGTCCTGGCGCTGGATGCGGGTGGCCGCATTCTTGACTGGATCAGTTGGCAAGACGCCGTTTGCCTTTATGTGCGAGACGCAGTTGCCTGGACACTCGGCACGCCCTGCCTGACCGTACGCGGCGGCACGAATCGCGCCAGCGGCCGCCAGAGCGTCCTCGAGCTCCACCCGATCGTGGCCAGCACGGGCCACTGCCGCAGTCACGCGCTCGACCCGGCGCCGGCACTCACCAACGCCGCGCTATTCGCCCGTGATCGCCATGTTTGTCTTTACTGTGGACAGCAAGGCCAGCGCGGCGACCTGACCCGGGATCACGTCGTGCCGACCTCTCGCGGAGGCCGGGACGAGTGGGAAAATGTCGTCACCGCCTGCACCGCCTGCAACCTGCGCAAGGGCAATCGCACGCCCCAGCTCGCGAATATGCCGCTGCTGGCCGTCCCCTACCGACCGAGCTGGGTGGAACACCTGATCCTGTCCAACCGCAACATCCTGGCCGACCAGATGGAGTTTCTGGTCGGCCACCTGCCGCGTCACCGTCGGCCGCAGTGATTCTCTAGCCCATCGCCACGCGGCCGCAGCCTCGGACCCCGGTCCCGGGGATCGGCGTCCAGCGCAGCGTCACGAGTACCCGCCAGCGGCATGCCCAACCGGGCAGGCGAAGCCCATCCGGCCTGGGCGCAGACCGGAAGCGGCGAGCGCGCTCAGGCAGGGGACAAAGCACGACGGCCCCGGCGGGACCACCAGGCGTCCAGCGACCAGCGACCCGGCCCCCACAGCGCCGTGATCAGTGCCAGCAGCCCCCAGATCAAGTGAAACATCACAGCCACGTTGAGGTGCGAGCCGATGGCGGTCAACGCAACCTGCTGCGTGTGCAGATAGGACAGCAGTGCCACCGCATTGACCACGAAAAGGCCCAGCGCACCGAAGCGCCCGAACAAGCCCAATGCAAGCAGCGGCGGCAGCACGATCTCGCCGGCCGTGCCTGCCACGGCGGCTACCACCGGCGGCAGCACGGGCACCTGGAAGCAGTTCGCATACAGCCAAAGCGTGGACGACCAGTCGCGCAGACTCTGCAGGCCTGATTCCAGGAACACGTAGGCAACATAAACACGTGCAGCCAGCAGCGTGGGGTTCTGAAGCCACTCGAGTGCTCTCTCCACCAAGCGCCAGCTACGGCGACTGGCGTCGAGGATTCGTGACACGGCGGGTGTTGCGGGCAAAGCGGTCATGGCAAGACTCCGGTCAGGTGGTGGGATCGGCGTCACATGCGACGTCCGACAAGGGCTCTACGTGATCGATCCAGCCGTGCGTGACGGCCTGCTGCAGCCACGCGGTCACATCGAAAGCCGCGTCCAGGCCCTGCAAGGCGTCGCCCAGCGTGCCGGCGCCAAGCGCACGCAGCCATTCAGCTTCGGCAGCGGGCAGCGCGCGGCAGTCCGCCAGCATCCCTTCGCGCCATACCCACACCGCCTCGCCCGGCCCGCACAACGCGGCGCGCAGCGCATCGGCATCGGGCTGCGGGGTCTGATGCAGCCACCACAACCGATGCAAGGGCCAGCGCGAGTCGATCAGGCAGCTTCCCGCCGCAAGCACCACGCGTAGCTGCGCGGGATCCATCGTGGCCAGCCGCTGCAGGTCTGCCGCCGCCAATTGCGCCGGTGCGGCGAAAAGCACCTGCCAGCGCGCCAGGTCCAGTCGCGCGCTGTCGCCCAACCAGGGCCACGCGACCAGCTCTGGCTGCGCTTCGAGACATTGCGGAAAATCCGTGCCGACGTGCGCCAGATCGCCCACCCGTGGCGGTCGTGTCATCCAGTAACGCGCGGCCACTGCGTCGAATGCCTCCTCGCCCAACATGGCAAGCACCGTCGGAAACTGCGCATGCAGCGCGATGCGGGCATGCTCGAGCCCGTTGGCGCGGTATGCCGCCAGACCCGCGGTCCAGCGGGCGCCCCGCTGGACGACCCCCAGTGCCGCCGGCGGCGCCGCGTCGGGCAGTGGCGCAAACAGTGCCTGCAGGAGGATCTTCTGGCGAATCGCTTCCCGTTGGCTGGCGCGCGCACCCGGCGGCACGTCGGGCGTCGTCGGCACACCGCGGTTCATGGCACGGCCTCGGTGGCGTGAGCGACAACGTCGCGCCTGGCCTCTGCGGCGTCGAGCAAGTCCTGCGCCTTGGCAGCCTCACCCAACAGGATCTCCAGTTCGGGTAGTTCGGTATCCCATTCGATCAGCGTCGGCAGTGGCCCAAACAAGTTCAGTGCATACGCATACGCCTGCCAGACCGGCGCCGACACCACGCACGAATGATCATCGATGATCAGCCCCTGCTGGCGGCTATGCCCAGCCAGATGGATCTCGCCGATCGCGGCGGCCGGCATGCCGTGCGCCAGCTCGTCCAGCCAGGCACATACGGTAACCTGCGCATCCTCCGTACCGGCGTTCAGCGCGTTGACCATGAGGTTGTTGATGTCCAGCAGCAGGCCGCAACCGCTGCGCCGCGTCAGTTCCGCGAAAAACCCGGGCTCGTTGAAGTCGCGCTCGCTGAAATCCAGATAGCTGCTGAGATTTTCGACCAGGATGGGCTGCTGCAGACGATCCTGCACGCGCTGGACGTTGGCGACGAAAATCTCCAGGGCGCCCCGCGTAAACGCCACGGGCAGCAGGTCGTTGGCATGCACGATGCCGATATCCCCCAAGGGCGCGCGCGCGAAGCAGGCGTGGTCGGACACGCGCACCGGTTGGCAACGCGCCACGAGCGCGGCCAGGTGTTCCAGATGATCTTCATCCAGGCCGCACGCGGAACCCAGCGCCAGTCCCACGCCGTGGAGGCTCACGGCATAGTCCGCTCGGACCGCCGCCAGCACCTGGGCAGCGGCGTCGTGGGGATTGAAGAAATTTTCCGAGTGCACCTCGACGAAGCCGACCGATGGCCAGCCTTCGCGAAAAGCCCGGTAATGCGGCTGGCGCAGACCGATGCCGGCGCGTGCCGTGGACTGGATGTTCATGAACCCGCCATTCCTGCAGTTGCGCGCGCCCGCTTCGCGCGGCGCGCGTATAGCCCCCTGCGCCGCGACCGCGTGCCGCGTCGGCACGCAGCACACGGCGCGGAGGCGACTCGATCAGGCCTTGGAGATGGCCTTGGCGGCCATCTTGGCCTCGAATGCCTTCACTTTGGCCGGACTCTTCAGCAGGGCCTGTGCCTGGGCCATGTCCAGGCCACCCAGCTTCTCGCAGGTCCCCGTCGGCACCACGCGGAAGTCGCCTGGATTGTAGTTGTTGGGGCTCTGACCCTTGCAGGAATGCATCCCGGACAGTCCCGCACAGTCGTTGTGATGCGCGGTGGCGATACCGAAGCACTTGCCCATCGTCCCCGCCTGCGCGGCGGGAGCAGTGGCCAGCGCGCCGGCGGCAATCAAGGAAGCGGCAGCGATGCTCAACAAGTTCTGCTTGGTCATGACGATAATCTCCGTAAGTCGTTTGAAAGGTTGACCGGCCTACGGTGGCGAATTTCACCGGCCGGTTGCGGGCCTGTGGTTCAATGCCGCGCGACCTTCTGTCGGCCAACTCCGGAAATCCTTACACCACCCGATGCACCGCATCTCACATGGAGCTTCGCCATGAGTGAAAACGCACCGGATATCGCATCACTCGCGCGCCACCTAGAGGCCCTGCGCCCGTCGCTGCTGCGCTTGGCCCAACTGCAATTGCGCAACGCAGCATGGGCGGAGGACGCCGTCTCCGAGACTCTGCTCGCCGCACTGCAGGGAGCGCAACGGTACCGGGGGACAGCCCAGCTGAAGACATGGGTGGTCGGCATTCTCAAGCACAAGGTCCTGGATCAGCTCAGGCACCACACACGCGAACCGACCCTTGCGGATGCGGGCGACGATGACGCGGATGAACTCGAGACCCTCCTCTATCGGCGGGACGGGCATTTCCAAGAGATGCCGGAGCCATGGACCGATCCCTGCGGCGAGCTCCAGCGCGAGCAGTTTTTTGCCGTCCTGGAGGCCTGCATGGAGCAGCTACCCGCCCGCCAGGGCCGCGTCTTCCTGATGCGCGAATGGCTGGAAATCGACAGCGCGACGATCTGTCAGGAACTGGGCATCGCTTCGACCAATCTCTGGATCCTGCTGCACCGTGCGCGGCTTCGTTTGCGCGAGTGCCTGCAACAGAACTGGTTCGGAGATCACACATCATGAAAATCCCCAACAGCTGCCGCGACATCAGTGGCCTGCTGCTGGCTCGCGAGGACCGCTCGCTGTCGTTGGGCGAGCGCCTCGCCGTGCGCGTGCACATCCTCACCTGCCGCGCTTGCCATCGCTTCGAGAAGCAGACCCTGGTCCTGCGCGGCGCGCTGCGGCAATGGCGGGAGCACCAGCGCGAAGAGGGCGACCCGCGTTGATGCATGGGAATCGAAGCCCGTTGCCGGTCGGATCGGCCCGCCTCGCGCCGGGTTACTTGCCGAGGGCTTGCCCGGGTTCGACAATGGTCTCCTGATGGACGCCACCCTTTTCCCTCATCTCTCGCGGATTGGCACGCCGGAGGATTTGCGCCTTTGCCCCGAGGCCGACCTGCCGGTTATTGCCGAGGAATTGCGTCGTTACCTCATTGCGTCCGTGGCCACTTCAGGTGGCCATTTCGGCGCCAATCTCGGCGTTGTTGAACTGACGGTTGCCCTGCACTACCTATTCGACACTCCCCGGGATCGGCTGGTCTGGGACGTCGGCCACCAGGGCTACCCGCACAAGATCCTGACCGGACGCGCCGACCGCATCACCAGCATCAAGCAGAAGGACGGCCTCGCTCCGTTCCCGCGGCGTGACGAGAGCGCCTACGACACGTTCGGCGTCGGCCATTCATCGACCTCGATTTCCGCGGCTCTGGGCATGGCGCTTGCCGCCCAGCGCGCGGGCGAAGCGAGGCGCGTCGTCGCCGTCATCGGGGATGGCGCGATGACGGCCGGCATGGCCTACGAGGCGCTGAATCACGGGGGCGACGTCGAGCCCGACCTGCTTGTCGTGCTCAACGACAACGGCATGTCCATCAGCGAGAACGTCGGCGGCCTCACCAAGATGCTCGCGCGCCTGCTTGTCAGCCGCCGCCTGAATGCCCTGCGCGAGCGCGCCAAACGCGCCATGCCGCGCCGCAGCCTGATCGGTCGCGCCGTCAAGCGCTGGGAGGAGCATGCGAAGGGCATGTTCGTGCCCTCCACCTTGTTCGAGGAGCTCGGCTTCCACTACAGCGGCCCCATCGACGGGCATGATCTGCCCCAGTTGCTGCATTCGCTGCGAACCATCCGGGAACTCCCTGGACCGCAATTGCTGCATGTCATCACGACCAAAGGGAAGGGCTACGAGCCGGCCGAGAAGGCGCAGATCGAGTACCACGCAGTCGGACCCTTCGATCCCGCGCGCGGGGTTCAGGCCAAACCCCCGGGCAAGGCGACCTTCACCGACGTATTTGGCGACTGGCTCTGCGACATGGCCAAGGCCGACGACCGACTGGTCGGCATCACGCCAGCCATGCGCGAGGGATCGGGTCTGGTGCGCTTCTCGCGGGAATACCCGCAGCGCTATTTCGATGTCGGCATTGCCGAGCAACACGCCGTGACCCTGGCTGCGGGCATGGCCTGCGAGGGCACCAAACCAGTTGTCGCGATCTACTCCACGTTCCTGCAGCGCGCCTATGACCAGCTCGTGCATGACGTGGCGTTGCAGAACCTGCCGGTCCTGTTTGCAGTGGACCGCGCGGGTGTCGTCGGCCCCGATGGACCAACTCACGCCGGGAGCTTCGACCTCAGCTACGCGCGCGCAATCCCCAACATGATGATCATGGCGCCCAGTGACGAGCGCGAATGCCGGCTGCTGCTGTCCACCGGATTCCGCCACGATGGTCCTGCGTTGGTCCGGTACCCACGTGGCGTGGGAACGAGTGTCGCCGCGGGAAGCGACCTCGCGGGCGTGGACATCGGCAAGGCAGTTGTGCGTCGGCGGGGCCAGGCCGTGGCGCTGCTGGTATTCGGCGCGCCCCTGGTGGCGGCGGCCAAGGTGGCTGAACTTCTGGACTTCACGTTGGTGGACATGCGCTTCGTCAAGCCCCTCGATACCGCGTTGCTCGCGGAGTTGGCACAGTTCCATGCGGCCTTCGTCTCCATCGAGGACAACGCCGTGGCAGGCGGGGCCGGCAGCGGCGTGGGCGAATGGTTGATGGCCGAGGGACTGGGGATTCCCTTGCTGCAGCTGGGGCTGCCCGATCGTTTCCTGGAGCACGCCAGCCGCGAGCAACTGCTGGCGGAGGCGGGGCTCGATCCTGCCGGCATCGAAGGGGCGGTGCGTAGGCGATTTGGCACCTTGCTCCCTGCCCATCCCGCCCGACAGCAGGTCGGGTGAACGCCCACTCGCCGTCCGCTATCGACGCGTGGTGATCGCGAGGACAATCTCCAGCGCGATCAAGGCGACGATTGTGACCTCCAGGGCGGTGGCACGCAGACTCGTTGCCTCGTCATACAGGGCGCGGTAGGTCTCGCGCATCAGCGCGAGCTTGCGCTCCAGCGCCGCCGCCATTCCGGAGACACCGAGTGCATCCCGCGCCGAAGCGTGAACGCGGGCCAGCCAGGTGTCCCCGGTCAACTGCAGCGTTCCATCGACTTTTTCGATGAGTTCGTTGACCTCGGCGATCTGCGCATGGAGCCGTCGAGCCAGGCGCGCAACATGCCACGGCACCAGAGCGCGGAATGGGCGACGCGTCCCCTC
>JAKAEJ010000059.1 GCA_021818335.1 Pseudomonadota bacterium | reverse complement strand
CCCGTTTGCGCGGCCCCATGCCGTGCTGCTGGTCGACCCCCAGCACAACCTGCTGGTCGTGCAAGGCACGCCAGAGGAATTGGTCAACTACGCGCGCACTATTCGCATCTTCGATGTCGATTGGTTCAAGGGCATGTCGGTCGGGGTCTACGCGCTGCGTCATGCCCAGGTCAAAACCCTGCTCCCGGAACTGCAGTCGGCCTTTGGCACCAAGAGCAACACGCCGATGGCGGGCATGCTGCACTTCCTGCCGATCGAGCGCACCAACGCGATCGTCGTGATCACACCGCAGCCGGCCTATCTCACCGAGATACACCGCTGGATCCAGCGCATGGATCGCGCCGCCAACAGCGCCACCCTGCATGTGTATCAGGTGCAGAACATCAAGGCGACCTCGCTGGCCGAGGATCTCAGCTCACTCTACGGCAGCACGAACGGCACATCGGCACCCTCCGGCCGGGTCGCGCCAGGACTGCAGCCTGTTCAACTGGGTAGCCCCATGGGCGCCTCCACCAGCTACGGCGCGACCGGCACGGGGCCAAACGTGGGCGGCAGTGGCGTCGGACTGAATAGCGCCCAAGGCCTCAATCCGCTCTCGACGCCGGCACGGGTATCGATCTCGACAGCCAACGGCATCCACATTACCGCGATCCGCGACAGCAATCAGCTGCTCGTGAGGTGCAGTGAAAGCCAGTGGCAGGATCTCCTGCCGGCCATCCAGAGCCTCGATGTTGCGCCTCTCGAAGTGGAAATCCAGACCCGTATCCTGGAGGTCGAACTGACTGGGAATCTCCAATACGGCGTCCAGTGGTACCTTGGCGGGCTGATCGGCACCCAGACCGGCTCCCCGCCCAACACCTCGCAACTGGGGCGCAAGCATTCGGCGGCGCTGGGCTTCGGTGGAGCTGCCTACAACGCCGCCAGCGACGCGCTTTACTACTCCTTCGTATCCCACAACGTTCAGGGCATCGTCCAGGCACTGGAATCGAACGGCAATACGCGAGTGCTCTCCGCCCCCACGCTGGTCGTCCTCAACAACCACGAAGCCTCGATCACCGTGGGCGACAAGATTCCGGTGATCCAGAACTACATCAGCGGCGGGCTGCTGCCCACGACCGGCACGACCTCGACATCCGGCGCGTTGAGCGTCGGCGAAGTCCAGTACATCGACACGGGCATCATGCTGGACGTCCGCCCGCGCGTGAATCCGGGCGGACGCGTCTACCTGGATCTCGACCAGATCGTCAGCCAGCCAGGCACCCAGGACGCCGTCGGCAACTACACCATCTTGAACCGTCAGCTCACCACCTCGGTGGCGTTGCGCGATGGCGAAACCCTGCTGCTTGGCGGGCTGATTCAGCAGAATACGGCACAAACCGACAACGGGGTGCCGCTGCTGAGCGACATTCCGGTCATTGGCAAACTGTTCGGTAGCACCAACGACACCCATGCGCGCACCGAACTGATCTTGCTGATTACCCCGCATGTCATTCCGAATCAGGCGCGCGCACGCGCAATCACCCGTGAATATGAGGAAGACCTGCAGCAACTGAAGGGTTCCAACGCGCTATCTGAGGATCCCTAGAAACCGTTGGGGAATTGGTCCTCGGATGCTGTGTGACACCTGAATGACCATAAAACTTACAAAATTGTCGAGTCAGTAGGAGGTCTCACGCGATCCGAGTGGGCCAAAGTGTTCACTTCGAGTATCAGTCCATTCGGAGCCATTTTTCACGCGATCTTTACGTAATAGCAACATTCGCTCACAACACGTTACATTCTGTTACAACGGCCGTGGGGATTCCGTCCGCGTTCAGGTGTTGGATCGGCCTGTTGAGTTTGCTGAATTGGCAGGCCGTCGCAGAAGCACAGTCAGGATGTGGTTGTGGGCGGTCTTGTTATCATCGTTGTGCTCACAGCCATGGCTGTACCCCAAACACGGACGTGCATGTCCCCTCATCCTTCTTTAACTTGATCGGGGGTTACATGATTCAACAGAAGCGGATTCTGGCCTTGGCCATTGGCCTCGCGCTCATGGGCACCTGCAGCGTCGCCCTAGCCCATGGTGGCAGTTCAAGCACACGGTGCAACCCGGGCGAGAGCCTTCAATGGGTGCCCAGCGGTAAGGGCTGGGGAGTACAAACCTGTCGTCATTCACAATCAGCATCCGCGCTCGCAACCGCGGCAGCCGTACCGACGGGCAACGGCATCAACTACAACGGCGGTCCCGTCATGCTGGGGACCAAGGATGTCTACTTCATTTGGTACGGGAACTGGAGTGGCAATAGTGCACCAACCATCCTGACGAGCTTGGCCCAGAACCTCGGCGGCTCGCCCTACTTCAACATCAACACGTCGTACACCGACGGTAGCGGCAACCCGGTCCAGAACGCGATCACTTACTCCGGCTCCTCCACTGACAATTATTCATTCGGCAAGCAGTTGTCGGACGCAAATGTCGCCAGCATCGTCAGCAACGCCATCACCTCGGGCAAGCTGCCGAACGATCCGAACGCCGTCTATTTCGTCATGACGTCCCCCGACGTCAATGAAACATCCGGCTTTTGCTCACAATATTGCGGCTGGCATAACAACACGACCGTGGGCGGCAACAACATCAAATACGCCTTCGTCGGCGACCCGGCCACGCAGTGCGCCAGCTCCTGCGAACCGCAGCAGAACCAGAGTACGAGTCCCAACCAGAATCCTGGCGCGGACGCTATGGCCAGCATCTTCTCGCATGAACTGGAGGAGGCGACCACCGACCCGGACGGCAATGCGTGGTATGACAGTCAGGGCATGGAGAACGCGGATAAGTGTGCCTGGCACTTTGGTGCGTCAGCCGGCAATACCTACACCACCAGCAATGGTGCAACTGCCAACATGAACCTCGGCGGTCATGACTATTTGATCCAGCAGAACTGGGCGAATGCGGCCGGCGGCTACTGCGCGTTGTCGCTCGGCGCGACGACCACTCCTCCGCCCAGCGGTGGCGGTTACGGCGGTTACGGCGGTTACGGCGGTTACGGCGGTTACGGCGGTTGATCCGTACGATGCTTACGCTAGCGCAAACCCCATAGGTCTGCGCCAGTTTCGCATCCGCTTCACCCGGTGCTGCACGGCCTTGGCCAATGGCCACGCGTGGACTCCCCCCGCACCGGGACTCAGTAGACTGAGCCAGGAGAGCAACCCGATGAGCCGCCAATTCCATTTCATCTCGGGACTGCCGCGGTCGGGCTCGACACTTCTATCGGCCATTCTTCGTCAGAACCCGCGATTCCATGCGGGAATGTCAGGGCCGGTGGCGGGAATGTTCAACGCGTTGCAGACCGAAATGAGTGGCAAGAACGAGTTTTCGGTTTTCATTTCCGACGCCCACCGGCGCTCCATTCTCCGGGGCTTGATCGACAATTACTACGCGGTGCAGACTGACGCGCCCGTTGTCTTTGATACGCATCGCCTGTGGTGCACCAAGGTCGCGGCATTGCATGAATTGTTCCCCGGCATGCGCGTGATCGCCTGCGTGCGCGAAGTGCCGTGGATCGTCGACAGTATCGAACGCCTGATCCGAACCAACAAGTATCAACCATCCTCGATCTTCAACTATCAGGCGGGCGGCACGATTTACGCCCGCGTCGACCATCTCGCCGACAAAGATGGCATGGTCGGATTTGCCTACCGAGCCCTCAAGGAGGCGTTTTTTGGCGAGCATCCGCAATGTTTGTTGCTGCTGCAATACGAAACGCTGATCGCTGATCCAGCCCGGGCATTGCACGCCTTATACGATTTCATCGACGAACCGCATTTCGATCATGACTTTGAACGCATTGAGTTCGATGACGGCTCATCGTTCGACCAGCGCGCTGGCACACCCGGGCTGCATGATGTTCGGGCCAAGGTTGGGTCGACCCCGCGCAAGACCATTCTGCCTCCGGATCTTTTCCGCCGATTCGCCAATGAGTCGTTTTGGCGCCATCCTGAGGCGAAGCAGCAGAATGTCCTGATCATCTGACGACCTGGAGGCCATCCATGAAACCGAGAATCAGCGTCCCAACTCCCTTTGCTTGCGTCAGCGTGGGCGGTGATCGAGGACACAGCCGCATCCATCGTTCGATGATTGATGCGCGCACGATCGTGTTATTACTGGGCTTTTTGTTCTCTGGATTCGCGATCGCGTCGCCCACACCGACGCCGGCTCCTGGTCGCGTTGCGCTTCTGACCCGGCCCATGGCGGAGTTCTATCATCACGAAGGGACGCTATCGCGCGCATTTCAGCAAGGACAAGTCCAACAAGGCGAAGCCTTGCTTGCACCCAATTTTGAAGTGCGCATTGCCAATGATCCTGGCAATCCCATTCCGCGCGCACAGTGGGTGCACTGGATGCTGCGGCAGCACCCGACGGAAAACACGATCGATGGCATGGCTGTTCACGATTACGGCAACGTCGCCATCGTGAGCTTTCATCAACATGAGGTCACCGGATCCAGCCATGCCGCGCGTGATCGGTTTATCGTCGACGTCTGGATGAAGCAAGCAAACCGCTGGCTGCTCAGCGTCAGGTACTCGGCCGCGGTCAGGGCGGAAGCGGTGCATCGGGGCGCCCACATGAAGGATTGACTGGTCCCGTTTGATGCAAGAGGGCGTCAGCATGCCAACAACCCGCCGAGCGTGCTGGCGCCCGCAAGCTGCTGAGGTTGGTAACGCCTGCACCTTGCGGCATCACGAATGTCAATGGCCGTGATGCAAATGCCATCAGGAAATTGGCGGCAAATGGAATGGAGACATTATGAAAGATTCGTCGCGTGGCAGCCTGCTGATGCTCTCAGCGCTTTTGGCTTTTGCCTTCGCCAATCTCACGCTCGGCATCGCTTCTGCTCGCGAAACCAATCCCTCCATTGGCCCTTTACTCACGCTGTCGCGTGCAAATGCGTTGGTGCTTGGTGCGAGCCATGGCCGCGCTCGTGCGATATCAGTCTTTCAAGGGCCCGACGGACTGGAGGGCATCGTCGTCGCCCTGAAATCCAAAAAATCCACGCATTCGATCATCTGGGCAACGCCAAACGCCAAGGCTTTGCTTATTGGCAACCTCGTGGATGCCAAAGGGCAAAATCTCAACGAGCAAGCCGAAGTGGCACAAGGCTTGCGCCTCGATCCTGCTGATGCATTACACATCGCGGCCCAGACCGCATCCATGAGCACGGTGACACCAGGGTCCGGGCCCATCCTGACCTTCTTTATCGACCCTAACTGCATCTTCTGCAACCGGTTGTATCGATTGATCATGCCGGATGTTCAAGCGGGCAGATTGCGCGTTCGCTTCGTGCTTGTCGGAATCGTCAAGCAGGATAGTCCCCAACGTGCCGAGTCGATACTTTCCTCGTCAAATCGTCTGCAAGCTATTGCGCATGACGAGATGGATTTTGACGTGGCGCTTGAAGAAGGCGGCTACCCCATCACCGATCAGCCAACATCAAAGGCAGTCGCAGCGTTGGCGGCCAATGACGCGTTGATGTCTCGCATGGGTGCTGTAGGTACACCTACGCTGCTTTACTGTAGCAAGGCCGCCGATGGCCGCGTAGAGATGCTGAAGGGCGTTCCCGCTGATTTTCCTCGCTTCGTCACCGATCTTGCGTCAGGCCCGTCACCTGCATGCCACGGTTGACGATCCCAGGCCATTTGAACGTATCCCTTGAAGCCTCTCGATCGACTCAGCACCGAACCAGCACATAGGTGGCTTCACCAAGCAAGAAGTTAGCCATGGCCATCCCCCATACCGCCGAGATCCGCATCCACCGATTCGTTACGCAAGTTGACATTGCTCAAAACCAATGTCGATCCTTCAATTCGAATCCCCTATGGCTCCTGCCGTCATGAACACGCCAGCCACCCTCTCGACTGAGGACGCGCGCCGGCAAGAGGCTGCCGTGATGGAGAAGCTTGTCGTCACTGGCCGTCTGAAGGAAGCCGATGCCGCTCGAGCGCAGCGCCTTCTCGTCGAATCGGGCGAAGGTACGTTGTCTGCTTTACTTGTGCGACTAGGATTGCTGGCAGAGCGTGATCTACTCGAGACATGGGCGCAGGTTCTCCCTGCGGCGCGGATCGATATGTCGTCGATGCCACCGGTACCTCCTGAGGGCATCGATCTGCTGTCCGTACGCTTTCAAAAGTCGCATCGCGTGGCCCTTATCGCCACAGATCCGGCACGAGTTCAGGTGCTGACTGCCGACCCTGCAGACCCCTATCCATTGCAGGCAATCGCACTCGCAACACAACGCGCGGTTATTCCCGTTCTCGCACTCGGCGCCGAGATCGAAAGCCTACTGGAGCGCTGGTATGGCACCGGCCGCAGTGCGCTCGGCAGCATCGTCGAGACGATGGGGCGCGAGAACGAGGACGGCGATGCCGGCGACATCGAGCATCTGCGCGACCTCGCTTCCGAGGCCCCGGTCATCCGTCTGGTCAACCTGCTGATACAGCGCGCGGTCGAGCTGCACGCTTCGGACATCCACATTGAACCCTTCGAGGACCACTTGGCGGTACGCTACCGCATCGACGGCTTACTGCGGGCGGTCGAAGCACCGCCGGCGCGCCTTGCCGCCGCCGTCATCTCGCGCATCAAGATTCTGGCGCGCTTGAACATCGCCGAACGGCGCCTGCCCCAGGACGGGCGTCTGATGGTCCGCGTCGCCGGCAGGGCCCTCGACGTGCGCGTCAGCTGCATGCCGACGAGCTTCGGCGAGTCCGTGGTGCTGCGCCTGCTCGATCGCGAAAGCATCCGCTTCGACTTCGACGCGCTGGGCTTCGCGCCGCCGGCGCTCGATGGCTTCCTGCGCGCGCTGGACCGCCCGAACGGCATCGTGCTGGTCACCGGACCCACCGGCTCCGGCAAGACCACCACGCTGTACACGGCGCTCAGTCGGCTCAACCGCCCGGAACGCAAGATCATCACCGTCGAGGATCCGGTCGAGTACCAACTCGAGGGCATCAACCAGATCCAGGTCAAGCCCAGCATCGGCCTGGACTTCGCACAAGCCCTGCGCTCGATCGTGCGCCAGGATCCGGACGTGATCATGGTGGGCGAGATGCGCGATCTGGAGACCTGCCGCATCGCCATCCAGTCGGCCCTCACCGGCCACCTGGTGCTCTCCACCCTGCATACCAACAGTGCCGCCGCCGCGGTCACGCGTCTCCAGGACATGGGCGTGGAGGACTATCTGCTGGCCTCCACCGTGCACGGCATTCTGGCGCAGCGGCTGGTGCGTCGGCTCGATCCCGCCGTCTGCGAGACCTACCGTCCCCCGGAAGGCGTGATCGAGTCCTTCCAACTGCGGCGCTATGCCAAAGACGGCCCGATCCGACTACGGCGCCCGCGCGCGGACCTCGACCCGGCCATCAATCCCTATCAGGGCCGCACAACGGTCCTGGAATACCTGCCGCTGGACGACGCAATCCGCAACCAGATCCTGAAACGGGCCGATGCCGCCGCCCTGGAGCGGGCCGCCCGGGATGCGGGCATGCGCACCATGTTCGAGGACGGTCTGGTCAAAGCCCTCGCCGGCGAAACCACGATCGAAGAGGTACTGCGGGTCACGCAGGAGTCGTGATGGCGCGATTCCGTTACCGCGCAGTCACCCCGAACGGCAACCTGGAGCGCGGCGAGATCGAGGCCGACAGCACCGAGGATGCCGTCGCCCGCCTGCGCGACCAGGGGCAGATGCCGCTAGAGGCCAGGCCCGTGCAGGGTTGGCAGGAGGTCCTGCGCCGCCGACTGCGACCGCGCACGCTGGATCTGGCCGGACAGGCCGAGTTCGCGCTGCAGCTGGGCACCCTGCTGCGCGCCGGCCAGCCCCTGGATCGTGCATTGGGTCTGCTCGTCGAATTGCCCGAAACCGCACCGGCGCGCGCGCTGATCGGGCGGATCCGCGAGCGCGTGCGCGGCGGCGCACCATTGTCGACTGCCCTGGAGGCCGAATCGGCGATTTTCTCCGCACTGTTCATCAGTCTGGTCCGCGCCGGCGAGGCCAGCGGCCGCGTCGACATTGCGCTGACTGGCCTGTCGAGCCACCTGGCGCGCACCGTGGCCTTGCGCGGGACGATCCTGAATGCCCTGGTCTACCCGGCGTTCCTGCTGGTCGGGGTGCTGGGGGCACTGATTCTGCTGCTGACCTATGTGGTGCCGTCGTTCGTGCCGATTTTCGCCGGGATGGGCGTGCCGTTGCCCTGGATCACCATCGGCGTCCTGGCGCTCGGCCAGTTTCTGCGGCGTTGGGGCTGGGCGATCCTGCTCGGTCTGGCCGCCTCGGCCGTGCTGGCCGCCCAACGGCTGAAGAACCCGGCCTCGCGCCTCGCGCTGGATCGCCGCCTGTTGCGGCTGCGCGTGTTCGGCCCGCTACTGGTCAAGGTCGAGACCGCACGCCTCGCGCGGACGCTGGGCACCCTGACCGGCAACGGGGTTTCCCTGCTGCCGGCGCTGGCCATCACCGCCCGGGTGGCGGGCAACCGCGCCATCTGCGCCGATGTCAGCCAGGCGGCCGAGCGTGTACGCGACGGACACGCCCTTGCGGCTGCCTTTTCGGAAGCGACCTGGATGCCGCGCGTCGCCCTGGCCATGGTCCAGGTCGGCGAAGAATCAAGCGAACTCGATGCACTGCTGTTGCGTCTCGCCGATACGCTCGAAGCGGATGCCGCGCGCAGCATCGACCGCCTGCTTGCAGCGATGGTACCCGCCCTGACGGTCTTGATGACGGTCCTGGTCGGACTGATCATGCTGGCCATTCTGCTGCCGCTGCTGAGCCTCACCAGCGGCATCCACTGATCGATGAGGCGAAGGAATCCAAGGGGGAACCACTGTGCTGCAGTCAGCGAAACCCGTCAACGCGTCCCGATCAAAGCATCCGCGGCCCGTCCGGCCGGAGGCGTCGGCCCACCGGATGAAGCACCGCTCCAGGTTGTGCCGACGCCCAGTTGCCCGATCGCGGCATGGCCGCTCCGGCGGATTCACCCTGATGGAGATGCTGGCGGTCATCGTGCTGCTCGGAATCGTGGCGGTGATCGTGGTCCAAGCGGTGGGACACAACGTGGAAAAAGGCCGCTACGACGCCGGCAAAGCACAACTGGGGGTCATCGAGCAGGCGATCAGCAACTACAACCTCGATAACGGATCGCCCCCTCCTGACTTGCAGGCATTGCTCAAGGCGCCGCCGAGTACCCCGGACTGGCAAGGGCCCTACCTGAAGCCCTCGCAACTGGTGGATCCCTTCGGCCATGCCTTCGGCTACCGCGTGCCGGGCAAGCACGGGCCGTATGACCTCATCTTCTATGGGGCCGATGGCAAACCGGGAGGGACGGGCTACGACAAGGATCTTGGCAGTTGGCAGTAGTCGCGCTGCACACGCGGCCCCGTGGCTTCACGCTGATCGAGCTGATGGCGGTCATCGTGCTGCTGGGCGTCGCCCTGGCGCTGGGCGGCATGGCCATGGGCGGCGCGCTGCAGCGCGATGCGTTGCCCGCCGCCGCACGCAATCTGGCTGCCGCGCTGCAATGGACGCGCGCGCAAGCCATGGCGCATCGGCATAGCGAAGCGCTGGAGTTGGACCTGGCGCAGCCGGGCTATCAGGCCCCCGGTCTGCCGCACGTGGCGCTTCCGCGCGGGACGGCGCTGCTGCTGACCACGGCTTTGCGCGAGCGGGTCAACGCATCCGCGGCCGGCATCCGGTTCTTCGCGGACGGCACTTCGAGTGGCGGTCGGATCCTCCTCGCGCGCGGCCGCCAGCGCTGGGCCATCGAGATCGCCTGGCTGACCGGGCAGGTGCGTGTCCATGCGCTGCCGATGCGCTGACCGGCCCCCGGGCGGCTTCACGTTGATCGAACTGCTCGGCGCCTTGGCGCTGGCGGCGATCGGGCTGGTCATCCTGCTGCAGGTGCTGCGCGAGACCACCGCACTGGATCTGCATGCCGAAGGTGCAACCGGCGCGGCACTGCGTGCGCGCTCGCTGCTGGCCGAAGTCGGCGGGCCCATTCCCCTGAAACCCGGCACGTACCAAGGTCAAACGCAGCAGGGCTATGCCTGGCAGATGAGCATCGCGCCTTGGCGTGATTCGGAAATCCCGGCACGGGCAACTCCGGCCGCCGCAACGCTGCTCGAGGTCCGCCTGCAGATGTTCTGGCGCGGACATCGCGCCATCTTCGAGACGCTGCGGGCGGTGCCGGTTTCGCGGGATGGATTGCCGGCGCCATGAAGACGCGCGGCTTCACGCTGCTCGAGATCCTGCTGGCGCTGGCACTGCTGGCAGTGCTGAGCGTCGCGGTCTTGGGCACCTTGAGCGTCGCCACGCGGGGGGTGCGCGAGGGCGGCGCGCAGGTCGACGCCCAGACCCGGATCGATGCCGTCCAGGCGATCCTGAGGCGAGAGATCGGGCGCACTTTGCCGCTGACCTGGACTGCAGGACCGCAGGGACGCCCGCTGACCTTTTTCGGCGGACCACGGCGCATGGCCTTCGCCGGCACCCTGCCGCCAGCGCTCGGCACCGCCGGACCGCAGCGCATCCAGTTGACGTTGGAGCGTCCGAACCAGGCGCAGGCGTCGGGCCCGCTGGTGATCCGCTTTGCAGCGCTGCACATCGACCGCCGGCCGACGCCCACCGGGGCACCGCAGGTTCTGCTGACGCACGTCACGGGGCATTTCGCTTATCAGGGCCTCGATCCGCAAGGCCACCCGACTGGATGGCTGAACACCTGGCGCTGGCCGTGGCGTTTGCCGCAACGGGTCGAGATCGTCATGGACACTCCCCTCTGGCCCACTGAGGTGATCGCGCTGCATCTCGACCCCGAGGCCACCCAGGTCGCCAACGGGCTGTACGCCCGCAGGAACGGACCGTGAGGACTCGGGGGTTCGCGCTGCTGATGGTGCTGTGGGCCATGGCCATCCTGGCGCTGCTGCTGGGCGCCTTCGGCCTGCAGGCACGCAGTGCGGCGCTGGTCGCGGAGACCACGCTGGCGCGGACCCAGGCGCATGCCGCCGCCGAAGCAGGCGCCATGATCGCGGCGGCGGCACTGCAGACGCCCGATACGGCAACCCGCTGGGTTCCGGACGGCCGACGCTACGTCGTGACCTTCGGTGGCTTCGCGCTGCACATCCGCTGCACCGATGTCAGCGGCCTGGTGGATCTCAACAGCGCCACGCGGCAAACATTGCGCGGGCTGTTGCAGACGGCGGGCAAACCCGAACCTGCCGCCGAAGCGTTATCGCGGGCGATCGCGCGATGGCGCCGCGCACCGCTCGAGACCGGCATGCTCGCGCCAAGCAGCGATTCCCAGGGACATGGACCCTTTGTCACGCTCGGTGGTTTGCGCGGCATTCCGGGGATCAGCGGCGCGCTGTTCCGGCGACTCGAGCCTGCGTTGACCCTGTGGTCCGGGCGACCGATCCCCGACTCCCGATTCGCACCGGCGCTGGTGCGCGCGATGGGTAGTCTGGGAACGGACCAGGCATCGATCAGTCAGCTTTCACCGCTACCCTCGTCCATTCAAGGCGCCCAGGCCCGCAGCGGCGACTGGGGTAGCGGCGTCGTCCGGATCGACGTCGTGGCCACTCGCGCGAACAGACCCGTCGATCGGTTCGAAATGACCGTTCGATTGGTTCCCGGAGACACTGCGGCGCTCCGCTATCGTGTCCTGGACTGGGGGCGCGACTGACTCGCCGCGGGTTCTAGAGCTGCGATGGCGAGTTGACATGGAAACCATCGATCTTTCAGTGCCCCTGCTCCCGGATCAGCCTGAGATCGGTCTCGGCCGAGCCATGCGCGGACTTCGCATGAGCCACGTAGTTGCCTCTGAATATCTCGATTTCAGCCTGTCTTGAGTTGCGGCCGCAACGGACTTACCGCGGCGATCGCCCACAGGCTTGCCAGGACGAGTCTGCTCACTTCTTCTTGAGATACTGCGGTGAGGCTTGGCGCAAATTCATGGGAGGGCCAAGTATGGACCCGCTCGACACCTTGATCCCCCGTGCAAAGCGCTTCGGATCACCCACGACGGGAAGGCCTGTCCAGACCTTGGGAGTCCGGGTCATCAATTTCCGTGGCTTGTCGGAACTGCTCATGGCTTGAGCCCTCACACGAGGAAGAATCTGAGTCTCACGCCCCACCCTCGCCGCGCGTTCCAGACGCGCGCTTCGAGCGGTTCGGCGCGCAGCGCCTGGCGATGGGTGACCAGCCTGCGGCTGTTGTAAAGCTCCTCGCGGTTCGGCGACCGGCGGTGCTGCGGCAGCGCGATGACCTGCGCTGTCGCCACCGCGCCG
>JAKAEJ010000058.1 GCA_021818335.1 Pseudomonadota bacterium | reverse complement strand
TGAGCGCGAGGCCCACCCGCCGATACACGCTGTCGACGGTATCGTTGAAAACCAGCAGCCCGCGACCCACGGCCTGCGCACCGTCGGCCTGCATCGGTGCTCCCTGCACGTTGGGAGGACTTGCCATCGGCGCCGCGGCACCCGCGGGGGTGGACAGATCGGGAATACTCAGTGCGGCCGCGTTGCTCGGCTTCTCGAGATCAGGCGGCACTTGCAACGGCGGCTCCTGCTGCGCCCCCTCCCAGCGAGTATCCCGGGTGTTGCCATGGAACCAACTGCAGCCAGCACCGGTCGAGGCCAGCACGAGTAAGCCAATCAGCGCGATCTTGTTTTTCATGAAAGGTCCAAATTCAGGCCGCGCCGTCCATGGGGAACAACGCAGCAAGGGTCGTCTCAAGGCGCTTGCGCGCCTCGCCAGGTGCCAGCTCGATCAATGGTAGCCGCACAGCGGATCGTGCGATGCCCAGTGCGGCGAGTCCCGCTTTCACCGGAACGGGATTGGGCGCGCACTCCAGCGCGCCAAGCAGGGGCGCCAGACGGGCTGCATGGGATTCAGCGCCTGCGCGATCGCCTGCAATGCATCGGTCGGCAAGTTGGCGCACCGCGGCCGGAACCAGGTTGTTGACCACCGAGATCACGCCCTGCATGCCGGCCAGCATGGCTGCATGGGCCGTTGCATCATCACCCGAATACACGGCAAAGCCGGGTCGCGATAACAACGCAGCTGCGGCAAGACGCGCTGCATCGCTACGCGCTTCTTTCAAACCAATGATGCGATCATGCTGCGCCAACCGGGCGGCGGTTTCGGGCTGGAGATCGCATGCGGTACGGCTGGGCACGTTGTAGAGGACGATCGGCAAATCCCCCTGCTCGGCCACTTCCGTGAAATGGCGCAGCAGTCCTTCCTGCGCCGGCCGGACATAGTAGGGAGTCACCACCAGCGCAGCATCGGCGCCCAAGGCGCTCGCGCGCCGCGTCCTGCGTATCGTGGCCGCTGTCGCGGCCTGACCCGTTCCCGCCAGCACGGGCACCCTGCCCCGCGTGTACCGGACGGCGAAGTCGAGCAGTTGCTCCCACTCCTCTGCCTCCAACATGTGCGCCTCGCCGGTCGATCCCGCGACAACCAGTCCCTGCGTGCCGCCGGCAAGCTGGTGATCAATCAGGCGCGCGAAGGCTTCGAGGTCCAGCGCGCCATCAGCCGCGAACGGCGTGGCTAGCGCGCAGATGCTGCCGGTCAACTGCACGGCGCAATCCATGTCGTCAAAGATCCCGAGATGTTACTTGCGGCGCGAGAGCGCGGGCAAGTAAGCTGCCTCCCGCATGCACAGCCGCGATGAAGCCCGGGATCCGCAATTGAACACGACCGCGCCGCGCAGCGGCAATGAGCATATTTTGCTGATCCAGACGCTGACGCCGGCCATGCAATCGCCCCTCCTGCAACTGGCACGCCGCGTCGCGGATTCCGGCTGTTCGCTGGGTGACGCCCGCGTAAGCACCCTGGGCGCCGACGTGTCCGTCACGCTCATGGCGCAGGGCTCGTGGGATGCGGTCGCTAAGCTGGAAACGGCGCTTGCCCGCCTCGGACGTGACCCGGACCTGCACCTGGTGACCTATCGGAGCGCACCGCGCCAGCCGCAGCAGCACCTGCTCCCGTATCTCGTGGAAGTCGTGGCGGCCGACCGGCAGGGCGTGCTGGCCGACGTACTGGAATTCTTCGCCGAGCGCCAGATCAGCATTGAGCAGCTCGCGTCGCAGCGATACCGCGCCATGCAGACGGGCGCCGAAATGTTCTCGGCACAGGTGACGCTGGGCATTCCTGCCGACCTGCACATTGCCGCCTTGCGTGACGAATTTCTCGAACTCTGCGACGGGCTGAATCTCGACGCGGTCATGGAGCCGGTCAAGTACTGAGGTGAACCATCACGTGGGAGGCGTGTCGATGACCCGGTCGGAGACGCTTACTGTCGGCAGTCCAGCGCCGGACCTCCCGCTGCACCTGACCAGCGGCGTCGCGGTGCGGTGCTCCGATTACGCGGGACGATGGCTGGTGCTGTATTTCTATCCCAAGGACAGCACGCCGGGCTGCACCACGGAAGGCCTCGAGTTCAATGCGCTGCTGCCCGCCTTCGAGCGGCGCAACGCCGTGGTAATCGGCGTCTCCCGGGACTCCATCCGGTCCCACCAGAATTTCCGCTCCAAGCACGGTTTCGGGTTCGACCTTGCCAGCGATCCGGACGAGGCACTTTGCCGCGCATTTGGGGTCATCAAGCAGAAGACCCTCTACGGCAAGCAGGTGCTCGGGATCGAACGAAGCACGTTCCTTATCGGGCCGGATGGACGCATTGCGCATGCATGGCGCGGCGTCAAGGCCGCCGGGCACGCGCAGGCGATCCTGGAAGCGATTCCCGCAAAGTGAATTCCTCGACCACTCCACTTGCAACCGGCAGCCACCCCCGCGCCGGACGCGCACCCCCACGCATTTCTCCTAGCCGGGAGGCCCCCAGCCCATGAGCCGCGGCAAGCGCATCTATGCGCTCGATACCAACGTGCTGCTGCACGATCCTGCATCGCTGTTCCGGTTCGAGGAGCACGATGTATTCATCCCGATGAAGGTGCTGGAGGAGCTCGACGAGAAGAAAAATGGCAGCTCGGAACTGGCGCGCAATGCACGCCAGGCAAGTCGCTTCTTCAACGAGCTCATCGAGGGCGCAGGCCGGGACGGCATTGGTGGTGGGCTGCCGCTGCGAAACCCCGGCGGCGTCTCACTGGGCCGCTCGGACGCACGCGGCAGGCTCTGGTTCCAGAGCAAGCTGGGCACCGGAAACGGATCGCCGGACAACCAGATCCTCGGTGCCGTGCTGGCCTTGCGCGAAAGCCATCCCGACGTACCGGTCGTGCTGGTCAGCAAGGACATCAACCTGCGAATCAAGGCCAGCATCCAGGGAGTACGGGCCGAGGATTACGAGAACGACCGCGCGCTGGATGACTTTGCCCTGCTCTACACCGGACACGCGGAACTGCCCGAACGCTTCTGGGAAAGCCATCCCGAGCTTCGCTCATGGGCGGAACGCGGACGCACTTACTACGAATTGACGGCACACAAGGACGAACAGTGGCACCCGCAGCAATGCCTCTACCTTCCAGGTGAAAACAGCGTGGAATTGCGGGTGCTGGAGATGCAAGAGGGCAAGGCCAGGATGGTTCTGCTCGACGACCATGGCCACGCCAACCATGCCGTCTGGGGCATCACGGCCCGTAACCGCGAACAGAATTTTGCGCTCAACGTGCTAATGGATCCCGATGTCGACTTCGTCACCCTGCTGGGCACCGCGGGTACCGGCAAGACGCTGCTCGCGCTAGCCGCAGGCCTGGCCCAGGTCATGGACCAGCAGCGATATCGCGAGATCATCATGACGCGCGCGACCGTTTCGGTGGGTGACGAGATCGGTTTCCTGCCCGGGACCGAAGAGGAAAAAATGACGCCTTGGATGGGCGCACTCACCGACAATCTGGAGGTCCTGACGAATCCCGAGGAGGGGGGCAGTTGGGGACGCGCGGCTACCAACGACCTGATCACCTCGCGGGTCAAGGTCCGCTCGCTGAGCTTCATGCGCGGACGCACGTTCCTCAATCGATACGTCATTCTCGACGAGGCGCAAAATCTGACGCCCAAGCAAATGAAGACCTTGATCACGCGCGCGGGGCCCGGCACGAAGATCGTCGCCCTCGGTAACGTCGAGCAAATCGACACGCCGTATCTCACCGAGACCAACTCGGGCCTCACCTATGCCGTGGACCGCTTCAAAGCCTGGCCGCATTCGGCGCACATCACGCTTCGTCGAGGCGAGCGCTCGCGGCTGGCGGATTTCGCTTCGGAGGCGCTTTGACCGCTGCATCGAACCGCCCGAACGTGCCGGTTGTCCTCACGATCGCCGGTTCCGATTCCGGCGGCGGGGCCGGCATTCAGGCCGATCTGAAGACGTTCATGGCCCGTGGCGTGCATGGCACCACCGCGATCACCGCCGTCACCGCGCAAAACACCCGGGGCGTGCAGTCGATCCATGTCCTTCCGGCGCGCGAAGTGCAGGCGCAGATCGAATCGGTCTTCGCCGACTTTGCCGTCGCTGCGGTCAAGACGGGCATGCTCGCGTCGGCGCCGGTGGTCCGCGCGGTGGCACGGGCACTGCGTGCCCATCCGCACGTTCCGCTGGTGGTCGATCCGGTCATGGTTGCAACGCGGGGCACCCAGCTTTTGGACGCCGACGCCATCCGCGTTCTGGTTTCCGAGTTGCTGCCGAGGGCCAGTGTGCTGACACCCAACCTGCCAGAGGCCGCCGTGCTAACGGGCATCAAGGCGAGGGATCCGCGCGCGCAGGCAAGAGCCGCGGAGCACCTGCGGGCGATGGGGGCGTCAGCAGTTCTGCTCAAGGGGGGGCATGGCCGCGGCCGCCTTGTACACGATCGCTATGCCGATGCCGATGGCCACATCGAGATGACCCACGTGCGCCGACCGGGTCACGCCCATGGCACCGGGTGCACCCTGGCCGCCGCCCTTGCAGCCGAACTCGCCAGAGGCAGAACGTCTCGCCAAGCTGCCCAGCGGGCAGTCGCCTACGTTCAACGCGCCCTTGCCGGGGGCTGGCAACCGCATCGCGACGGATTGATCCTGCTGCGGCACTGATGGCGGTCGGCGTCCAATGTCCACGCGCTGCTTCGTTGCTTTGTTACCGGACGCGGCCACCCGCGAGGCACTGGGTGCGCTTCGACCCCGTCGAGGCACCGGCTGTACTCCGGTGGAGGTCAATGACCTGCATGTCACCCTGCAATTCTGCGCGGCGCTCGATGATGCCGGCGTCGCTGCCGCATCAACAGCCCTACCTGCCCTCGCGACCGCGCTGCCACCTCTTGCACCAGCCGGCTTCACGATCTGGACGACCTCGCAACGACACGCGGCGCTCGTCCTCCGCTACCGATCGAACGACCAGATCCGGACGTTGCACGAGGCCCTGGGGCGCTTATTCGACAACGAGCGAACGGAACCGCCAGCATGGTGTCCCCACGTGACGCTGGCGCGTGGCGACCCAGCACACTTGGGCGACTCGACAAGCTGTAGCGTCAAGGAACTGCCTTCCTTCCGGGGACGTTCCCTCGCATTGATCGCCAGCATGGCCGGGCCCGGGGGTTATGCACACAAGGTCGTCGCCTCACAAGAGCTCCCGGCCTTGGGTGAGTCGAGCCACGCCGCTCCGTCCTGAACCGACGCGCGCCTGCACTGCCACGGAATACTTACGATCCGCGGCCTACGCGATCGTCGCCACCAATGCGGCGCACGCGGCCATCAGACCCGCACGCCGCTTTCGAGGCGGAAGTCGCATCGATGCGGAAAATCGTCCGGAGACAGGTCCCGAGCCAAGTAACGGAGTGGGACTGGCAGGCCCCATGACTCACGGCACTGTAAAGTTCCTGTAACGCGTCCTACTGTGCTCATCCACCGCAGCCCATCGCGTCATTCATCGCATCCGGAGCCTTGCCCATGAAGCCCAGGTCCCATCGTCTGCAGCCCATCGCGCTCGTCCTCGGCGTTGCATTGTCCACGTTGGCCACTGCCGCCGGCACGAGCGTGTTCAACGTCAGCGAACTCGATACGCAGGTCAGCGCGTGCACGAACTTGAACACCTTCGTCAACGCCAAATGGGTGGCCACACACCCCATTCCTGCCGACCGAACACGCTGGGGAGCCTTCGACGAACTGGCGGAGAAATCGCTCGATATCCAGCATCAGATCGTGATCGAAGCCGCCAAGGACGCGGCGACGGCCCCCCCGGGTTCGATCCGCCAGAAAATCGGGTACTTCTTTGCCAGCGGCATGGATGACAGCGCGATTCAGGCGGCGGGCATCGAACCCTTGCAGCCGGAACTCCACGCGATCAGCCAGATCATGACCCAGCCACAGCTCGTGCATTACCTCGATTCGAGCTTTGCCAAGGGGAACGGCGGATTGTTCGAATTCGGCTCGGGAGCGGACTTCAAGGACGCCAAGATGCAAATCGGCTACGCATTCCAGGGCGGCCTGGGACTGCCCACGCCCGAGTACTACTCGAAGCCCGAATTCGCCGACAAGCGAGCAAAGTACGTCGACTACGTGCGGACGATGCTCGAGTTGGACGGTGAGCCCGCGGCACGTGCCCAGCATGATGCGAACGCCGTGATGGCATTCGAATCGCGTCTGGCCAAGGCATCCCTCACCCCAGTGGAACTCCGGAAGCCGGCGAATCAATACCATTTCGTCAGCGTCGCCGAGGCCGATCGACTGACACCGAACTTCCCGTGGAACTCGTTCTTCGCCGCCCAGGGAATCAACGTCGAAGGATTTTCGCTTTCACAGCCGAAGTTCTTCACCGAAGTCAGCCGCATGATTGGCGACGAGCCCATCGCCACGTGGCGCGCCTACCTGCGGTTCCACGCGATCTCCAGCGCCGCACCGTACCTGTCCAAGCCTTTTGTCGACGCGCGGTTCGCTTTCTACAACCACACACTCGGGGGCCAGCCAAAGATCGAACCGCGTTGGAAGCGCGTACTGGGCGCGGTGAACAACCAGATGGGCATGGCGCTGGGCGAGCTGTACGTAGCCAAGACCTTTACACCCGAAGCAAAGGCCCGCGCGCTGGCCATGGTCAACAATCTGCGCGTGGCGCTGCGCCAGCACATCGAGGCCGTGAGCTGGATGAGTTCCGCCACGAAGGCCAAGGCCATGGAAAAGTGGAAGACGCTGCTGCCGAAAATCGGCTATCCCGACAAGTGGCGTCGCTGGGATGGCCTCGTGGTGATGCCGAATGGATACTTCGCCAATATCGAGCGCGCGCGCGAATTCAATTATCGCTACGACCTGGCCAAGATCGGCAAGCCCACGGACCGCTATGAGTGGGGCATGACCCCGCAAACGGTCAATGCCTATTACGACCCGACGAACAACACGATCAACTTCCCGGCGGCGATCCTGCAACCGCCCTTCTTCTATGCCAACGGCGACGATGCCATCAATTACGGAGGCATCGGCGCCGTGATCGGCCACGAGATGACCCACGGCTATGATGACGAAGGAAGCCAGTTCGACGCCTACGGCAACAATGTCAACTGGTGGACCAAGGCTGATCGGGCCGCGTTCATGGCGCGCACGGCCAAGCTGGTACGCCAGTTCGATGGCTACTCACCGCTGCCCGGCAAGCATGTCAACGGCAAGCTGACATTGGGCGAAAACATCGCCGATCTGGGTGGTCTCAATATCGCCTACACGGCCCTGCAAAACGCCATGAAGGCGAATCCTGCGCTGGCCCACGAGAAAATCGACGGTTACACCGAGGACCAGCGCTACTTCCTGAATTGGGCGCGGGTGTGGCGCGGCTCCACGCGTCCAGCGCGACAGGAGGTCCTGTTGAACGTCGATCCGCATTCGCCGGGGCAGTTCCGAGCCATTGGCGCGCCCTCGAACATGCCGGCGTTTTGGCATGCGTTTGGCTGCAAGCCGGGCCAACCCATGGTGCGTTCGGGGATCAGGCAGGTCGTGATCTGGTGACGTGATCGACTGGTTTTCCTGATATTGCAAGGGGCGCCGCGGCGCCCCTTTGGCTGCCTGCGCCCCGGACCGCCGCGGCCGCGCAGCCCGTCCGCACTTGACAAGCATCCATGTGTATTGTTGTATTGATACACATGGATGCCTCATCGTTGACCATCGCTCCCGGCGCACCCGAACCGATCTACCGTCAGATTGTCGAGCAGGTGCGCCGCCTGATTGCCGGCGGACAGTTGCCGCCGGGCGAGTTGATGCCTTCGGTGCGTGAAGTCGCCGGCTTCCATGCCATCAATCCGATGACGGTCTCGCGCGCCTACAGTCTTCTGGAAGGCGAAGGACTGCTCGAACGTCTGCGCGGCACCGGTATGGCGGTGGCGCAGAGCGCACGCAGTGCCCGCCCCGAGGCCGAACGCATGAGCCTGATCGAACCACGTCTGCATGAACTCGCGCGTGCCGCGCGCGAGCTGGAACTGCCGGCAAGCCGCGTGCTGCGCCGACTCGATCAACTGCTGGAGAACGGGGAATGAACGCCATGCTCAAGATATCCGCCGGCGTCGCGCCACTGCAGGCGTGCGGCATATGCAAACGCTATGACGACAGGACGGCACTGGACACCGTCGACTTCGCCCTGCCCGAAGGCGCGGTCCTCGGCCTGATTGGCCGCAACGGCGCTGGCAAGTCCACCCTCATCCGCGCACTGATGGGGCTGATCGATGTCGATGCGGGCAACGCCACGGTGCTGGGTGAACCGGCGCTGGCAATGAGCGACGCCGCGAAGGAACGACTGGGCTACGTGCCGCAGGATCCGGACGTGCTGGGCTGGCTGCGAGTGGATGAGATGTTCGCGCTGCTGCGCGGCCAGTACCCCCGCTGGGACCAGGAATTCGTCGAGGCGCAACTGGCACGTACGCTGCTGCCGCGCGACCGAGCGCTGGGCCGACTGTCACCGGGCGAGCGCCAGCAGGTGGCGCTGATCCGCGCACTGGCGGTGCAGCCCAGTCTCCTGGTATTGGACGAGCCCGCCGCCGCGCTTGACCCGGTGGCGCGGCGCGATCTGCTCCGCGAGATCGCACTTCGTGCCGGCGAATCGGGCACCTCGGTGCTGTTCTCGACGCACATCGTGAGTGACCTGGAGCGCGTAGCCTCGCACGTAGCCTTCCTGCACCAGGGCCGCCTGCTGCTGCAGGCACCGATGGACGACCTAAAGGAGCGCTACGCGCGGCTCTGGCTCCCGAGCAGAGTCGCCCCGCCGCGCATCGTCGGCGAAATCTCGCGACGGCCGCAGCAGGCCTTCGGCGGCTGGTCGCTGGTCGTCGAGCAGATCGACGGCCACTGGCCCGAAGCCACGCAGCAACCTGGTGCGCGCCTCGAAACCCTGGGACTGGAAGATCTGTTCGTGGAGATCGCCGAGTGAACGCGCTCGCACGCTGGTTGCAACTGCCCTGGTATTCGGCAGAGCGTGTGCAGCGCTATTTCAATGCCGGCATGCAGGCCATCCTGCTGCTTGCCGCGCTGCTGTTCAGCCTTCTGATGCCGCACGATTCGGGCGCCCACATCGTGACGCTCATTTTGGTAGCGGCCAGCTGCGCGTTCAACTGGATGTTCGTGGGTGCACGCTGGCTACTGGTGGCGCGCGATGCGAATGCTCTGCAGCTGCCGCATTCGCATCAACGTGTCGCCTCGGCGCTGGCCAGCATGGCGACGCAAACACTGCTGTTGCCCACCGTCTTACTGGCCCTGTTGGGCCTGCCCGCGCTGCCGGCACTGACGTTGATGCTCGACATGACCGCGATGGCGCTCCTTTGGGCCCTGGCCACGCGCTGGATGGTGCCCTTGCTGGGTTTCGTGCCTGCCGCATTGGTACTGCTGGCAGGCCCGGCGGGCTGGCCCTCGCCTACCGATCCAAAGTTCACGCTGCTCGGCGCCGAGCTGGCGGCGCTGGGCCTCGCCATCGTCACGCTGCGGTGGCGCGCGCTGATGCGTGCCGATGAAACCGGCTTCGCCTCATCCTGGCGAAAGCCGAAGATTTTCCTGCTGCGCGGACAACTCGGGATGCAGGGACTCTCGGCAGGATGCGCCACGTATCGTAATCCGCATGCCGGTGTGAACGCAGACGGTGCGTCGAAAATCAGGCTGCCCGACTCGACAGGCCAATATGACGTCTCGACCTTGGTGCGCGTGTTGTTGGGGCCACCGTTCGCACCGCGCCGAAGAACCGGCGGAGACCTCCGTTACTGGGCGTTGGGCGCAGCTGCGCTGCTGCTGGTGGAATTCGCCGCCTGGTTGCTTGTATCGCCCGACACGCTCCGCGTGCTCAATGCCATGGTCCTGCTATGGACCGTGATGCTGGCGATGTTCCTCGTCCCCGCCTTGGCATCGCTGCGCCTGTTCGCCCTGTTCGGCGGCCAGCCGGCCGCCGCGGTCGCGCTGCTGGCGCATCTGCCCGGCCTTGGCGATCCCTCCGATGCGCGCGCCATGCTGCTTCGCACAACCATTGGCGTAGCCATTCGATGGCTGGCCGTGGCCGTGCTGGCGATCGTCGCACTCTGGCTGCTGCTGGTCGGCGCGCCGGGATTCGTCGCGCTGCTGCTCGTGGCGGCCGCCATCCTCGCCACCCTGACTGGCGCCAGCATGCTGGCCGCGCTTTCCGGCGCCAGGCTGGACCGTGGCTCGAGCCACGACATCATGCGCCGCGGGATCTATTTCGCCTTGCTCGCGGTGCTGACCATCACCAGCAGCGTGGCACTGATCCCGCAGGCCGTGGCGCTGCTGGCAATGCAGCCTGCCGCAACAACCTGGGCAGATCAGCATCCGTGGATCCCGGCCGCGTTCACCGTGGCGTGGAGCGCGCTGTGGGTCTTTGCGCTGGCGCAACTGCGCCGGCACTGGCGCCGCTTCTGGCGCCGCGCGCACCCGTTCCTGCAGCGCTGAGGGCCGTGACATGACTGATGTCACTTCCGCAGTGAGGCCATTGCAAGGGAATCTATGCCGCCGGCCGCGGTCAGCACACTGTACGGTGGGTGCGATGCGCACGGCGTGCGCAGGAACGTCGCCAGGGTGAAGCTACAGGGAGACAGCGCCATTCAAACAGCTTGCCCGCATGGTCGCACGGCCTTCCGGCATGGTCGGCTGCGGCCGCGTTGGGCGCGGCGCGCGGAACCAAAACCGATTTGTCGCAACCACCACCACAAGGAGTCGCCATGAGCAGCAACAACGCTTCGCCCCTTGCCACGCTAGCCAACATTTTCGTTGACCCAGCCAAGGCCTACGACGACATCAAGGGCCACAACGCCTGGGTTTGGTGGCCGCTGGTGCTGATGATCCTCGCAAGCCTCGCCATGACCGTGGTGTTCTTCGCGCATGCCGACACGGCCGCCATGTTCCAGCAGCAGATGGCGGCCCGCCACGTGCAGATGACGCCCCAGCAGATGCAGGCTGCGGCGAAGTTCCAGTCGCCTGCCGTGTTGATGACTACCGGCGCGCTCGGGGCCATCTTCGGGAGCCTCGTCGTTTATGCGTTGATTGGTCTGTATTACATGCTGGTCGGCAAATTGGCCGGCTGGAACGAGCAGCGGTTCTCGAGCTGGTTCAGCTTCGCGGTCTGGAGCGCGTTCCCGGGCATCCTCGCCATGGTGGTTTCCATTGTCGTCCTCCTCGTGCGGGGACAACCCGCGACCAGCTTCCAGGACCTGGACGTGCTCAGCCTGAACGCGCTGCTGTTCCACGTGCCCATGACCAGCAAATGGTATTCGCTGGCCAGCGCCTTCAACCCGTTCTCGATCTGGGTCGTTGTGCTTTCGATCTTCGGCCTTGCGCGCTGGACCCAGCGGGACAAGGCTCATGCCGCCTTGGTGGTGCTCGCGCCGATCGTCGTTTTCTACGGCCTGATGGCCGCCTTCAAGGCGTTCGCCTGACATGACCCCGATGCGCAAGGGAATGATTGCCGCGGGGATCGCCGCGGCCGTGGTGATCCTCGTCGCCTTCGGCAGCGCGGAACGGCATGACGCCGGGCCGAAGGTGACGGTCGACAAGGTTGCTGCGCGCACCGTCCGCAGTTCGATCCTGGCCGGCGGGATCCTGAACTACCTCAACCCAGTCAAGCTCAAGCCCGAGGTCATCGGCCGCATCAGCGCCATTCCCGTCAAGGAAGGTGAGCACGTACGCCGGGGGGAAGTCGTGCTGCGGCTGGATCCGCAGGTCTACGAGGCAGCCGTGCAGCAGGCGGAGGCGTCCGTGCTGCAAGCACATTCGGCCATCGAAAGCCAGAAGCTCACGGTCGCCAACCTGGCGCTGCAGGTCAAGCGCCAGCGGGCGATTTTCCGTCGCGGGCTGGTGGACGCGAACAGCTTCGACAACCTGCAAAGCCAATACGCCATCGCCCAGGTCCAATTGCAGTCGCAACGGGAAGCACTGGACATTGCCCAGGCTCAACTCAACCAAGCACGCCAGACGCTGGCCAAGACCGTGATCCGGTCACCGATCGACGGTGTGGTGACGAGGCTCCCTGTGAAGGTGGGCGAAACAGTGATCGCGGGAACCAACATCCCTGGATCGACGCTGATGAGCATCGCCGATCCGGCCGAGATCATCGCGGATGTCCAGGTCGACGAAGCCGACATCGCCCACGTGCGCCTGAACACCATCGCGGACCTCCATGCCGTCTCCTACCCCGATGCCAAGCTCGCGGGCAAGGTGATCTTCATTGCCTCGTCGGTGACGCGACCATCGGCCCTCGCCACCGCCACCGCCGGTCGCAACTTCGAAGTCAAGATCGCCCTGCAGGGCAAGAACCTGCCGCGGATCCTGCCGGGCATGAGCTGCCGTGCCGAAATCTACACGCGCAGCGCACCCAATACGCTGGCGGTGCCGGTGCAGGCTGTGCTGTACGAGGATCATGCCAACACCAAGAACCTGGACTCGACGTCAGGCGCCTATGTTTATGTGGTGCGTGCCGGCAGGACGGTGAAGGTACCGGTGATCACGGGGATCTCCAGTGACACCTGGCAGGCCATCGACAAGGGCCTTCGCGCCGGCGAACTGGTGGTCAGTGGTCCCTACCAGACGCTGCACGCATTGACTGCTGGCGAGGCGGTGCGGATCGAGGCAGCCAAACCCGCCACAGCGAAGTCCGACGATTCCAGCAGCATCACGATCAAAGCCTCATGAGCGCCCTGC
>JAKAEJ010000057.1 GCA_021818335.1 Pseudomonadota bacterium | reverse complement strand
GACGCTTGTGGCGGTCGCATTTGAATTTGCCTTCATGGGTGGATCGATGGGATCCGTGGTCGGCGAGAAATTCACGCGTGCCGCCGAGCACGCGCTGGAGTCGCATTGCGGGTTGGTGTGCTTTTCGGCCACGGGCGGCGCCCGTATGCAGGAAGGCCTGCTTTCCCTGATGCAGATGGCGAAGACCTCGGCCGCGCTGGCGCGGTTGCGCGAAGCGGGCCTGCCTTACATATCCGTTCTGACGCACCCGACGACAGGCGGCGTATCGGCGAGCCTCGGGATGCTCGGCGACATCAACATCGCCGAGCCGCGGGCGCTGATCGGCTTTGCCGGACCGCGCGTCATCCAGCAGACGGTTCGCGAGACGCTCCCCGAAGGATTCCAGCGATCGGAATTCCTGCTCGAGCATGGAGCCATCGACATGATCCTCGATCGCCGGCAGCATCGCGAGCGCATCGCCCAGTTGCTGGCGCTGCTGCAGCGCCAAGGCGCGGGGCAGTGCACCGCCTGAACCGGCACGATCAGCGGCTGCTCACTTGGTCGCGGGCTTCCCCTGTCGCGCGCGTGCGAGGGCGGCCCTGAGCAGGTCCTTGGCCGTGTCGCCGTTGCCTGGACTCGGGTGCTCGATCGCATCCAGCCTTCGTTGGCGCGCCTGATAGCGGGTGCGCGCCTGTGCGGATTCCGCTGCGTTCAATCGCGAACGTGGATGGGGCAGCATCTCGATGCAATCGACCGGGCAAGGTGCGACGCACAGGGCACAGCCGGTGCAGTCATCGGCAAGCACCGTATGCATGCGTTGCGCGGCCCCGACGATCGCATCGACGGGGCAAGCCTGGAGGCACTTGGCGCAACCGATGCACTCCGCCTCGCGAATCCGGGCCAGTTGGCGCGGGACGTGCTGGCCGCACGCGGGATCCAGCGGCTTCGGTTCGCGGCCCAGGAGGGCCGAGAGCGCGGCAATGCCTTCCGGCCCGCCGGGCGGGCAGCGGTTGGTTCCGGCTTCGCCGCGAGCCATCGCCTCGGCGTAGGGCCGGCACGCGCCGAATCCGCACTGACCGCATTGGGTTTGCGGCAGGAGCACATCGATGCGCTCGACCGACACTGGGCCGGAGGTCAGGAGAACGCCGCTGCCGTCCATGCCGGATCGCGGTTGCTCCGGCGTCGCTTCGTGCGTGGCCGGTCGCGCCGCGATGAGATCGCGTCGACTACGCATCAGCGAACGACGACGAACCGCCCCGTCATGCCGCCGTGAGCATGGCCCGGCATCTGGCAGAAATACGCATAGGTCCCCGGCGTCATCGGCGCCATGAACGTCGCGCGTTCGACATGATAGCTGGAGCGCGTGAGCGATTTCGACGTCCGCGGCATTTCCAGTGGCAACTCCACGAGCCGGGCGCCGGCCGGCACGGACACCATCTCCGGAAAAGGCGGGGAGAGCTTGGCAATCACCACGCCATGGATCATTCCGGGGCCATAGTCCATGTTCACCAGGGTGAGCCGGATCGCTGCACCCGCGTGCAC
Organism: Pseudomonadota bacterium; assembly: GCA_021818335.1. Taxonomy (GTDB): domain Bacteria; phylum Pseudomonadota; class Gammaproteobacteria; order Xanthomonadales; family Rhodanobacteraceae; genus Metallibacterium. The sequence continues at coordinate 11,592 of JAKAEJ010000057.1, read as the reverse complement.
GACGATCTCCGGGTCGACCTGTCCGTGGATTTCGAAGGTCTGGTCGGGAAACCCCGGTTGGACTGCGACCATCACGATGTTGGCCTTGCGGCCCTTGAACGTGACGACTCCTGCTCCATGGGAGCCGCCTGTCGCCGCACCCAGGGTTTGGCTATCCCGGACCAGGGGGGCCACGGCCTTCCATGTCAGGGGCTGTCCCTGGGGTGGGAGGTGGCTCGGCATGGGACCCATCTTCATGCCTTGCATGCCTGCCATCCCGGCCAGTGCCGGGCTGCACGCGAGCCCAAGCCAAAGTCCCCATGCCGCCTTTTTACGAATCACCATGTTTGTCTGCCTGTCACGTTGGGAATGATGTCGCCGGTGGTCGCCATGTTGCGCAAGGGAGCGCCAATCTGCACCTTGCGGTTCGGTGCCTTCGCCCGGCCCATCGCATCGGCGTACGAGGTGGCACCGGATTGGATTGGGGCTCCAGCGCGCCGGGGTGGCTGCTTGCTATCGTGACGGCATCGGCATGCCCGTTGGCGTGTCCGCACGAGTTCATCCCGCCATGGAACCGATGCCGCCCGCGACCCGCAAGATCATCCATGTCGACATGGATGCATTCTATGCCTCGGTCGAACAGCGTGACGACCCCGCGCTGCGCGGACGGCCGGTCGTCGTCGCCTGGCGGGGTCCGCGGTCGGTGGTGTGCGCTGCAAGCTACGAGGCACGGACCTTCGGAATCCACTCGGCGATGCCGGCGTTGCGTGCGGAACGCCTGTGCCCGCATGCCGTGTTTGTGGCCCCCGATTTTGTTCGCTATCGAGCCGTGTCCCGACAGGTCCGCGAGATCTTCGCGCGCTACGCTACTGCCATTGAACCGGTCTCGCTGGACGAGGCCTACCTGGATGTCACCGTGCCGCTGCAGCCGCTGGAGAGCGCGACGGCGATTGCACGGGCCATACGTCAGGACATCCGCGGAGAGACCTTGCTGACGGCGTCCGCGGGCGTTGCACCCAACAAGTTCCTTGCCAAGATCGCGTCGGATTGGCGCAAGCCCGATGGACTGTTCGTGGTTCGTCCGCGGGAGGTGGAACGCTTTTTGGCGCCGTTGCCGGTTTCGCGGCTGCCCGGCGTCGGCAAGGTAATGGCTGCCAAGCTTGCCGCGATGGGCATTGCGCGGGTCGCGGATCTGCGCGAGGTCGAAGCGATGGATCTCGAGCGGCGTTTTGGTCGCTGGGGACTGCGCCTGCGCCAGTTGGCCCGCGGTGAGGACGACAGTCCGGTCTGTGGGGATCGTCCGAGCCTGCAGGTCTCGGCGGAGGATACCTTCGAGCAGGACCAACCTCTCGATGCCATGGTTGAGCCAATCACGCGACTGGCGGAGAAGGTCTGGAGTCACTATCGACGAGAGCAGCCCCGGCTCGCGCGCACCGTGGTGCTCAAACTCAAGACCTCGGACTTCCATGTGCTCACAAGAAGCCATACGGCGACCCCGCCGCAGACAGTCGCTGAATTGGCTTCGCGTGCATTGGCGTTGCGCAGCCGCGTCAACCGGTCGCCGGAAACGCGCTATCGGCTCGTCGGGGTGGCGCTGTCTGGCTTCGTCGATGGCGTCGATGCGCAGTCGGATCTGTTTGCCCGGTAGCCAGCCGGTCAGCGCACGGGCATGCCCGCGCAGGCACCGCTGTCGGCGTCCAGCAGGAAAAGGTTGGCGCCACCACTGCCTGCCGAGAGGATCATGCCCTCCGACAGGCCGAACCGCATCTTGCGCGGGGCCAGGTTGGCGACGAAGACTACCCGCCGGCCCACCAGCGAAGCCGGTTCGGGATAGGCCGCGCGAATTCCCGAGAAAATCTGCCGCGTGCCCAGTTCGCCGGCGTCCAGTTCAAAGCGGAGGAGCTTGTCCGAGCCGTCGACGAACTCACAGGCGCGGACGATGCCGATGCGCAAGTCTAGTTTGCCAAAGTCCTCAATCGAGATGGTCGCCGGGGCCGCTGCGGCATTCGCGCCCGCTGGCGCGGGCGACGGCATCGTGCTGGAAGTGGTGGTCTGGGTTTGCATGGGGCGTTGGGTCGTGGTGGCGGCACTGGCCGCGGGTTGCAAGGATTCCATGGATGCGTCGACCATTGACGAGATGGCCTTGGGATCCAGCCTGGAAAGCAGGTGGGAGTACGGCCGAATCCGGTCGGGCAGGTTTTCCGGGGCGATTTGCGCGAAGCTTGGCGTGGTGGGGCGGTCGAACAGGCTCGCGACGCGCTCGGCAAGGGCGGGCACGATCGGCGCGAGGGAGATGGACAGCGCGTAAAAGCTCCACAGGCAATCCGTGCAGATCGTTTGCAGGCGATCCCGCGCCGCGGGATCGCCGGATTCCCGGGCCAGCAGCCAAGGCTTGGCGGCGTCCCATCGCTGATTCGCGAGGTCGGCGATCCGCATGGCTTCGCGCACGACCCACGCGAAGTCCCCTTTTTCGTACGCCCGTGCCAGCTCGTCACCGGTACCCAGATTGCTCAGCGGCTGACGCAAGCGCTCAATCGCGCGGGCATCGCCGTGGACGGCGAGCTTGCCGTCGAATTGCTTCGTGATGAAGCCCGCGGCGCGGCTCGCGATGTTCACGTACTTGCCGACGAGGTCGGCATTGACGCGGGCGGCGAAATCCCCGAGGTTGAGGTCGAGGTCCTCGACGCCGCCGGAGGATTTCGCCGCGAAGTAATACCGCAGGTACTCCGGCTCGAGGCCCGACTCGAGATAAGTTCGGGCCTGGATGAACGTGCCCCGTGACTTGGACATTTTGGCGCCGTCGACGGTCAGGTAGCCGTTGACGTGCAGTTCCGTCGGCAATCGATAGCCGGCGCCGTGCAGCATGGCCGGCCAGAAAAGGCCATGGAAATTGATGATGTCCTTGCCGATGAAGTGGTGCATTTCCGTGCCGCTGCCGGGGCGAAGATAGGCATCGAAGCTGGCCGGGGTCAGGCTTGGGCCGTTCGCGCACAATGCCCGGAAACTAGCCAGATAGCCGATCGGCGCATCGAGCCACACATAAAAGAACTTTCCCGGCGCATCGGGGATTGCGAAACCAAAATAGGGTGCATCACGCGAAATGTCCCAATCCCGCAGACCGCCATCGATCCATTCCCTCAACTTGGCAGCGACGCCCGGCACCATGCGCTGGCGGGCCGGTTCCCCGTCCACGGCGGCGCCGCCGACCCACTGGTCGAGCAGTTCCCTGAAGTCACCGAGCTTGAAGAAGTAATGTTCGGAATCGCGGAGAACGGGTGAGGCTCCGGACATCACCGAGATCGGATTCTTGAGTTCCGTCGGCGCGTAGGCCTTGCCACAGACCTCGCAGTTGTCGCCGTACTGGTCCGCGGACCCGCAGTGTGGGCAGGTGCCCTTCACGTAGCGGTCGGGCAGGAACATCCCCTTTACCGGGTCGTACAGTTGCTGGATGGCCCGCTTCGCGATGTGGCCTCCATCGCGAAGGCGCGTGTAGATCAGCTCTGCCAGAGCGCGGTTTTCATCCGTGTGTGTCGAGTGGTAGTGATCAAACGCCACGCCGAACGCGGCGAAATCGCGTTCGTGTCCTTCCTGGATCGTGCGGATGAAATCTTCGGGCGAGACGCCGGCCTTCTCCGCGGCCAGCATGATCGGCGTGCCATGGGCGTCATCGGCGCATACGAAGTGCACTTCGTGGCCATGCATCCGGCGCGCCCGGACCCAGATGTCGGCCTGGATGTAGCCGAGCAGGTGGCCAAGGTGCAGCGGCCCATTGGCGTAGGGCAGGGCGCAGGTGACCAGCGAACGACTCATGGCGGGCAATGTCGGCGGACGGTGAGCCGCCGATTATCACATGGGCCGGCACTCCGACCTTGCTGACGTCGGAAGTTGCCTCAGTCCGTGCCGGAATCGCTGGCAACGAAGTGGGCCGCTGCCGCAGCTTCGGGCGTTTCGCGCAACCAGACCTGCGTACGGCCGAACAAGGCGAAACCGATGTAGCCGCGCACCTTGAGCTTGGTGCCTCCGTCAATCACCTTCATGGTGCACCGATAGGTATCGCCGGACTTGGGATCGAGAATCGTGCCACCACTCCAACTGCGGCCGTCCGGCTTCATGCCCTTGAGGATTTCCATCCCGTTGACCGGCTTGTTCTTCAAGTCGCCACTGCACTGGTCGCACAGCGGATTGGGACCTTTTTTCGAGCGGAGCACCTTCATCACGTTGCCGACGAGCTCGCCGTCGACCTCGCGGATCTGGATCAGCGACTTGGCTTGGCCCGTCTTGTCGTCGATCTGCTTCCATATGCCCACGGGCGACTGGTCGGCGACGGCCGGGGTCGAGCTCTGGGCGTGGGCAGGCTGGGCAAGCGCTCCAGCGAACACGAGCAGGGTGCAGGCCAGCAACGGCAGCACGACGGATCGAAGCTGAGTCATGGCGGTTCTCCGTGGACGTTCGGGGCCAGCGTGCGTGAGGCCCGCGGATGCGTCAAGCCGCGGCGCCGCAGCGCCGTAGTTCCCGGCGCCTCTGGCATACTCGCGTGTCGTACCGACGAGATACGCGCATGAGCAGCCCTGAATCCCGGCTTCGCGAACGCCTTGCCCAGTTGCAGGACCCCAACACCGGTTCGCGGCTCGGCCCGGAGGCGGTGCGCGCGCTGGCGATCGAAGGAGGACGGGTTGCAGTGCAGATGGAACTGGCCTACCCGGCGCGAGGCTGGTGGCCTGAGCTGGAGCAGGCAGTCCGCGAGGCTGCCCGCGGGGAAGGACTCGACGCGGTGAGCATCGACATCGCGACACGCGTACGCAGCCACGGCGTGCAGCAGGGCCTGCAGCCCCTGGCGGGCGTGAAGAACATCATCGCCGTCGCATCGGGCAAGGGCGGCGTGGGGAAATCGACGGTCTCGGCGAACCTGGCCCTGGCCCTGGCGGCCGAAGGCGCCTCCGTGGGCCTGCTGGACGCCGACATCTATGGGCCCAGCCAGCAACGCATGCTGGGCCTCAGCGGCCAACCGGATTCGCCGGACAACAAGCGCCTTGCGCCGATGCGCGCGCATGGCCTGCAGGTGATGAGCATCGGCGTGCTCGTGGGCGAGGATACGCCGATGATCTGGCGAGGCCCCATGGTCACGCAGACCTTGATGCAGCTCCTGCAGGGCACGCTCTGGTCGGATCTGGACTATCTGGTGGTCGACCTGCCGCCGGGAACGGGCGACATCCAGCTCACGCTGGCTCAGCGCGTTCCGGTGGCCGGCGCGGTCATCGTCACCACGCCGCAGGACATCGCCCTGATCGATGCCCGCAAGGCTTTGAAAATGTTTGAGAAGGTGGCCGTGCCCGTCCTCGGCATCGTGGAGAACATGGCGACCCACGTCTGTTCGCAGTGCGGCCACGAGGAAGCCATCTTCGGCACGGGCGGCGGCCGCCGGATGGCCGAGGACTACGGCGTGCCCTTGCTGGGCGCGCTGCCGCTGGACATTCGCATCCGCGAACAGATGGATGCAGGAACGCCGACCCTCGTCGCCATGCCGGACTCGGATCTCGCGGGGCGCTATCGGGAGATTGCCCGCCGGACGGCGGCGCGTCTGGCGCAGCAGGCGCTGAACAAGACGATCGGTTTCCCCAAGATCGTCGTCGAGTAACCCGAGCATTGCCTGGAACCTGCCATGTCCATCAAATCCGACCATTGGATCCGCCGCATGGCCGCTCAGGGCATGATCGAGCCATTCGAACCCTCCCAGGTACGCGAGGCCGGCGGGCGCCGGATCGTTTCCTACGGCACTTCGAGTTATGGCTACGACGTGCGCTGCGCGGACGAATTCAAGGTCTTCACCAACATCAATTCGACGATCGTCGACCCGAAGTCCTTCGATGAGCGATCCTTTGTCGACGTCAAGGCGGGCGAATGCATCATTCCTCCCAACTCGTTCGCCCTGGCGAGAACGGTGGAGTATTTCCGCATCCCGCGCAGCGTGCTGACGATCTGCCTGGGCAAGAGCACCTACGCGCGCTGCGGGATCATCGTCAACGTCACGCCCCTGGAGCCCGAGTGGGAAGGCCACGTCACGCTGGAGTTCTCGAACACGACGCCGCTGCCGGCACGGATCTACGCCAACGAGGGCGTGGCCCAGATGCTGTTCCTCGAGTCCGACGAGGTTTGCGCGACGAGCTACCGTGATCGGGGTGGCAAGTACCAGGGGCAGAAGGGCGTTACACTGCCACGCGCCTGAAGCCCTTTTCCGGAGAGCCTGCTCGATGAGTCCTCGCATCACCGCCCTTCGCGCCGCGCTTGCCGCGGGCGCGCTGTCCGCCACCGTCCTGCTGGCCGGCTGCAACGGAGTCGTGCGATCCGGCGGCACGGTGACGGCCAACGTGCCGATGCACTACGACATGGTCCTGGAAGCCTACAAGAACGGCCAGTTCCTGCTCGATGGCGCGCTGCTGTCGCCGGAGGATCTCGCCAGTCATTTCCGCTATCTGGACCAGCGCAAGAAGCTGCCCAAGACCGTCTTGCTGAAGCCCAGTTCGGAGTCGGGCGTGAAGGATGTCCAGCTGCGCTGGTTCGCGGGCCTGCAGGTGACGTTTGGCTTCACGGGCTATGCCGAGCTCGGCGGCAAGCTGACGCTGGTCAATGCCCGTGCTGCGCCTGAAAAGGGCAAGCCGGCCAAGCCGAACTCGCCCTGACGCCGGGTCGGGATTCGCTGGACTGGCTGCGCATCCCGACCCGGTTGCGGAGTCGCCTCAAAGGTCGACGCTCCGGCGCCGGAGGATGGCCGAGGCGGCCATCATGGCGATACCCCCGATGCCGGCGAGCCAGGCGACGGGCTGGTCATAGGCCGCCAACAAGCTGGCGCCGAATCCACCGCCCGTGCGTTGGGCCGCCTGCATTGCATTGACTACATCGAGCGTGCCGAAGGTCCCCAGCAAAACCCGCTTCACGCCGTCACCCCACATGATCTCTGCCGGTAGGTGCGGTAGGCCCAGCAGCCCGATCCAGCCATTGAGGATGCCAAGCAGGATGGGGATCAGCACGGCCCAGAGGAACGGGGTGCTGCGGGACGCGGCCGAGCACAGCAGCAACCATCCGGCCGTGGGGACCATCCAGAGCATCATCATCGGCAGAACGGCGGCCAGCAGGGCCGGGGCAGTGATCACGGCGGATCGCATCCAGATCAGCGTCAGCGGATTACCACCATGGGCAAGCACGAACACACTGAGCAGGATTTGCATGATCAGCCAAGTGCAGAGTGCCATAACGGTGGCGAGGATCGGCACCAGCACGACGGCGGTCGCGGCCTTGCTGGCGACGGTGGCGGTGTCCGAGATCGGCATGGACTTCCAGAACAGCACGCTGCGGTCGCGACGGTCGTCGTAGAGCGCTCCCAGGAGATAGAAGAACAGCACGAATCCGATCACGACGCCGAACAATCCATCGATGCCAAGCAGTAAGGGGGAAATGACCCGGTCCACCTGTTGGATCTGCTGGGGCGTTGTATGTGTGAACAGGCTTCCGATCGACGTGAACCCGAGCAGGGTGACGCCGGTCCACAGGGGCGCAAGCAGGAACCCCCCGCGGTGTTCCCAGTATTCGCGCTTCAGCATCCATGGAAAGGTATTCATGCGTGGGCTCCTTGCATCGTGGCCACGAAGATGTCGGCGAGGCCGGGTCGTCGAAGCTCGCCCAGTGGTTGCAGGCGTTCGCGCGGCACGCCGTCGAATAGATGGACGCTCCGGCCGAATACGCTGCGCGTCGAGAGGGGGTTGAGTCCGCGCGCATCCTGATCATGCTCGGGCGCGACCATCACCTCGATGAAGCGCTCGCCCAGGCTTTCCATATCGGCGTTCAGGGTGATCCGGCCGTCGCGGATGAACATCACGTCGCTGAGGATGTGCTCGATCTCCTCGACCTGGTGAGTCGTGATCAGGATGGTGCGCTGCTCGTCGAAATAGTCTTCCAGAAGCGTCTGGTAGAACTGCTTGCGGTAGAGCAGGTCCAGGCCCAGCGTGGGTTCGTCCAGAACCAGGAATCGCGCGTCGATGGCCATCACCAGTGCCAGGTGCAACTGCACGATCATGCCCTTCGAGAGCTCCCTGACGCGCGCCTGGCGCGGGATCTGCGTGCGCGCCATGAATGCCTCGCAGCGCTTGAGGTCGAATTTCGAATGCACGCCGCTGACGAAGTCGATGGCCTGCTGCACGCGGAGCCAGCGCGGGAGGACCGCGACGTCGGCAATGAAGCATACGTCGCGCATCATGTGTTCCCGGCCGGCACGCGGGTCGTGGCCCAGGACCTGGAGTTGGCCTTCGAATTCGGTCAGGCCCAGGATGGCCTTCAGCGCCGTTGTCTTGCCGGCGCCATTGGGGCCGATCAGGCCCACGATGCGTCCGGCCTGGATGTTGAAATCGATGCCGCGCAGCGCTTCGGTGCTCTTGTAGCGCTTGCGGAGGCCACTGGCCTCGATCAGCGTGGTCATGTCGTGCTCTCCTTGTGGCCACCGGCGGCCTTGAGCAGGGTTTCGGGTGTCAGCCCCATCCGCTGAATGCGTTGCAGCAGGGCAGGCCATTCGTCTTTCAGGAAGCGTGCCCGCTCGCTGTCGAGCAGTTTCGCGCGCGCGCCCTCGGTCACGTACATGCCAAGGCCTCGACGCTTCTCGACCAGAGCCTCGTCCACCAGCTCCTGGTAGGACTTGGAGACGGTCAGTGGGTTGATCTGGAAATCTGCCGCAATCTGGCGGACCGAAGGTAGCGCGTCGCCTTCCTTGAGCGCGCCATCGAGGATCATCGCCACCACGCGGTCACGCAACTGGCGGTAGATCGGGACGCTGTCGTTCCAGGTGACGGTCATGGCTGGTTGTCCATCAAAGGCGGGTGCTGCGTGCAGCGAAGGAATAGTAGGGCATGCCCGTTTCGAGGCCCGCTCCGCCATCCATGGCCGAACCGCGCGACATGGCGGTTCGGGACCGATGCGTCGACGTCCCGGGTGCGCCCATCGACTGGGTCGGGTCGCGGTGCGAGACGTCGAGTGCGCGCCCGACATCCATCCCCAGCACGGTCATCAGCGCGAGGCCGATGACGGCGGTCGCGGCGATGAGGCGGAACTCGATGTCCATGGCATGCCTACCGGGTCAGACGGTACGCTGGGTTGCGACCGCTGCATGGGCCGCGGGGACCGCCCCGCTGAACCCGGCACGGATGCCAGCGAGCATCAGAAGGGTCATCAGGACTGCGGCAAGGGCGATTGAGAATTTGGAAATGTTCATGGCGGATTCCTGGATTAGCGGACGACGGTGGTGGATGGCGCATAGGGCGCGGCGAACCCGGCGCGGACGCCGGCGAGCATGGCCGCGGTCAACAGCGCGGCGGCCAGAAGACTCAGGATGCGGTGCGTGGTGCGGTTCATGGCGGGCTCCGTATTGGCGAGCTGCAAAAGTAGTGTTGTAGCGAACTATAACACCAAGTTCGGCCGCGTCAACCGGCGCTGACGATGGTTCAGGATGCATTCATAAACCGGAAGTCAGCGCAGAGGCCCGGACGCTTCGATCGCGAGCTTCCGTCCAGCCAGATGGCTTGCGGTTATGCTGCGGGCCCATTCGTGAGCCCTTGGACTGGGCTGGAGGCGCATGTCGTGACGACCGAACCCCATGCACGGGTACGCACTGGCCTGATGGTCGCGGGCCTGATTCCTTTTGGATGGGCTTTGGCCTACGTAGCCTTCGCCGATCCGGCGCGCCTGCAAATCGGTGCCGTCATTTTCGAGCTTTATGCGGCCGTCATCCTCAGTTTCCTCGGCGGGATGCGGTGGGGCCGGGCGATTGCCCGTGGGGAAGCGGCGTGGACGCTCGTCGAGGCGGTCGTCCCCGCCGTGCTGGCATTCGTAGCCCTGCTGCTGATACCGGTGGCGACGATCCTGGGCGTCGCGGCGACGGGACTCGGCTTTGCGATATGGATGCTGCGCGATGTCCGTGACATGGCCTGGCCGATCGGCTTTCGGCGCGAGCGCGCCATCGTGTCGGTCATCGTGCTGTTGCTGCATCTGAGCCTGGCCGTCCTGCTCGCCGTTCGGCTTCCGGGTTAGGGCGGTTGCCCTTGGCAGGGTGCCGACGTCCATCCGCATTGGGCACCGCAGACCTCAGGGCACCGCATCCGACAAATTCAGCTTGAGCACATGCAGCGACCCGGTCGCTCGCACGTGGGTGCAGGGCGCATTTCGCCACGTGCGGTTGAGTAGTGGAACTCGGGGGCCGATCAGATCCCCAGCGGCCCGCTCGGCAGGAATGACATGAGGCGATCCGAGAGGCGTGTTTGCCTTGAAGTAGCCAGGGCCTTGGATGCCAGGTCATGCTGTGCCTTGTCGTCTACACGGCCCGGCCCGGGAAGAGCTCCCCGCAGTCGGCACGCGGGAGAAGAGCGGCATGAAGAGTCCCGTGCCCGGCAGTCCGATGGCGGTTCGCCTGCGCCCGTCACGATTGACCGCGTGCCACATATCCCGCAGTCGCCCAGGCTCGCCGATACACTGCTATTCAAGAAGTTCAGACGTAGTCCCGGGCCGATGCGGATGCGGCGGTCATAGCGACGCCTCAACAGTCCTTTAAGATCCTCGCGGAACGCGGGTTCGCCGTCGCGGGCAGCTCCCGCCAGGCTCTTCGAATGATCGTTCATCCGTCCGTGAGGTGTGAGGAGGCCCAGCGTCATCGCGCGTGCCCCAAGTGGTGGATTTGCTTCCACTTGGATGATGCACGATGGCGCAGGGCAGTGCCGTAGCGAGACCGTTGAAATGGCGGCCAAACGCCTCCGATCAGGGCGTTTTGTGCTCGTGCAGGCGCTGCACGATAGCCAGGGAACGCATCACGTGCTGGACCGGCGAGATGCCATCCTTTTCAGTGGACATCGATGCAACAATCTTTCCGTCGGGTGCAATCACGAACGTCGTGCGCGCGAAAAAGCCGTGCGAGATGGCTTGACCGTGGATGGTCTTGGCCCCTTTCTGCGGCGGATACAGCTTGACGCCATACATGACGCCGACGTTGCCGCTGGGATCGGAGGCAATCGGGAATTTGCCGGCGCAGAAATTCGGATCGACTTCGAACTTGTTGAGCATCGTGATCGAATTCTCTGATACGCCGATGATGCTCGCGCCGGCCTTGACGAACTGGGCTGCGTGCGTAGAGAACGTGTGCGCTTCCAGGTCACAGCCGCTGGTATAGGCCGCCGGGAAGAAGTAGAGCACGACTGGTCCCTTCGTGAGTGCCTGCTTCAGCGCGAAGGCGTAATCATGTCCCGCAAGTGTTGCCGGCAGCGTGAAGCCAGGCGCCATGGCTCCTGGTTCCAGCATCGTCTTGGGCGCTGGGGCAGCCAGTGTGGGCACCGTAGCCCATGCGACCATCGAACCAGCCATCAATGTACCGATCCAACGCTTGTTCATGGCGATTTACTCCGAATGAGAGAGACCATGGGATTGCTTGATGACCCACCCAAGCCATCCAGTGTCAGCAGCCGGTGGGTCGGCGCCGGGGCGTGGTCGCCAGCATCATAACAGTCGACCCGTTCCGGTCAGTCGCGGCGGTCCGCTTTCCAGGAAGCCGATAAGCGCTCGACATGAGCGGCGGCTTGCAGGCGGGAA
>JAKAEJ010000056.1 GCA_021818335.1 Pseudomonadota bacterium | reverse complement strand
TTCCGATCTCGCTCATGGCAGCACCATCCTGCTGCACGCCTACAGTGGCAGCGATCCCGGCGACTATGCGCTGTTTGACACCGCGGCCATGCACGTCAGGCCGCTCATGCAGGTGATGCCGTGGTTCAAGCCGGGGCAACTGGCCGCGCGCACGCCGGTCCGCTTCCGCAACCGCGACGGCACGGAACTCGACGGCTACATCACGTTTCCCGTTGGCGTTCCGCACAAGAACCTGCCGCTTGTCTTGATTCCGCATGGCGGCCCCATCGGGCCACGCGACTCGTGGGCCTATCTTAGCGATCCCCAGCAATTGGCCGGCTTCCTGGCCAGCCGCGGCTACGCCACGCTGCAGGTCAACTACCGGGGTTCCGGTGGACGCGGCGTTGCCTTCCAATTGGCAGGCTACAGGCAGTTCGGCACCGGGATCCAGGAGGACCTCATCGACGGCGTAAGATGGGCCATCCGCATGGGCTATGCGGACCCGCAGCGCATCGCGGTCTTCGGCGGCAGCTTCGGCGGTTATTCGGCGCTGATGCAGCCGATCCTCGCCCCGAAACTTTACAAGGCCTCGATCGACTACGCAGGCGTCTACAATTATCTGGACGAATTCAATCGCAGCGACACCAGTCACTTCCGCATCGGCCGCACATACTTCGATCAGGCTGTAGGCGACAAGCAACAGGCGATCGCGATTTCGCCATCGTCGATGATTGATCGATTCAACGTCCCCGTGCTGATCATGCAAGGCGGCGAAGATCCGCGCGTTGTACCGCAGAATGCCGAACAATTGCGCAGTGCTCTCCAGGCGGCGGGCAAGCCCTACGAATGGCTCTGGTTCCCGCACGAAGGACATGGGTTCACCTTGACCCCGCACCGCATCGCCATGTTCCGGAAGGTGCAATCGTTCCTTGCGCGCTGGCTGGGCCCCGGTGCCGGCGCAGGAACTTGATCGATCCGCGCGACAACAGCGAGTCGGGAGCCGGTCGGGTCCGCTATGCACGCACGGGGCTTCGCGGCCCCGTTCTCGCAGCCGGCGAATTGCATGAATCGGCTCGCCGGCACTGACAGCCTGTATCTTCGTCAACATGCCACCAATCCCGTGGATTGGTGGCCTTGGAGCGATGAAGCGCTCGCCGTGGCGCGACGCCACGATCGGCCCGTACTGCTGTCGATCGGCTATGCGGCCTGCCACTGGTGCCACGTCATGGCGCACGAAAGCTTCGCAGATTCGGAAGTGGCGGCCGAAATGAACGCGCACTTCGTTTGCATCAAATTGGATCGCGAACAGCGACCGGATCTGGATCAGGCGTACCAACGGGCACAGTTCCTGCTGAACGATCGCGCCGGTGGCTGGCCATTGACCGCCTTCCTGGATCCGCACACGCTGTTCCCCATCTTCATCGGCACTTACTTTCCACCACAACCAAGGCACGGCCTGCCTGCGTTCCGGCAAGTACTGGCGGCCGTCGCTTCCGCCTGGCGCGACCAGCGCGATGCAATCAGCAGGCAAATGCTGCAATGGCGGGACGAGCTCTCCCGCGAACTCTCTGACGCTGGCACCGCGGACGCACCCGCCGATCCGCTACCGCTCGCCATGAACCAGCTGGCCGCGCAATTCGACTGCGATCGCGGCGGCCATCGTGGAGCCCCCAAGTTTCCCCACTGCAGCGAGCTTGAATTGCTGCTCGATCTGGTCGCTGACGACGCGCCGGATGCCGAGGCAGCCCGCATCATGGTCCAGACGACGCTGGATGCCATGGCACGGGGCGGCTTGCGCGATCCACTGGATGGCGGTTTTTTCCGCTACTGCGTGGATGACGATTGGACCATCCCCCATTTCGAGAAGATGCTCTACGACAATGCCCAGATGATCCCGCTGTACGCTGGTGCGGCGCGACTGCTGGACCGGATGGACTACGGGCGCGTTGCTCGTGACTGCGCGCATTGGGTGCGATCCACCCTTGGGCTCCCGCAGGGACTCTGGGCGAGTTCACTTGACGCGGATAGCCCGGGCGGTGAGGGAGCGTACTATGTCTGGACCCCTGCGCTGGTAGCTGCTGCATTGCCTGACGCCAACGAGATGGCGGTTGCATCGCGGCGGTTTGGATTCGATCGCCCGTTCAATTTCGAAGGTCGCGCGTGGCACCTTCGAATTCTGCACGAAGCCCCGCTGCAGGGCGATGCAGCCGAATCCGCGGTGTGTGGGGCGCTCCTGCGGGCGCGCAGCGAACGTCCACCACCGGCGCGCGACGACAAAGCGCTGACTGGATGGAACGCACTTGCGATTGCCGGGGCGCTTCGCGCTGCCCGGATGCTGGATGATGCCGCGCTGGCCGCTCCGGCACGGTCCGCACTGGATGCCCTCCGCGACCTGGCCTGGCGAAACGGCGTCCTGGTTGCGCAGGCGGACAGCACGAGCGGCATGCGCGCCTTCCTCGACGACCACGCCTATCTCCTCGATGCCATCCTGCAGTCCCTCGGCTGGCAATGGCGCGATGCCGACCTTGTCTGGGCGACTTCATTGGCGCAGGCGTTGTGCGACCACTTTGAGGATGCCGAGCGTGGCGGCTTCTTCTTCAGCGCCCTGGAGCACCACGCTCCCATGGGCCGACAGCGCAGCTTCGAGGATACGAGCCAGCCCAACGGCAATGCCGTTGCCGCCACCGCGCTGATGCAATTGGGCCATCTGCGGGGAGAACCCCACTGGATTGACGTTGCACACCGCGCCCTCTCTGCTGGCCTATCGTCACTGGGCACCCATCCGGCTGCAGGTGCAACCCTGTTGAGGGCATGGCGCCACCTGCAACATCCACCACCCCAGATCGTCGTGCGCGCTGCCCCGAGCGACCGGGAGAATTGGCGGGCAGCTGTGCGGCTGCTGCCACGCGGGTTCGAGTGCTACGTCATTCCCGATGGCGCTGCCGCCTTGCCGCCAGCCTTGGCGGCACGGGCGTACGAGCCGGGCGGCATCGCATACTGGTGCGAAGGCTTCACCTGCCGCACGCCCATCACGCATCCGAATGAACTGCAGGCCACCCTGCGAAACCGGTCCCCGGGAACCCTACCCCCCGACGCAGCGCGGCAATAGCACCAGCAGCCAGGTGAAGATGACGTTGAGCATCAACACGAAAACGGCTGCAGAGCCCATATCCTTGGCGCGACCGACGAGTTCATGGTGCTCGGCGCCGTAGCGCTCGATCACGGCTTCGATCGCTGAATTCAGGAGTTCGGCAGCAAGTACCAGCAGCAGGCTTCCCAGCAACACCGCCTTCTGCAGGCCACCCTGACCCAGGAAGAGCGCCAGGGGCGCCAGCACGGCGAACAGGTAGACCTCGAGGCGGAACGAGGACTCCAGTCGCCACGCCTCGCGGATGCCTTGAATCGACCAGCGCAGCGCGCGCCACATGCCGCGCGGCCCACGCGGTGCAATGCTCCCGATTCGCCGAGCATCGACCACGGATCAGTCGGCGCTGCCGCGCCACGCGACGTCGAGGTCCTTCACCGCCTTCACGTCGTCCAGGCGCCGCACGGGCGTTGTCCGTGGCGCCTGGCGCAGTGTCTCGGGATCGCTACCCGCCTGTTCCAGCAACCCCGTCATGACGGCAACAAACCGATCGAGCGTATCCTTGCTTTCAGTTTCGGTGGGCTCGATCAAAAGGCATTCAGGGACCAGCAACGGGAAATAGTTGGTCGGCGCGTGGATGCCGTGATCGAGCAACGCCTTGCTGAAATCGAGGGCCGTGACGCCCGTAGCCTTCTTTTGCGGCGCCACGGTGACGATGAACTCGTGGCTGGCGCGGCGCTTCGGGTAAGCCAAGGTATAGCCGGCCTTGCGGAGTTCGGTCGCCAGGTAGTTCGCATTGAGCGTGGCATATTCCGCCACGCGGCGCATGCCCTCGCGTCCGAGCAGGCGCGCGTAGACATAGGCGCGCAGCAGGACGCCGGCATTGCCGGCGAATGCCGACAGCCGGCCGATCGACAACGGCCGTTCGGTCTTGCCTGCGTGGCCATAACGCCCGTCAGACCGCTTTTCCACGATCGGGACGGGAAGGAATGGAGCCAGTCGCTGCGATACACCCACCGCGCCCGCGCCCGGTCCACCGCCACCATGCGGCGTGGAAAAGGTCTTGTGCAAGTTCATGTGGATGGCATCGAAGCCCATGTCGCCAGGCCTGACCTTGCCGAGGATGGCGTTGAGGTTCGCGCCGTCGTAATAGAGCAGGCCGCCGGCTTCATGGACCATCCGCGCGATTTCCCGGATGCGGCGCTCGAACACGCCAATGGTGCTCGGATTCGTCAACATGATGCCGGCGGTCCCGGGACCCAGGACCGCCTTGAGTGCTTCCAGGTCGATATCACCGTCTGGGAGCGTCGGAATCTCGCGCACGCTGGCCCCGCACATGGTGGCCGTCGCTGGATTGGTGCCATGGGCGGCATCCGGCACGATGATCTCCGTGCGCGCAAGATCGCCACGGTGCCGATGGTAGGCCATGATCATGGCAACGCCGGCAAATTCGCCTTGCGCGCCAGCCATCGGCGTCAGCGAAACGCCACCCTGCATGCCGGTCACATCGGCCAAGATCTCCTGCAGTTCGTACATGCAGGCGAGGAACCCCTGACTCAACGTTGCCGGGGCATAGGGGTGACGTTCGGCAAACCCGTCGAGCATCGCCAGCGTATTGCACGCGCGCGGGTTGTACTTCATCGTGCACGAGCCCAGCGGATAGAAATTCGTGTCGATCGAGAAATTCTTCTGGCTCAGCCTCGTGTAGTGGCGCACCACGTCCAGTTCCGATACTTCCGGCAGCCCGACGGGCGTAGTGCGGCGCAGCACAGCAGGAATGTCATCCGGCACCTCGCAAGGCGGGGGCATCTGGGCGGCTGCGCCGCGGCCGGAACGCGAGTGCTCGAAGACCAGCATGGTGCGATCCCATGGAAACAAGGTTCGGGGCTCGAATTGTGCCATAGCCGCCCGCATCGAATTCGAGGATTGTCCGGCGACGCCACCCCCGTGCCGCCATGCGTTACCCTTCGCCAGCCGCAGGGTGACCCCTGGCGGCTTCCACGCCCGCCTTCCCAACGGAGCACGCATGGCCACTCCCACCGCAGTCGCCCAGCCCGCCTCGCAGACGCGCTCGTTCACAACGATCTTCCTGATCGAGATGTGGGAGCGCTTCGGCTTTTACGGCATGCAGGCGCTCATCGTTTACTACATGGTGCAGCGCCTGGGTTTCACCGATGACCGCGCCAATCTAGTCTGGAGCGCCGCCACGGCGCTGATTTACGTGGCGCCTGCCATCGGCGGATGGGTCGGCGACAAGATCCTTGGGACGCGTCGAACGATGGTGCTCGGTGCCGTGATCCTCGGTCTTGGCTACGCGATGATGGGGCTGCCGACCGACAACACGTGGGCCTTGTTCGGCGCGCTCAGCGTGATCACGGTCGGCAACGGCCTGTTCAAGCCCAATTCCGGGAACCTCGTGCGCAAGATCTACGAGGGTGATGACTCCAAGATCGATAGCGCGTTCACCATCTATTACATGGCGGTCAACATCGGGTCTACCTTCTCGATGCTGCTCACCCCGTGGATCAAGGACTACGTAAACCGTCAATATGGTCACCAGTTCGGATGGCATGCCGCGTTCCTGGTCTGCGCCCTGGGCCTGGCCGTCGGCCTTGCGAATTACGGAGTCATGCGCCAGGCGATGAGCCACATCGGGTCAGCGCCGGATGAAGAGCCGTTGCCAGTCGGCCGGCTGCTTTGGGTGTTGCTGGCCGGCGCAGCGCTTGCAACAGGGTCGGCGATCGTTCTGAACTACGAATGGCTGGCGGAGGTGTTCGTCTATGGCGCCGGGCTCGTGCTGCTGGGCATCTTTGCCTATCTGATCGTCGCCAGTGACCACAGCGAGCGCTCGGGCCTGATTGCTGCGCTGGTCCTGGTTGTGCAGACCATCTTCTTCTTCATTTTCTACCAGCAGATGTCCACTTCGCTGGCGCTGTTCGCGCTGCGCAACGTGGACTGGAACCAGTACCTGTTCGGCATCCATCTTTTCACATGGAACCCCGCCCAGTACCAGGCGCTGAATCCGCTCTGGATCTTCGTGCTCAGCCCGCCGCTGGCATGGATCTACACGAGCGCGGGCAAGCGTGGCAAGGACATGTCCATCGCCGGCAAGTTCGTTCTCGGCTTCCTCATGGTGGCGGTCGGGTTCTTTCTCTTCGGGGCGGCCGGTCACTACGCGGGAACCGATGGCAAGACGTCGTCGTGGGTCATGATCTGGGGCTACGGGTTCTATTCGCTCGGCGAACTCCTCGTCAGCGGCCTGGGACTGGCGATGATCGCCCGCTACGTCCCAGCGCGCATGGGCGGTTTCATGATGGGTGCCTACTTCGTCGCCGTCGGCATCTCGTCCTACGCGGGGGGCGTCGTGGCCAACTTCGCCAGCGTGCCCAAGAGCCTGGTCGACCCGTTGAAGACGCTGCCGGTCTACACGGCCCTGTTCAACAAGCTAGGATGGGCGGCGCTGGTCTGCACGCTGATCGCACTGATCGTGCTGCCTCTGATGCGCCGGCTGTCCAGCGCGCACAGCAGCCATAGTGCGGCCTGAGTCGATGCGGCGGGCACGCATCGTGGACCGCAGCGAACCCCCATTCCGCACCGGCCCTCGGGCGCTGGTGCATACGCTCGCCTGGCTGCGGATGACTGCCATTGCCGGCCAGTTCGCCACGGTGATGGCGGTCTGGCTGGCACTTCGACTGCCCTTGCCGGTTGGCGCACTGGTGGCAGGCATCGCTGCGCTGCTGGGTTTCGAGCTCGCCGCCGTGCTGCGGCTACGCTTGCCATGGCCCGTCACGGAGTGGGAGGCCATCGGCCATATCGCCTTCGACACGCTCGTGCTGGGTTACTTGCTCTACCTCACCGGCGGTGCGAGCAACCCATTCGTCACGCTCCTTCTCGTGCCGATCGCGCTGGCCGCCGCGGCGCTCTCGCGCGTCGGCATTGGCATCGTTGCCGCCATCAGCAGCTTCGCCTACCTCGTGTTGTTGCTGGCCTACCGGCCACTGCCCGCCTGGTCCGCGCATCCCGGCGAAGATTTCCAGCTGCACATTATCGGCATGGCCATCGATTTCGCCATTGCCGCATTGCTGCTGGGCGTATTCATTGCCCGGCTCGCCGGCGCGCTGCGGGGAGAGCAGCGGCGGATGCAACGATTGCGCGAGCGTGCGGTGCGTGACGAGGGGATCCTCGCGATGGCAACCCAATCGGCGAGTGCCGCGCATGAGTTGAATACGCCACTATCCACCATGCGCATGCTGCTTCACGAATTGATCCCAACCTCCGGCTCCGGAGGGCCCCTGCGCCAGGATCTGGAACTGATCGCGCAGCAGGTTCAGCGATGCAGCGAGATCCTCAGGGAAATGGTAGCTGTCGGACGTGCCCAAATGGCCGACGAAGCTGAATCGATGACGCTGTTGGCGTTCGTGCAACGCTGCCTGGACCGCCTGCAGCTCCTAAGACCGGAAGCCGAAGTCGAATTGGCGCTGCCCGCGGCGGATGCGGAGATGCCCGTGCGGATCCCCGCGGGCTTGCAGCATGCGTTGCTTAATCTGCTCAACAACGCGCTCGACGCCTCGGCCAAGACGGGCAGCATGCACGTATGGTTCGGCGCCAGACGGGGCAATCGTTGCCTGGAGTTCGCTGTACGCGACCATGGCCCGGGGTTTCCCGGTCAGCGCGCCCTCACGCCTGATACGCTGGGCGTCAGCGAAAAGGATCACGGCCTGGGCATCGGCCTGGCTCTTGCGGAAGCCACCGCAGAACGACTGGGTGGCCTGCTCGAGGCGAGCAATGTTCAGGATGGCGGCGCCGAGCTTCGCTTGCGTTTGCCGCTGCCAGCCATCGAACCCGATCGTCGGGGCCGGCGGATGCCGGCGCGCGATGATTGCTTGCCCAAGGAGTCTCCATGAGCGATAGCCAGCCCCAATCCCTGCTGATCGTCGACGATGATGTCGCATTCACGACCGTCCTCAACCGCGCAATGAGCGCGCGAGGATTCAATTGCCAGGTGGCCAACAACGCCGCCACCGCACTGCAGAGCGCTGCCCAGCACAAGCCCCGCTACTGCGTGCTGGACCTCAAACTGGGCGAGGCCAGCGGACTGAAGTTGATTCCGGATTTGCTCCAGGCCTCGCCAACCATGCGCATCCTCCTGCTGACCGGCTATGCCTCGATCGCCACGGCCGTCGAGGCAATCAAGCGCGGGGCGCATGACTACCTTGCCAAGCCGGTCGACGCGGACCAGATCGCGCGTGCGTTTTCGGTCGCAAGCACCACCGACTCGACCTCCGGAACGCCGACACCGGATGCACCACCGCCCTTGAAGCGATTGGAGTGGGAACACATCCAGCGCATCCTCGGCGAAACCGAGGGCAATATTTCCGAAGCAGCACGCAGGCTCGGGATGCACCGCCGTACGCTCCAGCGCAAGTTGGCGAAGCATCCCGTGCGCGAAAGGCCGCCCAGCAGGGATTGAGCCCCGGGGCGGCACTGGGCCTTGATGGCTGCCGCCGTCAGGCCGCCTGCTTGGGAATGCTGCGGTTGGTGTGCGTCAGGTGGTTGTGGGAGTCGACGTAAACCAGCGTCGGCTGGAATTGGGCTGCTTCGGCGGCGTCGACCTGGGCCCAGGCTGCGATGATCACGAGGTGGCCGGGCTGTGCGCGTAGCGCAGCCGCTCCGTTCACCGAAATCGTCCCGCTGTTTTCCTCGGCACGAATCGCATAGGTGACGAACCGCTCGCCATTGTCGACGTTCCAGACGTGGATCTGCTCGTTCTCGTGGATGCCCGCGATATCAAGCAGGCGGCCGTCAATGGCCACTGAGCCCTCGTAGTGCTGCTCGGACCGCGTGACCGTCGCGCGGTGAATCTTGGCTTTAAGCAAGGTCAGTTGCATGGTGGGCAGTCCTGCGTGGCTCAACACTATTGTAACGCGTCATGCTGCAGCGCAATGGGCGCGGCCTTCGCCACGTTCATGCACTGGCGAACGGTAAATTGTCGATCAGCCGCGTCGAGCCGAGACGCGCAGCGACCAGCGCGATTTGTCGCGACAGCGGTTCCCCGGTGACAGGCTGAAGCGAGTCGGCCACGCGAATCGCGCAATAGTCTGGGTCAAATCCATATCGCTGGAGTCGGGCCACTGCAGCCCGCTCGATGGCGGCAGGCTTGTGCCCTGCCCGCGCCGTCATGTGCATCCACGTCAACGTGACATAGATTTGTGACGCGCGAGCGCGCTGACTTTCATCCAGGAATTGGTTGCGCGAACTCAACGCCAGGCCATCGGATTCCCGCACGGTCGGCAAGCCAACCACCTCGAGGGGCAGGGCAAGATCGCGAACCAGACGTCGCACCAACTGCAGCTGCTGCCAGTCCTTCTCGCCAAAAACGGCAAAATCAGGCTGGACCATGGAGAACAACTTCGCCACGACCGTCGCCACGCCATCAAAATGGCCCGGGCGACAAGCCCCCTCCAGGACCTCGGTAATACCGGGAACGTGGACGCTCAACGTGCCGCTCGTTCCGTACGGGTACATGACATCGACCGTCGGGGCAAACAGCAGGTCGCACTGCAGCGCGGCCAATGCCGCCTGGTCCTGCTCCAGCGTCCTCGGATAGCGGCCGAAGTCTTCGCCTGGCCCGAACTGCGTGGGATTGACGAACACGCTGACGACCACGCGCGGCGCGCATTCCTGGGCACGCCGCACGAGCGCGAAGTGCCCCGCGTGCAGGTTGCCCATGGTCGGCACGTAGGCGACCCGCTCGCCATTCCGGCGCCATGCGCGCAACACGCCGCGCAGGCCGGTCAGATCGGAAACCGTTTGCATCACGTCCTCGTTGTCACGCGATCCCAGGAAGGCTCAGTAAGCATGCTCGGCGTCGGGAAAACGGCCCATGCGCACCTCGTCGACAAACGCGCGCAATGCCGCGGGGACGCTGCCGGTCGCCGTCAGGAAGTCCTTGCTGAAGCGCGGCCGTCGGCCGGGCGTGATCCCCAGCATGTCGTACAGGACGAGAACCTGGCCGTCACACGCATTCCCGGCGCCAATGCCGATCACGGGAATCTGGAGTGCTGCGGTGACTCGCGCGGCCAGTTGGCTCGGAACGGCTTCAAGCACCAGCAGTTGGGCACCCGCCGCCTGGACGGCCAGGGCATCCGCCAGGAGACGCTCGGCGTCGTCGTGCTCGCGGCCCTGGACGCGATAACCACCCAGCCGATGAACCGCCTGGGGCATCAGGCCAAGGTGCGCGCAAACAGGCGCCTCGCGAGCCACAAGATCGCTGATGATCTCGCAAACCCAACCCGCGCCCTCAAGCTTGACCATGGCAGCCCCGCACTCGCCGACCAGACGCTGCGCAGCATCGCGCGCGTGCGCCGAGTCGCGGAAACTCATGTACGGCAGATCGGCGATCAGAAGCGTGCTGGAAAGGCTCCCGGCCACGATCCGAGTGTGGTAGGCGATATCATCCAGGCTGACGCCCAGCGTACTCCGCCGGCCCTGCACCACCATGCCGAGCGAATCGCCGACCAAGGCCACATCGACGCCGGCCGCTTCGACCTGCGCCGCGAAGCTCGCGTCATAGCAAGTGAGCATGGCGATCTTCTCGCCTCGCGCCTTCATCCCTTGAAGTGCGGGGACGGTGACCGGCTTCCGCGCCGACGTGGCGGTTTCGACGTACATACGATTCTCCAGTGGATCAGCATTATGCCCGCGTCGAGGGCGAAGCGAACGCCCTCAAGAAAATGAAGCGACGGGCACACACCCGCTGGAATCAGTCCGTGCCAGCAGCGCCGTGACCGTTGCGCCACCGGTTCCCGGAACCACCACGTCAGGCGCCAGTTCGGCCAGCGGCAGCAACACGAATGCGCGTTCCGCCATCCGCGGATGGGGAACCTGCAGGCCCGGTTCGTCGATGCAGGCGTCGCCAAACAACAGGATGTCCAGGTCAAGCGTTCGCGGCCCAAAACGCGGGCCGGATCGATCGCGGCCCTGGGCATGCTCGATGGCGTGGAGCGAATCCAGGAGCGCACAGGCGGCGAGCATCGTCTCAAGCCCGACGACGGCGTTGAGATAGTCCGGCTGCGGCTGGGGTCCCCAGGCCGGTGTGCGCCAGCAGCTCGACCGGCTGCAGACCGATGTCGAGTCGATGCGCTCCAGCGCTTTCACGGCGCGACGCAGTTGATCGATCGGGTTGCCCAGGTTGGAACCCAGACCGACATAAACCCGCGTCACCCGCCAGCACCGCCTGGCTTGCGCTTGCGCCGACCGCCACGGCGGCGACGGCGCGCCGGGGCCAGCGCGCGCGCATCCGAACCACCCGCCTCGGCTGGCGAGGGAGCCTTGGCGACCAAGGCTGCCAGTTCCTCGGCCGATTGACCCTGGGCCACGGTCCACCAATCGGCAACCTCCTGCAGGGCGGGCTCCTGCACGGCCCGCAACAAGAGGAAATCGAATGCTGCACGGAATCGTGGATGGGCGAGCAGCCGATGGACACGGCCTCGCGAGCTTCGCACCATGAACCGGGGTTGCAGCGCCCAGATTTCCTCCATCGCGACGCCAAAGCGGCGGGGAATCGCCATGCGCTGTGCCTGCGTTGCAACAGCGCTCGGACCCGCGCGATGCCACGCATCCATGGCATCGGCGCCGCTGGCCAGCAACCGCTGCACCTCCCACTGGACTGAGCTCCAGAGCAGCACGGCGAACGTGAACGCGGGCGTCACGGGCTTATCCTGTCGAACGCGCTCGTCGGTCCCGGCCAGCGCGTGCTCCAGCATTCGCCTGAGCGCGCCCGCCTCATCCCTTTCCAGCGCCTTGCCCAACGAGGGGAGCAACCAGGGAAGGAGGCCATAGCGCTCGAGCTGGCGGAAGCTGCTCAGCCCATGCCCGGACATGAAGAGCTTGATGGATTCGTCGAACAGGCGTGCCGGCGAGACGTCGCCCAGCAGCGGCGCCAGTGCCGCGATGGGTTCGGCCGTGTCGGGTGCGATCGAGAAATCGAGTTTCGCCGAGAGCCGCGCCGCGCGCAGCATGCGCACGGGATCCTCGCGGTATCGCTGCGAAGGATCGCCGATCAGGTGCAGCTGCCTGGTCGCCAGGTCTTCCAGCCCGCCGACATAATCGCGCACGCTGAAGTCGCTGATGTCGTAGTACAGCGCATTGACGCGGAAATCGCGGCGGAGTGCGTCTTCTTCGATAGTTCCCCAGACGTTGTCGCGAAGGATTCGCCCGCCATCGTGCACTTCACGCTCGCCCTCGCCATCGTGTCCACGGAACGTCGCCACCTCGACGATCTCCCGTCCGAAGACGACGTGAGCCAGCCGGAAGCGTCGCCCGATCAGGCGACAGTTGCGGAACAAGTGGCGGACCTGTTCCGGCGTCGCGTCGGTGGCAATGTCGAAGTCCTTCGGGTGCCCGCCTAGGAGCAGATCACGCACGGCGCCACCCACGAGGTAAGCGGCATAACCTGACTCATGCAGCCGGTAGAGGACCCGGAGCGCACCCGGGCTGATGTTCTTGCGCGAGATGCAGTGGTCCGCGCGCGCGACAGTGCGCAGCGCTGGCAGGGGTTTTCGTGTTGCCGGATTCAAGCGCGAAGCGTCCTTGACGCCAGCAGATGCGCGTCGCAACACGCGCGAGAAGGCGTTGCCGAAGCCAAACATCCCGTTATACTACCGCCTCTTTGCACGGCCGCGCTCCCATCGTCTAGCGGTCCAGGACGTCGCCCTCTCAAGGCGAAAACACGAGTTCGATTCTCGTTGGGAGCGCCACTTCCCTCTAGCGACCGCGCACGCCATGGCATTCGTCGTCACTGAAAACTGCATCAAGTGCAAATATACCGACTGCGTCGAAGTCTGCCCGGTCGACTGCTTCCACGAAGGCCCCAACTTCCTGGTCATCGACCCGGACGAGTGTATTGACTGCACGCTGTGCGAGCCCGAATGTCCGGCCAAGGCCATTTATCCGGAAGACGACGTCCCCGCTGGCATGGAAGGTTTCGTCGCGCTCAATGCAGAGCTGGCCAGGCAATGGCCGGTACTGACCGAGCGCAAGGACGCGCCTGAGGACGCGGCAGAGTGGGACGGCAAGGCCGGCAAGCTGCCCCTGCTCGAACGCTAGTCGCCCCGCGGCCCGCGAAGGGCCGAGTTCCCGCCATCCGCACCCGCGGCCCATCCCCATCGATCATCCGGGCCAGCGCACGGCGGCCAGGCCGCGCCGGGGCGCTGCCCACGACGCATGGTCTGCGCGCCCCGCCCCGATGGCATCAGCCCAGACGCTGCTGCAGGGCCGCCTGCAATTGGCTTACCGCGGCTTCGGGTCCCTGCAGTTCCACCCGCGCCTTGTTGCCATCAGCCACGACATGAACCGCGACGGCGGCTCGAACCGTCCGCTTGGTTTCATGAGAGAAAATCCGGGAGAAGAAGCCTTGCGGCTTCTCAACCTCTGTCACGGATACCTGCACCTCATACGAATGCATTGCGGGCTCCTCATGGAGCAGCGTGCCGATGTCACCGCGCCTGAGCGCGAGGCCCACCCGCCGATACACGCTGTCGACGGTATCGTTGATCG
>JAKAEJ010000055.1 GCA_021818335.1 Pseudomonadota bacterium | reverse complement strand
GAATCGGAATGCCGACCCGGCTTCGCCGGAATACGCAGACCACCGGACCACGTTGTCTAAGCGGATTGAGCGCCGCCTACGGCGTAGCATGCCGGAGGAACTGTGGATCTCGGCGCGCGTGCGTTGCCTGCTCGAACCCATAGGCGATCTCGATCAGGGTCGGCTCGCTCCACCGTCCCGCGAAGAAGCTGACGCCGATGGGCAGTCCGTGCACGAATCCGGCCGGCACCGTGATGTCGGGATAGCCAGCCACGGCGGCTGGCGAGGAACTCGACACCGTGTCGCCCGCATCCCCGTTGACCAGATCCACCTTCCATGCAGGCCCGTTAGTGGGTGCCATCAGTGCATCTAGATGATTTGCTCGAAGCGCCGCGTCGATTCCCTCGGGACCCGCCAGTCGCTTTTCATTGGCCAGGGCGTGGCGATAGGCGGGATCCGTCAGGGGACCGCGCTTCTCCGATGCAATCATCAGGCTCTGGCCAAACCAGGGCATTTCCTGCGCTGCATGCGCCTCGTTGAAGGCGATGACCCCGGCGAGTGTTCGCACCGGCAAGCCGCGCCGCGTCGCCAGATAAGCATTGAGGTCGTGCTTGAAGTCATACGAAAGGACGATGTTCTCGTCCTTGCCGAAATCATCCACGTGCGGAATGGTTACTGGATCGATGACCGTGGCGCCGGCCTTGCGCAGGGCTGCCACCGCTTCATCCAGGACGCGCTGAACCTCGGGATTCCCCTCGGCGAACGAGCGAACCACACCGATCCGCTTGCCCTTCAGCGCGCCTGGGATCAAGTATTTGGTGTAGTCCACCATGTGCAGGTTGGCGTGCTTTGTGGCTGGATCAGCCGGATCACTCCCAGCCATCACCGTCAGGAGCGACGCTGCATCGGCTACGGTCCGAGCCATTGGTCCGGCGGTGTCCTGGTTGTGCGAAATTGGCACGATGCCCGTACGCGATACCAACCCGAGCGTCGGCTTGATCGCCACGATGCCATTGGTGCCGCCCGGGCAGACCAGCGAGCCATCGGTTTCCGTGCCAACGGCGACCGCCGTGAGACCCGCGGATACCGCAACAGCCGAGCCCGAGCTCGATCCGCATGCGCTGCGTCCGAGGACGTAGGGATTGCGGGTCAGGCCACCGCGTCCGCTCCAGCCGGAAGTCGAGTGACCGGAGCGGTAGTTGGCCCACTCGCTGAGGTTGGTCTTCCCGAGGATGACCATGCCCGCGGCCCGCAGCTTGGCCACCAGGAACGCATCCTTGGACGCGGGCGCGCCGACCAGTGCGAGCGACCCGGCCGTGGTCATCATGGAGTCGCCCGTATCGACGTTGTCCTTCAGAAGCACCGGGATGCCGGCCAGCGGGCCCAGTGGCTTGCCGGCACGGCGCTCCGCATCGATTTTTCGCGCTTCGCGCAGTGCATCCGGATTCAGCTCAATGACGCTGTTGAGCTTCGGACCCGACTTGTCGAGTGCGGCAATGCGCGAGAGATACAGCCGCGTGAGTTGCACCGCGGTGAGAGTGCCCGCGCGCATTCGAGCCTCCAGTTGCGCGACCGACTGGTCATAGGTCGGTTGGGCACGCGGGGTGCCCGCAATGGCCGCCGGACATGCGGCGAGAAGGATGAGGATGGACAGGAGCGTGGCGCGGGTGCGGCGCATACGGATTCCCCGGGTCAAGGCCCTCCGATCATGCCAAGTACGCGGGTTGGCCGCGCGTGCCTGGCAAAATCGTAAACACCGCATCGTCGTTCCGTGAGGATTTATGACGGCGCATCGATTGTCGTGGCCAGCAGGCGCCATGGCGTTTCGGACCAAAATCGCCTTGCCTGTCCGGATGGCGACGGCAGTACCCAGAGCCGCGTTTTGCGCCACGTCATCTTTTGGGGTCCATAGGGCGCACGCTGGCCCAGTGCAGCGAGTGCGGCATTCTTGCTGGTGAACGCAAGTATCGCGGGCTCGAATCGCTGGATCCTGCGTTTCAGGGCAGGCACGTCAAACGCCTCCGCAGGAAGTTCATCGTCATTGCCGAAATGGTGTTTGGCGAGGTCCGTCAACCCCAACCCGAATTCAGGGAGGCGGCGGAAATCGGCCGGTTGCAATGGCAGGGGCACAAAGCCCGCAACGAACAGCGTGCGCCAGAAGGCGTTGCCCGGATTGGCATAGTAGGCACCGCGCGCCACCGAGATCCGGCTTGGTGCAGTGCCGCAGAAGACCACTTTCAGTCCTCGGCGCAAGACATCGGGCAATAGAGTGGACCGGGTCTGCTGCATACGCACAACCGTTGTCGCGAACTTCCAGAGGGCAAGGGCGTCAAAATGGCGTCAGTCTCTTCCGTCGGGGTCCTCATGTCCATTTCCTCCAGCCGCCTGCGTGCGCTAGGCATCGCATTGCTGCTCGGGGCGTCGGTGTCCAGCGCAGCCGCCGCACCGATGCCGAACCAAATGTTGCCGAAATTGCACTGGCGACTGCTCGGCCCATTCCGCGGCGGTTGGGCCACCATGGGCGTTGGGGTTCCCTCGCGACCCAACCTCTACTACATCGGGACTGCGGGAGGGGGCGTGTGGCGCACCGAGAACGCAGGGCGCACATGGACGGCGTTGACCAACCGGATTGGCGCGGCGTCCATCGGCGCCATTGCCGTCGCCCCGTCGAATCCCAGCGTGCTCTATGTGGGTACCGGACAAGTCGCACCGCGTTACGACATTGCAGCTGGCGATGGCATGTACCGATCCAACGATGGGGGCGTTCATTGGACGCACATCGGACTGAGCAAGACCCGACACATCGGTGCGATCTGGGTGAATCCAACGAATGCCGACGAGGTCGTCGTTGCCGCGCTGGGCCGGGTGTTTGCTTCCAGCCAGTCCCGTGGCCTCTATCGAAGCGTCGATGGAGGCAAGACCTGGCAGCACGTGCTGTTCGTCGACCAGGATACCGGCGGCGTCGACTTGGCCGCCGATCCGGCCCATCCCGGCACCCTTTACGCGGCGCTGTGGAGCATCCGGAACTACCCTTGGCTGAGCTACTTCAAGCCCATTGCAGGGAAGGGCAGTGCGATCTATGTCTCCCATGATGCGGGCAAGACATGGGCGAGACTTGGCGGATTGGGCTGGCCCAACGGCGCGCTGGGCCGTATCGGCCTGGCAGTGACCGACACGACGCAGGGAACGCGCATCTACGCCAGCATCGATGGTGGCAGCGATCATGGTGCAACCGGCCTTTGGCGGTCCGATGACGGCGGCGCCCACTGGCGTCGCGTCAATGCGCATACGCAGGTGGCAAACTGGTATTCCAGTCGGCTGTCTGTCATGCCGGGCCATCCGGACACCGTCTTCACGACTGGGCAATCCGTACGTGAATCGACCGATGGCGGTGTCACTTTTCGCATCGTGAAGGGAGCACCGGGGGGCGACGACTATCATTTCGTCTGGATCAACCCGTTGCATCCCAATGACCGCATCGTCACCAGTGACCAGGGTGCCGCAGTCACGATGGATGGGGGCAAGACCTGGTCAAGCTGGTACAACCAGCCAACGGCGCAGGTGTATCACCTGGCCGCGGACAACCGGTTTCCCTTCTGGATTTACGCTGGACAACAAGACAGTGGCACTTTCGCGATTGCCAGTGCCAGCAACTACGGGTTGCTGAGCTACCGCGATTGGCATCCCGTTGGCGGTGATGAGCGCGACTACGACATCCCGTATCCGATCGACCCGGACATCGTGTTCGGCACGGGGTTGGGTGGCCGCGTTTCGCGATGGGATTCGCGCACCGGGCAGGTCCAGAATGTTTCGCCGTGGCCGGTCATGAGCTATGGCGCGCGTCCCGATACCGTCAAATACCGCTATACGTGGATTACTCCTCTTGCAATCGGCCAGCAGCGGCCGTATCCGATCTACGTCGGGGCACAGGTTCTGTTCCGCAGTGTCGATCAAGGCGCGCATTGGCAGGTGATCAGCCCCGACCTGACGGGTGCCGTGCCAGGCACGCCCGGTTGCGGGCACGTAGGCAGCTTGGCTCACGCGAAGGCCTGCGGTTATGGCGTCATTTACAGCATTGCGCTCGCACCGTCGGATGCCGACACGATCTGGACAGGAAGTGACGATGGTCAGGTCGAGGTCACGCATGACGCAGGGCTGCACTGGTCCAACGTGACGCCCAGTGCGGTGCCACTTTGGGCACGCATCGACAGTATCGACGTATCCGCCCAGGACCCCAGCGAGGTCTATCTGGCGGTCGATGACCATCGCGACGGCAACGACATGCCGATGGCCTTCCGTACTGATGATGGCGGCAAGACGTGGAAATCCATCACGCGTGGCCTTCCAGCGGGCCACTACGTCACCGTCGTACGGGCCGATCCTCTCCGGCGTGGGCTGCTTTATGCAGGCACCGACGTCGGCGTCTATGTCAGTTTCGACAATGGTTCGGACTGGCAGCCGCTGCAGTACAACTTGCCGACGGCTTGGATACGTGATTTGCTCGTTCACGGCAATGACCTAGTCGCGGGCACGCAGGGGCGCGCGATTTGGGTGCTCGACGACATCACGCCATTGCGGGAGGTCAAGCCGGACATTGACCAACAGGCAGTCCATCTGTTCGCTCCGGCAGTGGCCGTGCGTCTGCACGCGGACAACAACAAGGACACGCCATTGCCGCCGGACACGCCGATCGGGCACAACCCGCCGGATGGCGCAGTGTTCGACTATTGGCTTGGGTCACATGTCCACGGCCCGGTCACATTGAAAATCGTCGACGCGCAGGGACAAGTGCTTCGAAGCTTCAGCAGCGAGGCCAAGCCAGCCGAGCTTCCAGCGGACCGTTACTTCTCCGCGGGCTGGATCAAGCCCACGCCGCGCCTTGGTGACGGCCCGGGCATGCATCGGTTCATCTGGAGCCTGCACCTTCCAAGGCCGCAGGCCGTCCGGTATCACTACAGCATCGCTGCCGTCTGGGGCCGCAACACGCCGCTGGAACCGCGCGGTGCTCGGGTTTTGCCCGGCAACTACACCGTCGAGCTCCAAGCGGACGGGCGCACATCGCGGCAGACGCTGATTGTCTCGGAAGATCCTCGCGTCCACGCCACGCCGGCGGAGCTGCGGGCTCTCTTCGGGTTCCAGCAGCAACTGGCGATGGCGATGCACCGTTCCTACGTGGGCGATGGTCAGGTACAGGCGGTATTGCGCCAGCTCGATGCCCGCCAGCCTTCATTGGCGGCCCATGCGCGGGCCCTGCATGCCGCGAATGTCCTGCGCGAGGCGCTGTCGTCCTCGGCGGGTTCCCTGGCGACGCGGTTCGGCAAGGCCAATGGCGAGCTCGCAGCGCTCGCGACCGACGCCGGTTCGGCTGATCGTCCGCCGACGTCGGCGCAGGAGGCGGTATACGCGGCCAATGTCAAGGCCATATCAATGGCGGGGGTGGACTGGCGACGTATCGAGCAGGGTCCGCTGCGCGACCTGAATCGGATACTCCTCGCCGACCACCTCGGAACCATTAGCGTCCCCGCTGCCGCCGTGGTTAAAGTGCCGCAGGGTCCGGCAGGCATCGACCTGCCCTGAGATGCTGGAGGTCAAGACGAGGACGGACTGCTGGTGCGCGGAAGGTGCGCCAGCAGTCACGGCCATGGAAACAGGCGAGGCACCATCCATGCCGTGACCAGCCCGGACAAAATCGTCAGGGGCAGCCCCAGCAGCAGAAAGTCATGGAACCGATAGTTGCCTGCTCGGAGGACGAGCAGGCTGCCGTGATGGCCAATGGGTGTGATGAACGCGGTTACCGCGCCAGCTGCCACGGTGACGGCGGCGGCCACCGGGTTGATGTGCACCGTATCGGCCAGTGCGATCGCGATCGGCACGAGGAGAGCAGTGGTCGCGGTATCGGAAAGGGGCTGCGTCAGGAGCGCTGCGGCGGTAAACAGCATGAGCAGCGTCATGAACGAGGATTGCCCCTGCATCAGCAACCCCAGGCCATGGGCTAGCCAGCCCGCTGTGCCGCTAGTTTGCATCGCCACGCCGAGGGGAATCGCCGCAGCGATCATCATGAACGGCCGCAGGTCGATCGCCCGATAGCCCTGGTCGGTCGGCACGCAACCGGTGAGCATCATGGCGACGGCCCCTCCGAGGAATGCCACGACCGGCTCGACCCAGCCGCTGGCCGCGCACGCCACACTGGCGGCAAGGATGAGCAGTGCGCGGCGCGCACGATGACGCAGGCGCAGTTCAGCCTCGATCGGCGTGAGGGTCAGGAAGCCGCGAAACTGCGCCATGGCGCGAAAGCGCTCGGGGGCGCCCCAGAGAACCAGGACGTCACCGGCCTCGAGGCGCACCTTGGCGAACTCGCCACCCAGCCAATCCTCCCTTCGCCACAATCCCGCCGCAACGACACCGAACCGGTTCGGCAGGTCGGCTTCGGCGACGCTGCGCCCGACCAACCCGGATTGCGGGGCGACCATGGCCTGGAAAAGCCTTGTCTGACCCTGAGCTCGCTCGCTCAGTCCCTGGGGGAGGGCTTGACCGGCCTGTGCGACGGCATGTAACTGCAGGTCGGACTGCAGGGCCATGCCAGCCAGTTCGCCGACACTCGCCTGGACCAGCAGGACATCACCTTCCAGCAATGCCTGCGGACCGAATGGTTCGGGCACCGACATGCCGCGGCGCAACCAATCGATGATGCGCAGGTGTGTTCCATAATCGGCCATGAACTCTTCCATGGTGCGACCCGACCAGCGTGAGCCCTTGGGAATGGTCAGTTCGGAGTAGAAGCGTCCTACGGCCCCCATCGCTGAATCCAGGTCGCCGTCGCTTCGCTGGGGCAATATCCGGTGGAGCATCAGCACCAGGAGCGTCCCGAGGGTCGTGAGCGCCAGCCCGAGCGGCGCGATGGAGAACAGGCCCAGTCGTGGCAGTCCCGATCGGTGCAGCAGGCTGGCCGTGAGGAGAAGCGCGGGTGCGCCCAGCACGGTCACCGTGGTGCCAAGGGACGCCGCATAGGCCATGGGCATCAGCAATCGGGATGGAGCAAGCTGGTGGGTTCTCGCCAGCGTCATCAGCACCGGCAGCATCATCGCCACGACCATCAGCTGGTGGGTAAATGCGGCAACAATCGCTGTTGCTGGCATCACGACGAGCAACGTTCGCCATTCACTGGCCCCCGACCAGCGACCGATCCATGAGCCAATCCGATCGGTGACGCCGGTCGCGGCGAGTCCAGCGGATATGACGAATACCGCCGCCGTGATCAGCGCCGCGTCGCTCGAAAAACCGGAAAGGGCTTCCCTTACGGGCAACAGGCGGCTGAGCGAGAGAGCAAGAATGACGAGCAGGGCGGCGAGGTCGATGCGGATCCGGTTGCCCATCAGCAACGCAAGCGCACCGGAAAGAATGGCCAGGTAGGTGGCGATGCTGGCAGTCATGCCGGTGTATCGCGCATCAGGCGGTGGGGCCGTCTCGGGCGGCGGATTCGATCGCCGCGCAGAAGTCATCCGCGGTGATCGAAATGGCCGCGATGGAGCGGCTGCTGAAAAAGTGCGCCACGTTGCTGCGGAGATCCGAGAGGGGCGTATTGCGCAGGTGGGCCTCGAGATCCAGGACGACGCGCGGCGGGGCGACAAAAAAATCACCCGTCAGCAAGACCTGGCTGATGCGCGTACCGCCGATGCCCCCTCGGCTCAGGTAGGCGGTGATTTGGCCCCCTGGGCCATGGTGCGTGCCAGCAGTCACGCCGCCTGTCTCGCCAACGCCGTCGATTTCTGCGACAAAGGCATCGCTTCCGATCCAGTCGCGTTCGATACGCCTGGCATCGGCGAGCACGTCTTCTGGCAGGTGGCTGCGCACGAAATCGAGGCCCAGGCCGGCCGAGAATCCGGCCAGCAAGGCATCTTCCACGGCGCCGATGGTCGGCGTCGCGTCGCCCAGAAGTTCACGCAGGCAAACAACCCGCTGTGCGGCAGAGTCCAGTTGGCGCTTTTCCAGTTTGGCGCGCGGGACGCGAAGTGCGCCGAGGAGGCGACCTGGATCCAGTTCGACCAAGACCGTTCCCTGGTAGAACAGCGTGTCACCGTCATGGAATCCCCCGGTTCCGCTGATCTTGCGGCCGTCAACTTCGATGTCGTTGCGCGGACGGAAGCGCGCCGTCACGCCCAGCCGTGAAAGTCCGTCTGCCGCGGCCTTACATATGCGCGCCGCGACGTCGCCCAGGGAAAGCTGACCAAGGGTCTCGCGAGACAGCGCAAGCGCCCAGCCCAACTGACCTTCATCGAGGAAAATCGCGCCTCCTCCCGTGATTCGGCGCCCGACGCCGATGCCGTTGGCCCGGCAATGATCAAGGTCAATCTCGGCACGCAGGTCCTGGTGCCGGCCAACCAGTGCAGTGGGGCGGAAGTGGATGAAGCGAAGGCTGTCGCCAATGCGATTGGACTGATGTGCGTCGATCATCGCCTGATCAAGCGCAATGTTTGCTCGACCATCGAGCAGTCCCGCGTCGAACACCCGGACTTGCGTGTTCATTTGTCCTCGCGAACGACGGGGATGCCGAGCTGGCGGCGAATTGTGCGCAGGTCGTTCCCGTTGGGCTGGAACGGGAAGCTCGCGATGTTGCTGGGTGGCGAATCTCCATAAGGGCGATCGCACGCGGAGAGATCGTCACGGAACTTTCCGGGGCAGCCGGACGTACGAAAGGCGATGCCCTCGGCGATGATGCGGTCCAGCTCGGATCGCGCCACCCCATAGTCGATGACGCGCCCCATTTCGTCGAATCGCATTTGCTCCACCCGCACGCCTGCGTAGTCGATGAGATAGCGTGCGAGCTGAACGCGCCGCCATTGGTCGCGCGGTGTCGCCGGCAGGTGGTCCATCAATGAACCTTTTTCCGGAAAAAAGCAGAACATGTGGCTGTGTCCCCCCAGATCTACCAGCTTCTGGACGAGTCCGAGGACATCGTGTTCCGTTTCACCCATGCCGACGATGATGTGGGCTCCGAATTTCTGGGCGCCGAACACGTCGCGCGCGTGCATCAGGATTTCCCAGTACTTAGACCACTTGTGGGGCGATTGAACTCCCTTGCCGCGCGTGCGGTCGAAAATTTCCGGTGTGGCTGCATCGAGCGCCACGGTAAAGATGTCGGCGCCGAGATCCTTGAGTCTGACCACGTCGTCGCGGGTCATCGTGGTCGGATTGGAGAGGATCGACACGGGAATCGCCGACGGGTCGATGCGGCGAGTCCATGCACGAAGGACCTGGACCGTGTCGTCATCGGACCGCGGGTGCGTGATCATCGAGATGCACATGCGGTGGAACGGACTGTTGGTCGGGTCCCGAGCGACGATGTCGATGATTTGTTCCATCGGGACCGCCGGCCAGTCGACGCGGATGAAATTCCGGTCCGCGTAGTCGCGCTCCGCCTCGCGGTGGCGTGCCAGGCCGCAATAGGCGCAATTGGCGCGGCAGCCCTCAGGGTAAGTCAGCAAGAGATTGAGGCAGCGCGTGCATTCGCAGCGATGCATGCGGCCGGGCATGATGCCCAGTGTCATCGCCGCCGCTGTCGACAGCTGGACGTATTCCGGTGAGCGCATGTGCGGCGTCAGGACGTTGTTGTTGGGCAGGTAGACGCCCTGCGGAGCAACACCGTCGCGCTTGACCCGGGCCCCATTGCGGAGATCGGTGGGCGTTGGCGAAGGCGCGCGCGGCTGCATCGCCTCGAATGGATTGAAGTCGATGCCATGGCTGGCAACGGCATGGCTTGAGGTCTCGGTCAGCTTCAGGCAGCTCATGCGCGTGCTCCGGAAATATTGGGAACGGAGGTTGGATCGGTAGCGCTGGTGCGGGCTGGGTGGCTGCCCTTGGCGCCGTGATCAGGGCGGGATCCCAGCTTGATGGAACAACAGGCGTGCTGTTGTTCAAATGGCCTGCCAATTGCGCGGGTTACCTCGACGGCGCCCTCGGCGGGAAAAGCGATGCCATCCAGACCGGCCATCACGGCATATGCATCGGTAACCTGCTTGTGCAGGCCAGCCGGTCGCGCGCATCCCAGGAGTACTTCGCGATCCGGAAGCAATGTGCGGGCTGCAAGAAAGACTTCGCCCACGTCCCGCGTCTCCGGGATCACGAACGTGCCCGGCCTTGCATAAAACGGCATGACCACCACGAGGACCAGTGACGAAACCTTGTGACGGCCAATGATCTCGAGTGCCGTCGTCTCTCCACGAAGGCGGCCATAGTGCAGCCCGATGACGATATGCGGCGTCACTTGCATGCGGGTTGCGCAGAGCGCGGCCAGGGTCGCCTCGAAATCCGCAACGGGGCGGTCGAGGTGGTAGACCTCCCGGATCGTGTCGTCGCTGCCGATGACGTCCATCATGGCCGTATCGACGCCCGCTGCCTCCATGGCGCGCGCGCCCCGCTCATCGGTCAATGCAGTGTGAATGGCGATCCGGAGGTGCGGAAACTCGCGTTTCAGTCGCTCGATGACCGGGTAATAACGTTCGTATCGGATGACATTCCGCCGGTTGGAGCCGCCCGACAGGAGGAAGCCGCCGAGATCTTGCGTGTGCACGAGCGTGCGGACCTTGGCATCGAGGATTTCAGGGGATGTCGCGGAAATCATTGGCTCGAGGATCTTGGCCTGGCAGTGGTCACAGTCCAGGCCACAGGCGCCACCGGTGATGGAAAAGGCCGGGAAGCTGTTTTTCGCGCAGCCCTTCAGCTCGCCACCGTCGTAGTCCTTGAACGTTGGGGTCGAGAACCGCACAGGCCGAGCGCGCGTGGATGCGCTTGCCTTCTGCATGCGGCTGACGAGTTCGCTGTCGAATTCGGCGTCCTCGAAAGCCTCGATCGCGCTGAGGGCATTGTGCCAATTCATGGGGTCTCCGCGATGCTCGATCGCCGATGTCGCCGTGCCAGCGTCTGGCGTGCATTCCGGGCCAGCGCCCTCACCGGGTCTCGGATGGCCTCCGCACCGTTGCGGTCGTTCAGCGTGCTGATCCATTCCGGGCGCACCTCGTCGTCGTCGATTAGATCACAGTGGAGTCCCTGCAACACCGCGCGGGCAGGGCTGTTCAGGGGACTTGCGTGGGAGCGTCCGCTGAGATGTCCCCAGAGCCCGGTCCAGCCGCGCGCCAGGGTCCATGGGTTGTAGCCGCCACCACCGAGGACCACGGCGCGCGGTACCCGGGCAACGACGGCGGCCACCGCGCGCCACCAGGCGACATTGCTCACCTGCATGGTCGAGAGTGGGTCGCCATCCAGCGCGTCCGTGCCACAAACAACTACCACTGCATCGGGTCGAATCATGTCGAGCCATGGGAGGACGACCTCATCGACCAGGAAGGTGTACTCGCCGTCGCTGCAACCCGGCGGAACCGGCAAGTTCACAGCGCGGCCCGTGCTGGCATCGCCCGCGGCGCCAGTATGAGGCCAGCGTCCGGCTTCATGGATCGACAGCGTGTGCATTCTTGCGTCGGCGGCGACTGCATCCTGGACGCCATCGCCGTGATGGGCATCGAAGTCGACGTAGGCGATGCGATCCAGTCCATGTTCAGCCAATCGCCCCAGCGCGAACACCGGGTCGTTGAACAGGCAGAATCCACTGGCACGATCCCGCCGTCCGTGGTGCATGCCGCCGGCAGGGTGGAACGGAAGCCGGCCTTGGATTGCCAGATCCGCCGCGAGAATCGAACCGCCTACTGCGCATGCCGCTCGCAAGTAACTTCCCGGCGCGACCGGGTTTTCAAACGTGCCGATGCGGTAGCTGGCACGGTCTTCAGCCGTGACATGGCCAGCCGAATCAGCGCGTCGCAGCGCCTCGACGTAGGCGGCGTCATGGAACATGCAGAGCTGCTCATGGTCGGCTTCCGGGCAGTCGAGGCGCTCGCTCTCCGGGAGCCATCCCAGCGCGTGGCACAGGTCAAGCACAGCCGCGACGCGCGGAATGGCCAGGGGATGATTGCCACGAAAGCCGCCGAAGCGATAGAGCTCGCCTCCGAGAAAGATGGCTTGTCTCGAGACTGGTTCCATCATGCCTCCATGGCGGCCAGCGGTGCCTTGAAGTAGTCGTCAAAGGCAATCCACCCACTGCGCATCACGTCGTCGTTGCGCGCGCGGGGCGTATGCCAGATGGATTTCAGCGCCGCACGACGGCACAAGGCACGCGTCAGGCTGGGGCCGAACTGTTCGTGCATTTCCTCCGCATACGCGTCGAGCGCGTCCGCGCGCCCAGCCAGCCAATCTGCGGCCGCGTTTCCTGCGCACTCGCCGCTGAGGACCGCGGCCGCGATCCCTGCGCCGGTGATCGGATGCGTCAACCCAGCAGCATCACCGACCAGAACGGCGTTGCGCCAGGCGATCTTTCGCAGGCCGCCGACTGGGATGGCGCCGCCGGTGCGCGCAATGATTTCCGATCGCACGATGCCGCGGTCCACCATCGACTGGTGCAGCGCGGCGAGAGGTGTCTTCAAATTCCGTGCAAGCGAGCGATCGGCGCCGACACCTAGGTTGGCCACACTGCCTTTGGGAAACAGCCAGCCATATCCGCCAGGATAATCG
The DNA here is from genome assembly GCA_021818335.1 of Pseudomonadota bacterium. GTDB lineage: Bacteria > Pseudomonadota > Gammaproteobacteria > Xanthomonadales > Rhodanobacteraceae > Metallibacterium. Next base: position 1,203 of record JAKAEJ010000055.1, on the reverse strand, counting down.
TCGGCGAGAAAGATGTCGGTGTCCGGGTAGTCGTTGGCCAATGGAACGGTGTACTGGCGCGTGTGGACGCAGGGCTGCGGCGGCGCACCAAGCAGCTTCGCCACGTCACTGTGCGGCCCATCAGCGCCAACCAGCAGCCGGGGCCGGACCCTGCGCAGGGCGCCATCGCGCCAGATGCCAGCGCAGGAGCCGTCCCACGACTGAAAATGCGCGCCCGTCCAAAGGGTTGCACCTGCTTCCATGGCGCGGCCAGCGAGCGCACGGTCAAAGGCGCCTCGGTCGATCATCAAACCCGGAAATGGACTGTGGTGACCTTGTCCGGATGGCAGCAACGTCTGCATCCCTCGGATGGCCTGTTGCAACACGCCGCGACCCTGCGCGTAGGGCAGCATCGGCAACGGCACGAATTCAGCGCATTGCACGGGTTCACCCACGCGTTGGCGCCGATCCACGCACAGAACGCTTGCACCTGCCTGCGCCGCTCGGTGCGCCGCGCTTGCGCCTGCCGGGCCAGCGCCCACTACCAGTACGTCGCAGACGATCTCGGTCATGCACCGATTGTTCATGCTTTTCTAATACAACTGCAAGCCCTGGTGCGTCACGGCGCGCATTCGTTCCCCGCCGGCGGTGCGACAATCCGCATTTTGGCGGGGTGACGTCGATGAACCAGACGCTGTTTCACATAGGCCTGTGGATCATCACGCCGTGGAAGCTTGTTGGGTACGGCGGCACGATTCTTTTCGCCGGTCGATGGTTTGTTCAGATGTACGCGACCCGCCAGGCACGCCGCGTGCACATGCCGGTCGCATTCTGGTGGATGTCCATCGTCGGCAGCCTGATGACGCTGAGCTACTTCGTCTTTGGCAAGAACGACTCTGTCGGCATCCTCTCCAACGCCTTCCCGGCGTTAGTGGCGAGCTACAACCTGCTGGTCGAGTACCGTCACCGGCGGGCTCGGGAGTTGGATGTGTGAGTTGCGAATGCAACCAGGCCGCGGGTCGAAGCCCGGGGCCTGACAGCATGCCGCGGCGTCAGCCCTTCGGCGGCGGTGGCGGTGGCGGCGGTGGCGGGCGTACGACAATCACCGGCGGCGCGTACCAGAATGGGTCGTAGCCCCAGGGTCCCCATGCCCCCCAGCCCGGGCCCCAGAACGGGTCATTCCAGGCGTTGTACGCACGGTTGTAAACCACGGGGAGCGGCCAA
>JAKAEJ010000054.1 GCA_021818335.1 Pseudomonadota bacterium | reverse complement strand
GGGGCGTGAGACTCAGAGAACTTCTTGTTGATCTTGCGGTGAGCCTCCCACCGCGGATCCTCTTCCGCCCAACGGGCCGCGTGAACGAGTGTTCCTAAAAAGTTGCGCATATCTGCGCATAGGATTCATCCGCAGTCGGTTGACGCACTTTCGTGCCCAACTCGACCCTCTTGACGCTCAGTTGCGCCGGAGAACGAGCCAGCAGGATTCGACGCACTTCCGTGTAGGGAGTGAAGCGAGAAATCTCGCCATCGTCTAATCGCGCCAGCACGTTCAGAGCAGCGTTGTGGTCGGCTTGGAGAACGTCCCCGTTTGCACGGTAAAACTTGTCGCCTTCGCGCCTGCCTTCCAGCAAGCCGTTGGTCGAGTCCATTTGCGACGTATAAGCCCCATTCACCAAGATATGCTTGGCGTCACGCTGCTCACATACAGAGTCCAGAGCTTCGGCCAAAACGCCTTTGGCCCATGCACTCATCCTTCGATTGAACCGCTGTGGGGAGCGGCTTGTTTACAGGGGTCAGCATCGTGTCGGCACCGAAGTGGTCGGATCGATGGCCTTGCGCTTGCGCAAGCGCCGCTACAATGCGTGCGCAGGCGGGACCGCCGGAAATCGAGGAACGTTGATGCAGCGACAGGACTGGCGCAGCCGCGTGCGCACGGCGCGCGTGCTGGTGGTGGGCGATGTCATGCTGGACCGCTACTGGTTCGGCACAGTCGATCGCATTTCTCCGGAGGCACCCGTGCCGGTTGCGCGAGTGCAGCGTGAGCAGGACCGGCTTGGCGGTGCCGCCAACGCGGCCTTCAACGTCACCAGCATGGGTGCGCAGGCCACGCTCATGTCGGTCGTGGGTGTTGACGAGCCAGGCCGTCGTCTCCGTGAATTGCTCAATGCGTCGCCGATCCAATGCGCACTCCACGAGGATGCGGCGTTGCGCACGACGCTGAAGCTACGCGTCATTGCCCGTCAGCAGCAACTGCTTCGGATGGATTTCGAAACGGCGCCCGATCATGAGATCCTGGTTGCGCAGAGCGAGCGTTATGCCGAAGAGATGCCGGCACACGACGTCGTTTTGTTTTCTGATTACGGCAAGGGTGGGCTCGATCATGTGGGCCGGATGATCGGGATGGCGCGCGATGCGGGCAAGATCGTCCTGGTCGATCCCAAGGGACGCGACTATTCGCGCTACGCAGGTGCGACGCTTCTGACGCCGAATCGTGGCGAATTTGCCGAAGTCGCCGGAGATTGGCGCGACGAGGGGGACCTTGAGGAGCGAGCACAAGCGATGCGAGCCGCGCTGCGCCTGGAAGCACTCCTGATTACGCGCGCGGAAGAGGGCATGACGCTCTTCAGCGCCACTGGCCGGGAGCATGTGCCGACGGCTGCAAGGGAGGTCTTCGACGTCTCTGGCGCCGGCGACACCGTCATCGCTACGCTTGCCGTCATGCTGGCGGCTGGCGCCAGCCTTGGGGAGGCTGTTCGAACGGCCAACCGTGCTGCCGGCATTGTCGTCGGCAAGCTGGGCACGGCCAGTGTGTCGGCGGATGAACTTTGGTCAGGATCATGAGCACGCGCATCGTCGTCACTGGCGCCGCTGGATTCATCGGGAGCAACCTCGTTGAGGCGCTTAACGCCCGCGGCATCGACGATATCATTGCGGTCGACGATCTCCAGCAAGGTGAAAAATTCCGCAATTTGGCTGACTTGCGCATCAGCGACTACGTGGATCGCCGAGAGTTTTACGAGGCATTCGCCCGCGGACACTATGGTCGGGTGGAGGCCGTGTTCCACCAGGGTGCCTGTTCGGACACCATGGAACACGATGGCCGGTACATGATGGACGTGAACTTCCGCGATAGCCGCACGCTGCTCGACGCCTGCGAGTCGCGGGCCACGCGCCTGCTGTATGCCAGTTCCGCAGCAACGTATGGGGACGGTTCACGAGGCTTCCGCGAAGAGCCCGCGTGCGAACGGCCACTCAATGTCTACGGCTACTCGAAATTGCTGTTCGACCAGCTTGTCCGGCGCCGCATGCCGACTTCGCGGACCCAGGTGGTCGGATTTCGTTATTTCAATGTTTACGGTCCCCGTGAGCAACACAAGGGGCGCATGGCATCGGTGGCCTTTCATCATTTCAACCAATTCCATGCGGAAGGCCGGGTCAGGCTGTTCGGGGCCTATGGTGGCTACGCGGCCGGGGCGCAGGAGCGGGATTTCGTCTGGATCGGGGACGTGGTTGCAGTCAATCTGTGGGCGTTCGACCGTGGAGATGTCCGTGGGGTGTACAACCTGGGTAGCGGGCGCGCACAACCCTTCAATGACATTGCATCTGCGGTTGTCAATTCGTTGCGCGGCTTTGCCGATCAGTCGACGCAATCGCTGGAGACGTTGGTCCACGATGGGTTGATCGACTATGTTGCCTTTCCGGAGGCGCTCGTCGGCCGCTACCAATGCCATACCCAGGCCGACTTGAACCGCCTTCGCGCCGCTGGCTGCACGCACGCCTTCGCGCCCGTTGATCAGGGCGTTGCAGCCTATGTGCGGCAGTTGCAGTCGGCGGGCATGACGCCTCCCGCGATGGCCGCAAAGGGTGGCCTCCGGGGCTAGCGGTTCGGCCTGGCGGTGGTGCACGATGGCGAGGTCAACCAAGGCCATCGTTGTGGGGGCGATCCTCGCGTCGACAGCAGAATCCGCGCGCGAGGCATCTACGTGCGGCCTCGGCGGAGGGGTGGGGCAGCGTCCGGAGCGTGTCCGCGGACTGTCCGCGGACACCGCCCGGTCTGCTTTCGATCATATAACGCATTGATGCTTCAGGATTCTCTGCGGCGCATCGTGCTGGCATGCAACTTGCGTTATCCCCGACAACAAATCTTTTCGGGGCCGGCATGAATTTTCGCGATACCCAAGGCCAGGACGTTGTCCTTGAGCGTCCGGCTGGCTGGAAGCGCCACAAGCGCGCCCTGTTCTTGGCGGTGGGCGTAGCCTTGGCGTGTGGATCGCTGGTTGCATTGCTCATGCGCTTTGCAGCAGCGAGCAGTAGCTGCGTGATCGCCTGCTCAGCGCGCGTACCATGGCATCGGTGTGCCCTGGTCGCGCCCTGCGTCCGATGATGATGTCACTTTGTCGATGGTGCCGACTGCGCTCAGCGGGAACGATCCGCAGGCGAGCGCATCAATCGATGCCGAGCTTCTTGAGCTTGTAGCGCAGCGCCCGGAACGTGATGCCGAGTTCGCGCGCAGCGGCGGTCTTGTTGTAGCGAGTTTTTTGCAGCGTCTGCATGATTTTCTCGCGCTCGAGGGAGGTGACCATGTCATCCAGCGATTGCGGTCCAGGCGCTGACGAGTCCTGGGACGGGCTGGCTGGGTATGGAGCAGGGTCCGCGTCGCTTGCAGTGTTGCCTGCTGCCGGCACGAGCATCAGGTCCTGGCGATCGATCGACCCGTTCTCGCAAAGCGCCACGGCGCGTTCGAGAATATTTTCCAACTCACGCACGTTACCTGGAAACCCGTACTCGAGCAGAGTCTTCAGCGCATCCGGCTGCAGCCGGGGCGGGGATTCCATGCCACTTTCCGCTGCCAAGCGCTTGAGGAACACCGCCACCAGCCGAGGGATATCTTCGCGGCGCTCGCGCAAAGGCGGCACGCGGAGTTCGATCACATTGATCCGGTAGAAGAGGTCCTGACGGAATTGGCCGCGCTCGACGAGTCGGGCAAGATCCTTGTGGGTAGCTGAAAGGATGCGCACATCCACAGGCACTTCGTTATGTGCGCCAATTGGCCGTACGGCCTTTTCCTGAATCACGCGAAGCAGCTTCACCTGCATGTGCATGGGCAGGTCCGCAACCTCGTCGAGGAATAGCGTGCCGCCATGCGCGGCCTGGAACAGGCCTTCCTTGTCGGCATGCGCGCCAGTAAAGCTGCCCCTGCGGTGGCCGAAGAACTCACTTTCCATCAATTCGCTGGGCACGGCGCCGCAATTGACCGGGACGAACGGGCCACTGGCGCGCGGACCCTGCTCATGGATCAGGCGGGCAACGAGCTCCTTGCCCACGCCGGACTCCCCGGATATGTAGACGGGAGCTTGGCTTCGCGCAACCTTGGTGATGGTCGCTCGGACCTGCTCGATGGCCAGCGAGACACCCACGAGGCGACTCGCGCTACCACTGTCGGCGCCACCCGCGCCAGCCTCTTCGGCACCGACATCGGCTGGCTCGCGCCGTTGCTGCCCTAGCCGCAGGGCGGTCTGGACCAGCCTCCGCAGCATGTTGATATCGACCGGCTTGGAGACGAAATCGAAGGCGCCGGCTTTCAGGGCGTTGACCGCGGCATCCACGTTTCCGTACGCGGTAATCATTGCGACCGGCATTTCTGGATACTCCCTCGCGATCAGTTCCAGCAGTTCCTGCCCGGATCCATCGGGAAGTCGCATGTCAGTGAAACAGAGGTCGAAGGTGCGCTCGGCGAGTAGACGCTTGGCGTCGTTCACGCTGCCCGCGGACTCCACCAGGAGGTTCATGCGCCCGAGCGTGATAGTGAGCAGCTCCCTGATGTCGCGCTCATCATCCACCACCAAGACGGTCTGCTTGCCCATGCGCTTATCCACCTGGCTGCGTTCCATGCGTGCAGATTAGCGCCAGTGCGAGGGCTGGCAAAGGCCGACGAGGGGCACGAGGGTCGCGTTCATACCGGGCTTGCCATGCGCACGGACGCCCCCAGCGTGATGCGGAAACAACTGCCGCCACCTGGCACCGGAACAAATTCCAGCGTCGCCTGGTTCGCCTCGCACATCTGCCGCGCCAAATAGAGGCCAAGGCCCGTGCCCATCTCATGCGTGGTGAAGAAGGGCTCGAAAATCTGCGATGCCACCTTGGGGGGGATTCCCGGGCCACGATCCACGACTTCCAGAAGCGGGGGCCCCTGTTCCGTGGCATTGCGGGCGATCACCATCACTCGGGCAGGCTCGCCAGGCAGGCGGCCGTAGCGCAACGCATTCTGCACGAGGTTCCAGACCACCTGCTGCAGGTGCTGCGGATCGGCCAGGGCCTCGACGGCACGAGCCTGCGTCACGGCACGCAGACTGTCTTCACCCAGGTCGTTCGACTCGGAATATTCTTCGACGAAGCGCAAGACCCAGTCGTTGAGATCCAGTATTTCCGGTCGCGATCGGTCGCGGCGTGACAGTTGCAGGATGTTCTCGACGATATCGTTGAGACGCACGCAGTGGTTGTTGATGATTTCCACCATTCGTGCATCTTCCGCGCTCAAGTCGGGCGATTCGGCAAGCAGTTGCGCTGAGTAGCGAATGGCGGCCAGGGGATTGCGGATTTCGTGGGCAATCGACGCGGACAGCCTGCCCAGCGAACTGAGCGTCATTTCCTCCGCCTTCCTCGACACGAGAGACGTGTCGTCGAGAAAGATCAGCACGTGCGCATCGTCGTTGGAGGCGAGACGCGTAAACCGCGGAATCACCTCGGATACCCCCTCCGCAAGCGCCACGCCGGTTTCGTCGACCCGCCCGAGATTTCGCCAATGATAAAGGCGGCGCGAGAGCTCGGGAGCCACGCGGCCCAGGTCCCGCTGGTCGCTTGATGGGCTGCCCAGGAGCATCCATGCCGATTCATTCATTTGGTGAATATGGTTGCCGGCATCCACCAGCAGGACGCCGGTCTTCATGCGCTTGATGATCAGTTCATTGACCTGGGCGAGATTGGCCAGGTCGATGCCGCGGCGCTCGGCTAACGCTTCGCTGGCCCGCATTTGCCGGCCGAGCGTGTGGTTGAGCCATGCGGCGGCGATGTAAGCCAAGGCGAAAAGCAGGCTTTCCAGCAGGATCCGTCCTGGCCGGCCCACAAAGACAACATCGATGCCGCCCAGAAGGACCAGCGTGACGCTGGCGGCGCCGGCCAACGTGAACGCGGAACTCAGCGTCAACAGGGCCGCGCCAGCGCTCAGGTTGACGATCAACAGCCCGGCAATGCCCGTGCGGGCATCCGGAACCGCGATGATCATCAGCATCGCGGCCAGGATGTCGAGTGCAATCATCGGCGGCATGCGGGTGCGCAGGCGCGGCAACGCACGGCGCGTACCCAGCAGCAGCATGCCGGCAATCGGCAAGTAGGCAATTGCGGTGATGCGCGCCAACAGGGGCAGCCGCGTCTGCATGACCTCGGCCAGCCAGGGACTGAACGCCAGGCCGGCGTAGGTGCTTCCCTGCAGCACGCGGAACAGGTTGGTGAAATAGAGCTCGCGGCGGGTGATTTCGCCGGAGGACAGGTGCAGCGAAGAATCCTGTGCTGCCGCCACGCGGGGGCCTCGTTGTCGCTGTCGGGTACGTGGGTGCGTTCAGGCGGGGCTCGCACCCGCGGCCACGCCAGCTTCTTGCCGCGCCGTCTACGAACCGCCGTCTGCTGCGCAGCTTATGCGCCCCGAGTATAGGCGAAGCGCGCCGTCAGGCGGCATCGGCGGCGGGCCTTTTGCCTTAGCGGCCAGTTCCGCCGAAAATAGGGGGCTTTACGCGGCTGGCTCGCCCAGCGCCATGGCAGCGCCGCCGCGCCCTCTCCCCCGCTGTCCCGAGGTTGTCGTCCATGAATTTCCACGAGTATCAGGCCAAAGAACTGTTCGCCGAGTATGGCATCGCCGTGCCGACGGGCAAGGTTGCCGACACCCCCGACCTTGCGGTCGATGCCGCGAAGGCGCTGGGCGATGGACCCTGGATGGTGAAGGCTCAGATCCACGCAGGCGGTCGCGGCAAGGCGGGTGGCGTCAAGTTCTGCAAGACGCGCGAGGAAGTCAAGGTAGCGGCGTCGGGCATGCTCGGCAGGACCATGGCGACGTACCAGTCGGCGGGTCGCGCGCTCCCCGTCAACGAAGTGCTGGTCACCGATGCCAACGACATTGCCAAGGAGCTTTACCTTTCGGTCCTGGTGGACCGAGGAACCAAAGCAGTTGCGTTCATCGCATCCAGCCGCGGTGGTGTGGATATCGAACAGGTTGCGCGCGAGACGCCCGAGGAAATCCACACCGTGACCGTCGACTACATCCAGGGTCTGCAGCCCTACCAGTGCCGGACATTGGGGTTTGCGATGGGACTGAACGCCAAGCAGGTGGGCCAGCTCACCAAGATCATGACGGGCATGTACCGCCTGTTCATGGAGCAGGACCTGGCATTGATCGAGTTGAACCCCCTGGCCATCGTCGCCAATGGTGACCTGATGGCCCTGGACGGGAAGGTCAACTCCGATGACAACGCCGAATTCCGGCACCCGCGTCTAGCGGCGATGCGCGATCGGACGCAGGAGGACCCGGCCGAGGCTGCCGCCGTCGAGCACAACCTCAATTACGTGACCATGGATGGCAACATTGGCTGCATGGTCAATGGGGCCGGCCTGGCCATGGCGACCATGGACGTGATCAAGCTGGCGGGAGGCGAGCCGGCCAACTTCCTCGACGTGGGCGGTGGCGCCACCAAGGAGCGGGTGACCGAGGCCTTCAAACTGATCTTGTCCTCGGACAAGGTAAAAGCCATCCTGGTCAACATTTTCGGCGGCATCGTTCGTTGCGATCTGATCGCCGAAGGCATCATCGCTGCCGTGAAGGAAGTGGGTCTGACGATTCCTGTCGTCGTGCGACTGCAGGGGACCAATGTCGAGAAGGGTCGTGAGCTGCTCGCCAGCTCCGGACTGAAAATCACGCCCGCCGATGACCTTAACGACGCCGCGCGCAAAGCCGTGGCTGCCATTGCCTGAAGGAACTCCGAATCATGTCCGTGCTCGTCAACAAGAAAACTCGAGTGATCTGCCAAGGCTTCACCGGCCAGCAGGGAACGTTCCATTCCCAGCAGGCGCTGGATTACGGCACCACGTTGGTGGGCGGTATCACGCCAGGCAAGGGGGGGAGCGAACACCTTGGACTGCCCGTGTTCAACACCGTCCAAGACGCCGTGGCCAGTACCGGTGCCGATGCCAGCATGATCTTCGTGCCGCCGCCATTTGCTGCCGACGCGATCCTTGAGGCCGCGGATGCCGGCATCAAGGTCATCGTGGCCATCACCGAGGGCATTCCGGTGCTGGATATGCTTCGGGTGAAGAACGCATTGAGATATTCCTATCCGGATACGGTGCTGATCGGGCCCAATTGCCCGGGAATCATCACGCCCGGCGAATGCAAGATCGGCATCATGCCCGGTCACATCCACCAGCCTGGCAAGGTGGGTATCGTCTCGCGATCCGGAACGTTGACCTACGAGGCGGTGTTCCAGACCACCCAGGCCGGCCTTGGCCAGAGCACCTGCATCGGCATCGGTGGCGACCCGATCAACGGCCTCAATTTCATCGACTGCCTGAGGTTGTTCCAGGACGATCCCCAGACTGAAGGGATCATCATGGTTGGCGAAATCGGCGGTAGCGCGGAAGAGGAAGCCGCCGAATTCATCGCAGACTACGTGCGCAAGCCCGTCGTGGCCTTTATCGCCGGCGCCTCGGCACCGGCCGGCAAGCGCATGGGCCATGCGGGTGCCATCATTTCCGGAGGCAAGGGTACGGCCGCCGCCAAGTTCGCGGCTCTGGAGAAGGCAGGTGTGACGACGGTCAAGTCACCGGCCGACCTCGGCACGACGCTGGCGGGGCTCATGAGCCGCTGAAAAGACGGGGGCGTCATTCGGGATCGGCGAAACGGTAACCGACGCCGATCTCGGTCAGCAGCCAGCGGGGGCGCGCCGGATCCTCTTCGATCTTGGCGCGCAGTGCACGCATGTAAATGCGGAGGTAGTGCGGCGACTCGACGTGCGCAGGCCCCCATACCTCGCGCAAGAGTTGGCGATGCGTCAGTACCCTGCCGCGCTGGCTGGCCAGGGCGAGGAGGAGCTGGTACTCGCGCGGGGTCAGGTGGACGTCGGCGCCCCCTTGGGTCACGCGTCGGGCTGCCGCGTCGATGACCAGGTTCCCAGCCTCGATGCGTCCACCGGCATCACCTGCTTGACTGCCCGCGAGGTGACGCAGCGCGACCCGCAGGCGCGCCAACAGCTCATCGATGCCGAAGGGCTTGGTCAGGTAATCGTCGGCGCCCAGGTCCAATGCGGCGACCTTGTCCTGCTCGTGCGTTCGCGCCGAGAGCACCAGAATTGGGCGGGCGTACCATTCGCGCAGCCGACGGATGACCTCGAGTCCACCCAGGTCCGGCAGGCCGAGATCGAGGATCACGAGATCCGGCTGGCGTGCAGCGACGAGGCGGAGGCCTTCCGCCGCGTTCGGCGCTTCGTGGGCTCGATAGCCGTGGACTTCCAGCGCCGCCACCAGGAAGCGGCGGATCTGGGGGTCATCCTCGATCAGCACGATCCCAGGCGACGGCTCAGTCATGGGGGGGGCGCTCCGCACGCTTCAGGGGCAGGACGAAGGTGAATTCGGCACCGCCGCCATCGCGGTTGCGCGCCTCGATCCGACCGCCGTGCGCCTGCACGATCGCCTGCGCGATGCTGAGGCCAAGACCGAAGCCGCTTTGCGCTTCTTCGGGGCGCCCACGCTGGAATTTCTCGAACAGTCGGTGCGCATCGCCTGCGGGCAACCCGGGGCCACGGTCGCGAACGGCGACATGGAGCCAATCGTCTTCCGCATGCGCGGCGATTTCCATCGGCGTACCCGCAGGCGTGTGTTTGCTGGCGTTCTCCAGCAGGTTCGCGAGCAATTGGCCGATGAGCGTCTCGTCGCCGGGAAAGAGTGGCAGGTCGGCTGCGATGTCAACGCGTATATCGCGCGGGCCCAGCGCCCCGGCCAAGTGGGCCAGCGTCGCGCCGATCAGTTCGTCGATGGCAAGCCATTCCATGTTCAACTGGGGCTTGCCACCGTCAAAGCGACTAAGATCAAGGAGATTTCCGGTGAGTCGGTGCAGGCGCTCCGCCTCGCCGAGCAGGCTGCCAAGCAACGTGCGCCGGTGCGCGTCGTCAATGCCCCCGGGCGCATCCGACAACAGCGTCGTGGCAGCGCCGATGATGGTTGCCAGTGGCGTGCGGAAATCATGGGAAATGGCGCTGAGCATGGCGTTGCGCAGCCGCTCGGATTCGACTTCGACGCTGGCGTTGCGCGCTGCGATCGCCAGTTCCACGCGCTCGATGGCGATGGCGGCCTGATTGACCATGGTATCGAGCAGGTGCATTTGCTCGGGAACCTGCAATTGCCGGGGTTCGCGAGGGCGCAGCGCGAGCACGCCCATGCAGCGCTGCAGTGCCTTGAGTGGGATGTAGACCGCATCGGCGTTGGCCAGCGTGTCGGTCCCAAGGCCAGCGCTGCGCCGATGGTCATAGGCCCATTGGGCGATGCCAAGGTCGTTGCCGGGGACCGGGAACCAGTTCTGCTGTCCAGGTGCGGGCGTGCGGCCGCGCGTGCAGAAGAGTCCTGGATCCTGGAGGCGGCCATGCTCGTCTGGGATAAGGACGGCCACATCGCCATCCACGGCGCCGCGGGCGTGGCGACCGAGGATCTCGACCAGCCGTTCGCGCAGGCGTTCCCCTGCCAATTCGCTGCTGAGCGCGTTGAGCTCCCGCATGCGCCGTTCCCGATGCCGCGCCACGGCGGCGCGGCGTCTTCCCTGTGCAGCCAGATCGCTGACCACGAGGCTCACGGTCAGCATGACCGAGAACGTCAGCAGGTACTGCGTGTCGGAAACCGCAAACGAGAAGTAGGGTGGAACGAACAGGAAGTCGAATAGCGCTACGCTGAGCACCGCGGCGAGAACCGAGGGGCCGCGGCCGACCCGTGCCGCCACCCACACCACGGCGAGCAGATAGATCATGGCCAGGTTGGTGGAGCCGAGTATGCGAAACAGCACGGCGCACAAGGACGTGGCCAGCAGGACCATGGCCAGGCTCTTGAGGTAAGCGGATCGGCGACTGGATCGCTTGGGCAGGCGCGCCGTCGGCGCGACGGGTACCCCGGGCTCGCTGGTGACGACCAGCACATCGATATCGCCGCTGCCGCGGATAATCGCATCAACGAGACTGGGACGTAGCCGGTCACGCCATCGCGCGCGCGCAGGCTTGCCGACGATGATCTTGCTGACGTTCCTTTGCCGGGCCAGATCGAGAAGTTCTTCGGCGACATGATCGCCACTCAGATTGGCAGTTTGTGCCCCCAGGCTTTCTGCCAGCTTCAGCGTGCGCAGCACGCGGTCGCGCGCAGCCTGCGGAAGTCGCTCGAGGCGCGGCGTCTCCACATAGGCCGCGAGCCACTCTCCGTGCAGTGCATGAGCCAGCCGTCGCGCCCGCCTCACCAACTGCTCGGACAATGCGTCCGGTCCGACGCAGACCAGCACCCGCTCGCCGGCGGCCCAGGTTCCTGCGATGGCGTGGCTTGCACGATATTCACGAAGAGCGGCGTCAACACGGTCGGCGGTAGCGCGCAGGGCCAGCTGGCGCAGGGCGATGAGGTTACCCTTGCGAAAGAAGGAACGGAGCGCATCGCGAGCCTTGTCTGGAACGTAGACCTTGCCTTCATGAAGTCGCGCGATCAGGTCGTCAGGCGGAAGGTCGATCAGCTCGACTTCATCGGCTGCCTCGAACACGCTGTCCGGAACGGTCTCCCGAACGCGCACGCCGGTAATCTGCGCAACGACGTCGTTGAGGCTTTCGACATGCTGCACGTTCACCGTGGTGAAGACGTCGATCCCCGCGTCCAGCAGTTCGGTCACGTCCTGCCACCGCTTGGGGTGCCGCGCGCCGGGATGATTCGTGTGTGCCAACTCGTCAACCAGCAGCAGCGCGGGATGGCGAGCGAGCGCGGCATCCAGGTCGAACTCCAACAGTTCGATATCGCGGTGCGGAAGCCGCCGGGGCGGCAGCACTTCGAGTCCCTCGAGAAGCGACTCCGTATCGGGCCGGCCATGCAGCTCGACATAGCCGACGACGACGTCGACGCCATGCGCGGCCATCTTGCGTGCGGCCTCGAGCATGGCATAGGACTTCCCGACGCCCGCCGAGGCGCCAAAAAAGATCTTCAGCCGGCCACGTGCGGCCGCGCGGGCCTCGCGCTCGACACGCGCCAGCAGGGCATCAGGATCGGGGCGCGCGTCGGAGCGCTCGGCGGCCATGCAGGAGTGGACCCGGTCGTATTGAGCCTATGGTGGCCTTAGGCCGGGTGCGGCGCCAGAGGGCCGGCGAATCCCGTCAACGCTTGAGCCACTGGCCGTCGAGGCGCAAATTGAGTTCGAGCACATTGACGCGTCGTTCGCCCAGCACGCCAAACGTGCGTCCCCGGGTCGAAGCCATGATCATGCGTTGCACGGTGGCAGGTGCCATATGGCGGCTTTCGGCCACCCGCGGTAGCTGGTATTCGGCAGCGGCTGGACTGATGTCCGGATCGAGGCCGCTGCCCGAGGCAGTTACCAGGTCCACGGGTATCGGCGCGGCGTTGCCGGGGTCGGCAGCATGCAACGTGGCGATGCGTTGCTTGACCGCGCGGCGCAAGGCAGGATTGGTCGGGCCCAGGTTCGAGCCCGATGACGCATCGGCGTTGTAGGGCCCCGGACTAGTTGCCGAAGGACGACCCCAGAAGTAGGCGGGATTGGTGAAGGACTGACCAATCAGGCGCGATCCAAGCACCTGCCCGTGGCGAATGATGAGGCTTCCCTCCGCCCTGCTGGGGAACAGGACCTGCGCCAGTCCGGTGCACAGCAACGGATACAAGACGCCGGTCAGCAGGGTCATGATCAACAGCAAGGTTACCGATTGGCGAAATAGCAGGCGCATGGGAAACTCCGATCAAAACGTGCCTTGCAGCATGATGGCGACGCGCGTGCCGCCGACGTTCAGTGTGTCGTTGGCATCGAGGTAACTGGCGGTATCCCGGTACCACGCCGCGTTGGTCGCGTGCGTGAGGCTGGTGCCGAGCGACCAATGGGTATCGAGTTGCCGTGTCAGCGTTACGCCGTAGTCGCTGTAGCTCGGATTTCGCGCGCCATCGGGCAAGGGCGCGGCGAGCTCGGTCGTGTAATGCGTGCGGCCGGCGTGCAGCCCCAGTGTCCAGTTCTGTGCCGGCCGGAATTGCGCGTCCAGCTGCCAATAGCTCGAGCCGCGGCTGCTGCCGCGAAAGCCCGCCGCGGGCCCGGCGCCAAAATAGTTGGTGAGCGCGCGATTGTATTGGAGCGTCAGCCAGCGCCAACCGATGGCCGCGTTGGCTTCCACCGTGTCCAATGACTGGGGCGGGAGTTGCGCACGATCGAGATTGGCACCGGGATAAAAATAGCCGTACACGCCGGTGCGCCAATGCAATCCGCTCCTGAATCGATGGCCTTCGCTCGCGAACACGTCGATTTCGCTTCCGCCGCCGGGATAGCTTCGTGTGCTCACGGACGAGAGCCAGATCCCTGCATCGAATCCCCGGTGGTCGAACGCGCCGCCGCCCTGCAACGCGGGTTGTCCCCAGGACTGCGTCAGGCCGCGGAACACGTAGTCCGAAACCACGGCCAGGTTAACGGAAAAGGCTCCAGAGGCCCGACATGGATCGGTCGCGAGGAGCATGGCGGCCAGGGCGGTTGCGCGGGCCAGTGACTGGATGGTCCTCGTGCCGCGGGGCACGGGGCAGCATGCGCCGGGAAGCTGGATGCGTGACGGGGCCACGGTGGTTTCTCAGGCCCAGTGCATCGCAACCAAGAACAGGTCGATCAGCTTGATGCCAACGAACGGCATCACCAGGCCGCCGAGGCCGTACACCAGGAGATTGCGCCGCAGAAGGGCCGCGGCGCCGACGGCGCGGGTACGCACGCCGCGCAGTGCCAGCGGGATCAGGACGATGATGATCAGGGCATTG
>JAKAEJ010000053.1 GCA_021818335.1 Pseudomonadota bacterium | reverse complement strand
GCGTATTCGCCTGGCCGATGGGGCGATCCTTGAAGGTGAACACCCGCTCCGCATGCTCGCCTTGCCGCCGCCGCAGGACTTCCAGCGCCGCCGTGTTCAGGGGCACATGGATCGCGCGCTCCGCCTTCGCCTGATCGTGATGAATCCACGCGATGCCGCGTGCAAGGTCTACCTGCGACCATGCAAGATTCACCCCATTCGCCATTCTGAGGCCGGTCGCAAGCGCGAAGATCACCACGTCGCGCTGATGCGGAGGACCTCACAAAAGCATTGCGACGGGAGGCACGGGGCCAGAGAGCATGCGTCACAAGCTTTTACGATTCTTACATCAATGTAATGACTTTGGTACTTGCGCTACTTTGTCGCATCATGAAAACTGTGAACACAATCACATCGCATTGCCCAGACCCACAGGGGGGGATGGCATGGAAAGTCTGAGTTAATTGCCGATTGCCGACTTCGTGGAGAGGTCGCCTGCTTGTTGATCAAATCGCCTCGCTGACCCTCGTGGGTCAGTGGGTGGGTGTAGTCCTGCATCGCCAAGGCCGCTCGCGCTTAGACGTTGCCGGCATCCGGCCCAAGGGTTGAGCCTAAGGGCCTCCGTTCCGCGCCGATTCGGCGCATCCTCGTGAGGAGATAGCACCATGATGTTGAAGAGCCGATTCCAGGAACAGCAGAGCGGCCGCCGGTTGCAGCGCGGCCAGGGCATGACCGAATACATCATCATCGTTGCGCTGGTCGCGATCGCCGCGATTGCCGTGTATTCGTTCTTTGGCAAGGCAGTCCGCGGCCAGATGGCCTCGATCACCAGCCAGCTGGCGGGTAGTGCTGGCGCAACTGGTTACACGCAGGCGCAAGCTGCTCATACCAAGGCCAACACGGAAGCTACTAACCAGTACGCCTTGAACAACTACAAGACCAATGCCGCGAATGCGGGCCAGTAACCAGTAGACACTGAAGCTGAACGAGTCTAGGTCATGGTTCGGACCGCACTCGATTCCAGGTGGCGCCGGCAGGCTCTTGAAACGAGTCTCACGCGGGCGCGCGGCCAAGCTTCGGTATTTGTAGTGATCGTGGCGGCGATCCTGGTGATCGCCGCCCTTCTGGTCTACAACAGCGGACGCGCGGTGGCGACGCGCATTCATCTGCAGAATGCGGCTGATTCGGCGGCCTACAGCGGCGCCGTCGAGTTGGCCCGCGCATACAACTTCGCCGCTTATTCCAACCGCGCCATGGTGGCAAACCAGGTCGCGATTGCGCAGATGGTCGGGCTCACCTCGTGGGCACGCTACTACTGCCTGATCTACGCCGATGCCGAGTGCAACGGTCCCTTCACGACGGACGGTACGTACGAGGAAATCATCACGGTACTGGAGCTGTTCCAGCCGGGCTACCCTGGTGTGCAAACGATGGACGCCTACCAGGGCTTCACCGGGCCGCTCGAACAGGGCATCAACAGCATCACCGGTCCGATCGTGACCGTGCTCAATACGATCGAGCAGACACTGAGCATCGCCTCACGGACCTATTACACGGCTGCGCTTGCCGATCTGGCCCTGTCGGACCTTCCCTACAACAGCACCGACCCGGGTGTCATGTGGCGCGTGCTGCGCGCCACCGACGGCAACGCGCAAATGGCCAATGTGACCCTGGGCGCCATAGGCACGGCGGGCGAGGGGGTCACCGCGGTGTCGCTGGGCAGGATCTACAAGTTCATCAAAACCTACAATCCTGCCGGCGCCGGTACGACCGCCGATCCCAATAATCGTTTCCACAACGTGGTGATGTCTTCGCGCGATGCCTTTGACAAAGGTCGCAGTTCGAGCGAGGTGCTGCCATTTGACACTTTGATATCAGCTTTTGGTGACTGCTTCGGCGATGGCTTCGGCGGCATTGACGTGTTCTCGACCGGCTATAGCGGCAGCACGGCGCTCTCCACCGACAACAAGACCTGGACGACGCAGAATACGGCCAACCCAGCGGGTGATTTCAGTGCATTCCTGGCGGCTGGTGTCTGCGTGATCAACGTGCCGACGCCGATCGGTGATATTCCGGTACCAATCCCTCTGGTAATACCGATTTCGCCTGCGCAGAGCTGGGCCAACGTCACCGCGGGGACCAAGACGCCGCCCTACACACTCAAGAGCAGCACCTACAGCGGTCTGCAGAAGTACCTTGACGTCAGCAACCTGACAAAGTCGGACTATTCCGCGCCCGAGATCACGATTTTTGCCGCGCGCGATCAGAACACCATCGCCACGACACAGCAGCTCAATGCCGGCACGAAAGGAGTCAACCCGCAGCAGGTGCCAATCGCCGGAGGGAACCTTGCGCTGACCGACAATGAAGGTCACCAATTGATGACGGTTAGCGCCTCATCGCAAGTCTATTTCCTGCGCCCGACTTATGTCAGTTTCCAGGGCCATTTCGTCACTCAGGTGGGTGGACTGGACAACAGCCTCGGCGGTCACACATTGTACGCCAGCCTCTTCAGCCCCTACTGGGAGGCCCATCTGGTGCCCACCTCGCCCCTCACCAAATCCGCTGTGCTCAGTGCGGAGATGCTTCCATGAGGGTACCGGGCGCCTCGGTGGGCTGGTGCGGAGGCGATCGGCAACGTGGCCAGGCGATCGCAGAAATGATCATCGCCAGCGCATTCCTGCTGGTTCCGCTGTTTCTGCTGATGACCCTGTTGATGAAATACATCGACATGGACGTAGCCACGCAGGAGGCGGCGCGCTACGCAGCGTTCCAGCGCACGGTTTACATGCCCAGCAGCAGCCTGCGGGG
Source organism: Pseudomonadota bacterium (assembly GCA_021818335.1). Taxonomy (GTDB): domain Bacteria; phylum Pseudomonadota; class Gammaproteobacteria; order Xanthomonadales; family Rhodanobacteraceae; genus Metallibacterium. The sequence goes on along the minus strand of JAKAEJ010000053.1, from coordinate 11,028 downwards.
CGCCACCGCAGCCACGCGGACGCAATTGCAAATCGAAACCGCCATGCGTGTGCGCCTTTTCGGTGAGCCGGCGTTCGTCAACGAGCAGCAAAGCCAGTCTCTGAACGGATTCATTGTCAATCCGCTGTGGAAAGACCAGGGCGACCGCCAAATGGTATTTGGGCAATCCGCCCGCCTCGGCACGCTCAGCGATTCGGCCAGCGGCTTGCCGCAGGACGCTGCAGCAGGCGCGGTGTTTAACAGCATTCATGCGCTCGGCAGCCTGGTTGGGGCCAATATTGGATTCAATCTGGATACTGACGGCCTGATGGCCGCGCAGGTCAGCCTGACACCGGCCAATCCGCAAGGTCCGATCGGTTACGACAATCTGGCCACGCCGTCGACGCTGTTCGAGCATCTGGGTCTGGAGTTCCACGCCCAGGACACGGTGCTCGCCGATGGCTGGAGCGCACAGGGACCGGATAACAACAAGCAGCAGATCCAAAGTGTCATGCCACTGTCTGGCACGCTGTTCAACGCCCTCGACGTTATCATCAAGGTGGCTAATTTCGGCGGGGTGAGCGGATTTGGCCTGTTTCCGGATCTTTCCGGGCTGAATTTCGGGTATGTGCCGATCAACAGCACCGACGAGGTGCCAGCAGACCGTCTAGCCAATTTCACGCCCGGTGGCGGCGTGAATCCTCCAAGCGGTGGCAACGCGCAGCAATCCACGCTGCAGAATCTGCTCAAGCTCTATCAGACCCAACTTGGGCAGACTTGCACGCAAAGCAATATCAGTGGCGGCGCGATCCAACTTTCGTGTGTCTCCTCGAGCGGCACGACGACCATCGTGGATGTTTGCTCCAACGGTAGCCAGACCGCGCCAGTGAGCACCACGACGCAGGATCTGCCCTATGCCGTCGAAACGGCGACCACTGACGAGATCAACAAGCTCACCAGCCAGGCGACCGGATCCACCGCGGCGGCCTATGTAGTAAGCGCCGGGCCGACGTACTACTGCGTGCCACAGGCTGGCGGCGCGCAGGGTACATGCGCTCCGGGCGATCTCACCAACACCAAGAGTCCTTATTACAAGGGCACTATTGTCAAGTCGGTGACGAATCTCACGCAGACTTCCACCTTTGGCACCGCGCCCAACACTTTCAGCAGCGTCAGCTACGGCACCTTGACGGTCACGCTGGATACGAGTGGCACCAGTTCGACAGCCGTGTTCGGCACCAGTTCATCGCAAGGAGGCACGACGTGCAGCTGATGCGCATGCTGGCATCGATTCTGGCATTGCTGCCGCTGCCCGCCCTGGCAGTTCAGGCGCCGCCGGTCGTGCGGTGCGAGACCGCACCGGTGCCGCCGGGCAGTTCGCTATCGCTCGTCGCATCGCAGATCGCCATCAACGGACTGCCCATGGCCATCGTGGCAGTGCACAGCAAACTTTCGCCACCAGAGTTCCTCAAGTTTTACGCCAACGCATGGACGGCGGCGGATGGCCACCCGGTGTACATCCGCTATCCGCTGGGTCCGTGGCAGGTGATCGCGCATGCCGAAGGCGGCTGCTTCTACACGGTGCAGGTGCAGGCCGCCGGTTCCGGCAGCGGCGCGCTGATCGGGGTGAGCATGCCGAAAAGGGGCAGCAACAATGCCATGGTGCCGGATGTCGTCGCGCCCAGTGATGCGCGCGTACTCACGCACATGGTCAGCGAAGACGGCGGCAAGCAGGGCGACACTTGGTTGCTTTACACCGCAACTCCAACCGCGGTGGTCATGCATTTCTATGCGCGCGTGCTAAGGCAGAGGGGTTGGGCACAGATCATGCAGCACCAGCAGTCCAGCAATCCTGTCGTCGCCGCCGCGATGTACGAAAAGGGCACCGCCAACATCGGCGTGGTTGTGCAGCCAATGCGCGTCGGTTCGGCCATCACCATCACCGAAGTGACCCACTAGGGGATGGCCGTGGCCGTATCGACACCCATCTGCTCGTCCCAACCACGCGTGACTTCATCCACGCGCGCTGTGATGTTCCGTATGTGCCGTGAATGGCAGGGCCGCATGTGCGGTCCTTCACTTTGCCGCAGGGCACAGCGGGGCCAGGCCATGACCGAGTACGTCGTGGTTGTCGCGGCGGGCATCATCCTGCTTCTGGCCATAGTTGCTGGCAGCAGTTCATCGACGGTCCAACAGATGATCGTAGCACTGAAGAATTTCTGGACCAATTACAGCTATCTGATTTCACTGCCCTGAGGCACTTATGAAACTCAAGCTCCCCCGCGTCAACAGGTATGCCGTGATGCTGGTCGGCGCATTTGCCCTGGCACTTGTGGCCGTGCTGCTCTTGCATAACTACCTCAAGCAGCAGAAAAGCCAGTACCAGCAGCAACTGGCGGCGCAACTGAGCGCCGGCATGGTGCAAGTGGTGGTGCCCACGCGCAATCTGGTGCCCGGGACAGTGGCGTCTAACCAAAACATGGCCGAACGCTTGTACCCACAGGATCTGATCTACAGCAGCACAATCACGGCAGCTAAGTGGCCGGACTATGCCGGGCGCACCCTTGCGCGTTCCGTGCAAGCTGGCAAGCCATTGCTGGAAAACGACTTCATCGCCAAAGCCAACAACGACTTCGCCAGCACGCTGCCGAAGACCATGCGCGCGGTGACGATCAATGTCGATACCTTGAATTCCATCAACGGACTGGTCCGCCCGGATGACCGAGTGGACGTGCTGTTGACCGGCGCATTTGGGCCCAAGAACGGGCAAAGCGGCGCACGCGAAAACGAAGTGCTGCCGCTTTTGCGCCTGACCAAGGTGTTGGCCACGGGGCACCGCTTCCTTGGTGAACGCGTGTCCGAGTCGCAGCTAGCCAGCGGCGCGGAGCAACCCGTTGCGATGCCGATGGAATACAGCACGGTGACTTTGGAGGTGACGCCGCAGCAGGCATCGGAGCTGATCTTGGCCCAGCAGGTAGGCAATTTGCGCGTGGTGCTCAGCAACTTGCGCTCGCTCACCCCCGGCGCTCCGCAAGTGCCGCGCCTGGATCAGACGCAACTGCTTGCCTCGCTCACCGGCAGCATGGGCGGATACAGTGCCAACCAAGGCGTGCAGTACATCATCGGCCAGGGCAATGGCGTCATCAGCCAAAGCTACGCTCCGGTAGCGGGCAAGTCCAAGCCGGTTCAAGCCGCGCCTGCCGCCACTCCTCAACCAGCAGGGTTGAGCGGGCGCCAGGAGAAGGCTTTGCAGGAATTGAAGCAGATGATTTCTCCGCCGCAGGGCTCCCAGAGCCCGCAACAGCGTGCGCAGTAAGCCGCGTCCACGAATCCACCAAGGAATTGCCATGAACCGATTGTCCCGTTCCCTGGCCCTTGTGCTCGCGAGCACCTGGAGCACAATGCTGTGTGCGCAAGGCGATCCCATGCCAATGCGTGCCCAAACCATTCACTTGTACAACGGCGAAGTGAAGATCCTGCCGGTCTACGACGTGCGCCGTGTTGCCGTGGGTAACGGCAAACTGCTGTCCGTGACCAACCTACCTAAGCAGTTGATCATGATCGGTACGGGTGTCGGTGACACCAACATGCTGCTCTGGAACAAGAATGGTTATGTCCGCGCATACAACATCGACATCAGTGCCGAAAACTCTTCGCAAGTTGCCTCTGACCTGCGCGCGACGCTGGGCGGCATTCCCGGCCTGCGAATCGAATCACGGGGTGGCCAGGTCGTACTCAGCGGCGACATCACGCCCGAAGATGCCAAGCGTGTCGACGCGGTGACGCAGAACCTGAAGACTGGTGTGGTCAATCTGACGCATGCCGCCAATGTCGACATGAAGCGAATGGTATACCTCGACGTGCAGGTCGTGGATTTCAAGAAATCGGTCCTGAAAAATCTCGGCATCAATTGGCAGCAGGCCATGGCCGGCCCGGTGTTGGGCGTGGTTGGCAGCGCCATCAGCAATCCCTACTACCACATCGGTGATCTCACTCAGGGCGGGCAAATCAGCAACCAAATGGTCGGTCCGGGTGGCACTCTCACCGGCCTGCCCAACCAGATGCCGTTCTCGCGTTACTTTGGTATCACCACGTCGTTGAGTTCCGTGATCAATTTGGCCGTTCAGAATGGTGATGCCTACGTCATGGCCAACCCGCAACTCAGCACGCGCAGCGGTGGCGATGCCACGTTCCTCGCTGGCGGCGAGGTGCCGATCCCAGTGTCCAGCGCGCTGGGCCAGACAACGGTGACCTACAAGAACTACGGCGTGCAGCTCAACATCAAGCCAGTGGCCGATCGTTACGGCAACATCGAGGCAAGCGTAGATACCGAGGTCAGCCAGATCGATCCATCGGTGATCGTCGATGGCTTTCCGGGTTTCCTGACGCGTAAGACCAGCTCGATCGTGAATGTGAGAAGCGGCCAAACCATCGTGATGTCGGGCCTCGTCCAGGCCACTGGTTCGAATACGCTCAACAAGTTTCCTTGGCTCGGCGACGTTCCCATTCTGGGAGCACTGTTCCGCGATACAAACTTCCAGTCTAGCCGTGACGAGTTGGTGATCTTCGTGACCCCCGAGGTCATTAACCCCGACTCACCGGTTAATCACGAGATGATCAACCGAGGCGTGCACATTGCCCGTCAATTCAATAGTAGTGACATGGGCAGGCCGGTCTGGATGCCTGGCTTCGGTATCGGCCCCGGCTCGCACATGCCGAACCCGAATCCGCCGAAGCCTGTTCACAGCGAAGCCGTTCCTGGAGCGCAACCGGCGCCAGCAGCACCGACTTCGCCAGCGACATCGCCTAATCCGGTGGTGGTGACGCAGCCATTGCATACACCCGCCCACACGCCGGTGCCGGCGGTGACGCAGCCACTACATGCGTCCGCCGCCCGCACGTCGACACCAGCGGTTACCCAGCCCCTGCATACGTCAGCGCCGAAGCCAGCTGCTAAGCCAGTGTGGATCATCGGCAAGGATAACAAGCAGCCAGGACCGGCGCCGGCCAGCAGCAATGGCGCGGGCGTGACGGTGGTGCCGGTCCCCATGTTCGTGCCGCGCGTCGCCGAGGTGAAATCAGGGCGTTTCGAACTTCCGGCGTGGCCCGTTGCGCAACCGTTGGGGACATGGGATGTGCAAGTTGCAATGGCTCCGGTGCCCAAATCGATCGAAGCCGGAGCGACGGGTCAGTTGCCCCGGGTGGGGCGTCGGGCCGCATCGTGGTCCCCCGCTTTGCAAGGGCAGCGAATGGCCGCGGCCTTGTTTCCATCGCCCGAGCGGTCCACGCCAGGCCTCCTCCGTCAGCCACCCGCCGGCTTGAGGCTGACAGGCAATCACGTGCCATCGTCGCCATCCTTTGCGCTTGCCGCAGCCATTTACCAGCCGATGCCGGGCGCGCCCATTCACTGAGTGCGCACACGAAGGAGTCCGCAACATGTTCAAAGTCACCGTCACGACACGTGGCAAGACTAGTCAGGTCACCTGCAATGCGCCGGCCTGCCTGATCGGGAAGTCCGATGAAAACTTGGTCGTGCTTCAGGGCTGGGCGGTTCAACGCAAGCACGCTGCCATCATCAAGCAGGACGACCAGTTGTTCGTGCGTGAGGAAAGCGGTGCACCGACCCTACTGAACGGCCTTCGCATATCCGGCTTGCAGGGGCCGCTCGCGCCGGGCGACGTGATCGAGATCGGGTCCTACAAGATCAGTGCGGAGATGGTGCGTGGCGATAGCATGCCCGTGGCGACGCGCGAAGCAGTGCAACTGACAACCAGCGGTGGTGCCGCCGCACCGAGGTCAACGGCGGATTCGGTACGCGAGACTCCCATTGCGGCAAAGGCAGCGGACCGGGCAGCCCCAGCAGCCAAAGGGGCAACTCCACGCCAGGGCGGGGAGGCCAAGGAGATTTTCAACACGTTGCGCCTGATCCATGAACGCGTGATCGCGCGCTTGGACTTCCGTCGCATCGACGTCACCAAGTTCGGCGAGACGGAACTTCGCAACAAGACGCGCGAACTGATCGAGGAGATCATCGAGGAAGACCCGAATATCGTTGGCAAGCTCAGCCGCGAGGTTGTGATCGAGGCCGCGGTGAATGAGGCTGTTGGCCTTGGGCCGCTGGAAAGCCTTCTGGCCGATGATACGGTCAGCGAAATCATGGTCAACCGATATGACCAAATCTTCGTTGAGCGTGCTGGCAAGCTGCAGGAATCGGAAATCGTGTTTTCAAGCGACCAGGCGGTGCAGTCTGCCATCGAGCGAATCGTCGCCCCGCTGGGTCGGCGCATCGATGAGTCGTCGCCGATGGTCGACGGTCGCCTGAAGGACGGTTCGCGCGTCAATGCCGTGATCCCACCGCTGTCGTTGAAGGGTCCATCGCTGACCATCCGCAAGTTTTCCAAGCGCAAGCTGCAAGCAGAGGACATGGTCGCCTACGGGTCCGCCACCATGGACATGATGAATTTCCTCAAGCTGGCCGTGCAGCAGCGCAAGAACATCCTCATCTCTGGTGGTACCGGTTCGGGCAAGACCACCCTGTTGAACATACTGTCTAACAACATCCCCGACGACGAGCGTGTGGTTACGGTGGAGGACGCTGCCGAGCTTAAGCTCAGCCAGCCCAATCTGGTGTCGCTCGAAGCACGGCCTGCCAACGTCGAGGGCAAGGGACTGGTCAGCATTCGCGACTTGGTGCGGAATTGCCTGCGCATGCGCCCGGATCGCATTGTCGTTGGTGAGTGCCGCAGCGGCGAGGCGCTGGACATGCTGCAGGCCATGAACACTGGCCACGACGGCTCGCTAACCACGGTGCATGCCAATGCGCCTCGGGACACCCTGGCGCGCTTGGAGGTGATGGTTTTGATGGCAGGCATGGAACTACCAGTCACTGCGATCCGCCAACAGATCTCCTCGGCTATTGACCTGATCGTGCAGCAGCAGCGCATGTCCGATGGTTCCCGCAAGATCACCCACATCACGGAAGTTACGGGCATGGAGAATGGAGTGATCCAGTTGCAGGATTTGTTTCTTTTTAAGCAGCATGGCTACGACGAGAACCACAAGATTCGCGGAGAGTATTTGCCTACCGGTCGGATTCCCGAGTTTTACGAGGATCTCGCAGCCCGTGGCATCGATGTCGATCGCTCGATCTTCTTCCGCAAGGAGGAGTCACGCGGATGAATCTGATGCTGGTCGCCATCATTCTGGTCGTGCTGCTGGCCGTGGTAATGGCCGGGTTTGTGTTCTGGGAGTTCATCGGCACGATGCTCGGTCGCCGCGTGGACAAGCTCAAGGCCACGGCGGAGAAGGACCTCGGCGACCTGTTCATCTTCATGGATTACCAGAAGCTCGTTTACATCAACGTGGCGGCGTTTCTGCTGGTGCCTCTGGTGGTGTGGGTGGTCACGTTCAACCCGATCCTCGCTGTGATCAGTCTATTGCTGCCGTTCTTCGCGCCCAAGTTGATTGTGGGGTTCATTCGTAAGCGGCGCATGGAGAAATTTCGCTACCAGTTTCCGGATGCGTTGGTCATGATTTCGAGCTCGATGCGCGCTGGCGCGTCGTTGTCGGTGGCGCTGGAAAGCCTGGTGCGCGAATCAAAGCCTCCTTTGAATCAGGAGTTTGCATTGATGCTGCGTAACCAGCGTCTCGGAGTCGGCTTCGACGACGCGCTGATGAAGATGGAGGAGCGTATCCCGCTGCAGGAGTTCAGCCTGTTCTCTGCAGGTACGCGCATTTCGCGCGATGTCGGCGGAAACCTGGCCGACATGCTCGACGCTTTGGCCGATACCCTATTCAAGACACTGCAGACCGAGGGCAAGATCAGGAGTCTCACGTCGCAGGGCAAGATGCAGGGTGTAGTCATGGCCGGGCTACCCCTGCTGATGATGTTCGCGTTGAATCTCCTCGAGCCGGTGGCCATGTACCCACTGTTCCACAGCTTGTTGGGCTGGGCGGTGCTGGCGCTGATCGCAGTGATGGAGTTCATGGGGTACATGTTCATCCGCAAGATCACGGATATCGACGTATGAATCTAAGCATGCTCATGCTATTCGGGCTGGTGCTGCTGGTTGGCGGCACCGTGGTGCTAATTGTTTGGGCGCTAGCCGGGCTGGGTTGGCAAATGCCTGAAGAGGACCGTGGCTATCTCGATCCGCTCCCGCCGCTGCTGCGACCGATCTGGCCGCTGGTTCGTTTCTTCAGCCACTACTTTGGTTCGCGCGTGCCGACGTCGCTATTGGAGCGTGCTTACCAGCAGATCGCCCGTGCTGGCGCAAACTACATGTTGACCGCCGAGGAGTTTTATTCGTTACGCATTCTGGGGGCGCTTTTTGCCGGGGGGCTGTTGTGGTTGGCGGTGCACCGCATGGGCGCAGGCCTGAGCGTGCCGATCGGCATGTTCGGACTGATGCTGGGATTCTTCTATCCCTCTATCTGGCTAAACCGGCGCAACACCACGCGCCGCAAGAGCATCCTCAAGCAACTGCCGATGTTTCTCGACTACATCATCCTTGGTGTCGAAGCGGGCATGAACTTCACGGGTGCTTTGGGCCAGACCGTGGAAAAGGGCCCTGCCGGCCCGCTTCGTCAAGAGTTCTTCCTGGTGCTGCGCGACGTCCGCGCGGGCCTGTCGCGCGCAGATGCGTTGCGGCGCATGGAAGAGCGACTCATGATCCCGGAAGTCAGTTCCTTCGTTTCATCGATCATCCAAGCCGAGCAGGTTGGCGCCAGCATGGGGAAAATCCTGCGCCTGCAGGCCGACCGGCGACGCAGCGAGCGCTTCCAGCGCGCCGAGAAACTGGCTATGGAAGCGCCGGTCAAGTTGATTTTCCCGCTGGTGGTGTTCATTTTCCCGACCACCTTTATCATCCTGGCGTTTCCCATCTTGATGATGGTCAAACAACAAGGGCTGTAATGCGCATCGGCACGCTTATCTCCAAAGACAGCGGCAGCACCCTTGCCACGGTGCACAGATGCGACGGCGTGCTGGAGCGCATGCGCGGCCTCCTGTGGCGGCCGAAGCTGGCGCAGGGGCAGGGATTGCTGATCGCGCCCTGCAACTCGGTGCACACCATTGGCATGCGCTACGCGATCGATGTGGTGTTTCTCAATCGCGAAGGGCGAGTGCTCAAGGTATTTCCGGCCGTGAAGCCGCTTCGCTTTGCCGCAGCACGTGGTGCACGCCAAGTCATCGAGCTAGCGGCAGGGGAGGCCGCGCGGCTTGGCCTGGCTCCATGCCGGATGGTCCTCTGGGAGGAGACGCTGGCAGCATGAAAGGCCTTCCGGTAACCCTGGTTTCGGTGTCCGTGCTCGCTTTGGCGGGCTGCGCAAGCTCGCCGTTCCGCAAGCATTCAAGTGACGTCAGCAACATCTCGCCGCAAGCCTTGGTCGCTCTGCAGGAAAGCGCTGCGGTGGCGTATGCGCAGGGCAACGCGCCCGCCGCGATTGGGTTGTATACGCAATTGGTCCAGGGCGCGCCAAATGATGTGCGGGCTTGGGATCGCCTTGGCAATCTAGAGCTGCTGGCCGGACATTATTCGCAAGCACTGATCGCGTACGAGCACGACCTGCAGCTTGGCGGTGGCAATGCTGGGGTATGGCATAACGTAGCGGTCATTCGTCTGCGCGAGGCTCAGGCGGCATTGAATCAGGTCCAGGCGCAGACGCCGGATTCGGCTGATGCGGAATTGCGCGCCAACAGTGCGCGTGCGGCACGGGCGCTGCCGCATATACTGGCGCTGCTATCGGCGCCACCCGCAGGCCTTGGGCAGGCGCGTGCTGCGGCACCAATGGGCGGAGAACAGCCATGAGCGTTGCGATGCGCGAGTCCCGTGCGCACGTGCAAGGGCAGTCGATGGTCGAGTTCATTGTGATCCTGCCGACACTGCTGCTGCTGACGCTGGGCATCATCCAGTTCGCACAGATCTACATCGCCAAGAACACACTGGATTTGGCGGCGTTCGAGGGGGTGCGCGCAGGGACATTGCATAACGCCAGTACCAAGTGGATCGATTGCGGCATCGCACATGGATTGATGCCCCTATACGGCAGCAACGACACGCTCAACACCATCAAGACCGCCTGGCTGGAGGCGGAATGTCAAGCTGGCGTAGGGCCCAAACTTTATTTGGCGGCCTACAGCGATGCATTTGCCGATGTCAAACCGCCACCCGCTTTGCTTGGTGGAAGCGGAAAATCGGTCATCGATCTGCAGATTCTGAATCCCACCGCAGCGACATTCCAAGATTTCGGCGAGTTCGGTCTTAGTACCAAAGAGCAGATTCCCAACGACCGCTTGATGTGGCGCTCGACGCAGGTGAAGCCAGCATCAGGAGAAAACATCCAAGATGCCAACCTGCTGATGATCCGCGTGCAGTACTGTTATCCGATGGACGTTCTGTTCATCAAGCAAATCGTGCAGGGGCTCGCGATCGGCGCCAACAAGATCATCGGCAACCAAACCACGTTCGGCACGGCTTGCTACACCTCAGGCGGCGTGCCGCTGATGGCGCAAACGACCATGCTGATGCAATCCCCCGCACAGAAATTGCTGTAGCGAACGTCCAACGCATCGGGTACGTTAGGCGTGGCGGTGAGGCTGACCGCGTCACTTGACGGGGCGCTGAAGGAAGCAGGACGCTGACGGACCCCCGCTGGCTGAAGTCGTGCGGAGCGTTCGCGCGGCGGGGGCGTCCAGCCGTCCTGGCGATGGCGGCCAGCTCACGCAGTCGCCGTGTGTCGGGCACCGTCATGATTCCGAATTTCGCACGCCCAAGGTAGAAGCTCGCATCGCTGAAGCCATGCCGTCGGCACAGCTCCGTCAACGCCACGCCGGCCTCCGCCTGCTTCAGGAAATCGAGGATCTGCTCATTGTTGAACCTCCCGGCCCAACGCCACAGGCAAACGTTCCTGGCCGGATGGCCAGGACGATTACGGGTCTAGCCGTGCGCCCGGTGTTTCCATCGCACTATGGCTTTGGGTGCCGCTTCCGCAAGGTAACCGACAAGACCGAAGAGGCTGACCATGACCGTCAATCCGACGATGAATGTG
>JAKAEJ010000052.1 GCA_021818335.1 Pseudomonadota bacterium | reverse complement strand
TGGGCGGAAACACCGATTGCCCGATCGGCAGGCGCGAGCACCTCGGGAGCAGAGGGGGATGATAGAATCGTGAAGCTGGCCTTGCTTTCATCACATGGACCGCCCGCACAACTGCAGACCTTGATGGCTGTCGCCTGTGTTTCTCCAACCAAAGGTAAACGCCCATGAACCATAAAGATTGGGAAGAACTCGCGCTGTCGTGCGCGGTGTGGGTTGCATTCTTGCTCGCGGCCTTCGGGCTGTATTCGCTGCTGTGGTGGGCTACGCGATGACCGCCATCCGCAATGCCCGGGGACGCATGGAGCGCTACAAGCCAGATCCGCGCGCGCCGCATGTCGTCCTGCAGGAAGACGGGCGCCCGGCCATCAAGTACCGCTATGCCCTCGACGCGATCCAGTGTGCTTGCGATTGCGAGGCGGACTGCATCATCGGGGGTCACCTGATTCGCTACCAGGAGGACACTGAGTGAAAGCCACCATCCTGCGCGCGTTGCGCGCCGATCAGGCTTCTTCGGCGCTGCCTGCACCGGGCTCGGGCAGCAGGGCCAGATGCTGCGGGGCGCAGGCGCGCACCGCTTCGGCGACGGCACGCTCGACCAGCAGGTAGCGGCCGTCCATCTGCACCACGCCCAGCGCGCCGTCGTTGAGTGCCTGCAACTGCGCCGCGTCCACATGCACGCGGCGGATCTTGCCGCCGTACTCGAAATGGCGCATCAGCTCGGCATCGGCGCGGTTGAGCGTCCTGCCTTCGAGCAGCTTGTGCACCTGTTCGCGCTGCTGCTTGCGCAGACGCGCTTTTTCTTCGGCGATGCGCGCCGCCGCGGCACGTTCGCGCTGCTCCTGCGCGTGACGCAGGGCGTAGGCGCGCGCCAGATCCATCTCCTCGCTGGTCCCGGCATCGCTGCTGCGTGCACGCCGAGGCGCAGGCTTGCGCGCAGGCGCTGTGGCCTGAGCTTTGTTGTCGCCGTGTACCTGTGCGGGTGAACGCTTCGGCGCGGCCGCCGGCTGCGTCGGTTTCAGACCCGCTTTCAACAATTGATCGCGCAGCGAATCACCCATGCGCCACCTCGTGCTCGTTCGGCAAAAATCAGTAGTGCGGCGGCGGCGGTTCGCTGCGCACGTCGTGGCTCAGGGCCACGCGCGCAGCAGCGAGTTCCAGCCGCAACTCGGTGACCACGCGTTCGAGGCGATCCAGGCGCAACGCGCGCTCGGCATCGGTGGCCAGCAAGCCGTGCAGCGCCTCGTCGAGAAAGCTCAGACGGATCTCCAGCTCGGTGAGGCGGCTTTCCAGCGTGCTCATCGCGGATGCTCCAGCGAACGCCCACGCCCGATGCCGTAATAGGCGATGCCGGCGGCCTCGACGGTGGCCGGATCGTACAGGTTGCGCCCGTCCACCAGCACCGGCGTGCGCAGCGCGGCGCGCACGCGCGCGAAATCGGGGCTGCGGAACGCCTTCCATTCGGTCATCAGCACCAGCGCATCGCAGCCATCGAGCGCCTCATAGGGCTGCGCGCACAGTTCCAGATCGGCGCGCGTGCCGTAGATGCGGCGCGCCTCGTCCATGGCTTCCGGATCGCTGGCGCGGACGCGCGCACCGGCCGCCCACAGCGCCTCGATCAGCGTGCGGCTGGGCGCGGCGCGCATGTCGTCGGTGTTGGGCTTGAAAGCCAGACCCCACAGCGCGATGCAGCGCCCGGCGAGATCCGGCCCGAAATGCCGGCGCAGCAAGTCGAAGGGATGCTGTTTCTGCGTTTCGTTGACGGCCTCGACCGCCTGCAGCAGACGTGGGGCGTAGCCATGTGCCTCGGCAGTGCGCGCCAGTGCCTGCACGTCCTTGGGAAAGCACGAACCGCCGTAGCCTGCCCCCGGATAGATGAAGTGATAGCCGATGCGCGGATCGGCACCGATGCCACGCCGTACCAACTCGACATCGGCACCCACGCGTTCGGCAAGGTTGGCGATTTCGTTCATGAAGCTGATCTTGGTCGCCAGCATGGCGTTGGCTGCGTACTTGGTCAGCTCGGCCGAGCGGGTGTCCACCACCACGATGCGCTCGTGGTTGCGGTTGAACGGCGCGTACAGGCGGCGCAACAGGTCCAGTGCGCGCGCGCTTTCACAGCCGACGATGATGCGGTCCGGGCGCATGCAGTCGTTGACTGCGTCGCCTTCTTTCAGGAACTCGGGATTGGAGACCACGTCGAAATCGGCCGTCACGCCGCGCCGCTGCAGCTCGGCGGCGATGCGCTCGCGCACGCGCGCCGCAGTGCCCACCGGCACGGTGGATTTGTTCACCACCACCGTGCCGCCATCCAGATGCGCGCCGATGCTGGCGGCGACCGCCAGCACGTGACGCAGATCGGCACTGCCGTCCTCGTCGGGCGGGGTGCCGACGGCGATGAACAGCACTTCGCCGTGGCGCACGCCGGCGCCCGCATCGAGCGTGAAATCGAGCAGGCCGGCCGCATGGTTGCGCCGGACCATCGGCTCGAGGCCGGGCTCGAAGATCGGAATGCGGCCCTGGCGCAAGGCCTCGACCTTGGCCGCATCCACATCCACGCACAACACGTGGTTGCCCATTTCGGCAAGACAGGTGCCGGTGACCAGACCGACATAGCCGGTTCCGAAAACAGTGACGCGCATGTTGAGCCGGAGCAGTGATCGGGGATGCGGAATTCTACGCGGCGGCGCAAACGAATCGGGGCGCTCGCGCGCCCCGATTCATCACGGCTGGACGATGCGGGTTTACTCGTTGCCCGCCGCCGGCGTCTGATCGGCCGCCTGCGGCGGCATGATCTTCAGCAGTTCGACATCGAAGATCAGCGTGGCGTTGGGCGGCATCGGACCCTGCGGCGTGGCGCCGTAGGCCAGATCGGCCGGGATGAACAGCTTGAAGTGGCTGCCGACCGGGAACATGGTCAGACCTTCGCGGAAGCCCGGGATCACGTTGGCCAGCGGGATCGTCGCCGGACCGCCATGCTCGGCCGAGGAGTCGAACTTCTGGCCGTTGATGAAGGTGCCGGTGTAGTTGATCTGCACCGTGTCGCTGGTGGTGGGCTTGGGGCCGGTGCCCATCTTGATCACTTCGTACTGCAGGCCGTCGGCCAGCGTCTTCACACCCGGCTTGGCCTTGTTCTTGGCCAGGAACGCGGCGCCCTCGGCGGCGTTCTTCTTGCCCTCGGCGACACGCGCCGCCTCGGCCTTGGCCTGCAGCTTCTTCATGAACGACTCGCGCACGACCTTGGCCTCGGCCTCGGTCATCGCCGGCTTCTGACCGGACAACACGGTGCGCAGCGCATCGGCCACGATCGCCGGATCGAGTTCCTCGCGCACCAGCGGCGGGATGCCGCTGGCCAGATCCATGCCCACGAGATAGCTGTTCTTGGCTTTCTCGGTGGTCAGGGCCGGCGCGGCGTGGGCCATGCTCATGCCCAGCGTGGTGGTCAGGGCCGCCGCGAGCAGCGCGGGGCGCAGGATCTTGGACATTCGGTATTCCTCGGTGGATGGCAGACTCCGGGCCACGCTGGCGCGGAGCGAAGGGGCATTGTGAGGCCGCCGCAAGGCCTTGGCAAACCGCTGCGCCAGCGCGCGTTCATGCGCGCGGCGTATGCGCTTGGTGTTGACGCGCACGCAACGGCCCCGTAGCATTTCGCGTTCCAGTGCGGGGCCATAGCTCAGCTGGGAGAGCGCTACAATGGCATTGTAGAGGTCGCCGGTTCGATCCCGGCTGGCTCCACCAACTGTCCAAGTCCCCATCGTCTAGAGGCCTAGGACATCACCCTTTCACGGTGGCGACCGGGGTTCGAATCCCCGTGGGGACGCCAAATCGGCAACGATGCGGCACTGTTGGCACAGGTTTTCAGAGTAAGGCGCGGAGCGGTAGTTCAGCTGGTTAGAATGCTGGCCTGTCACGCCGGAGGTCGCGGGTTCGAGTCCCGTCCGCTCCGCCATCTGATTGGTGAAAAGCCCCTGCTAAAGGGGCTTTTCATTTGCGGGCTGACTCAAGCTGGCAAACCAACTTTCGGCGCGGACCAGTATCAGCATCGCGTCCTTCGGCTGGCGGTTCAGCGATTCCAAGCATCCGGACCATGCCTGATCACCGCAATCTTCCCCATCAGGTATCGCCGCGGCCACAACATGCCTTGGCGGCAAGCAACCAGACCAAGCCAGCGTCACGCATCTTGCTCGCGTTCACCGTGGGGGCAACCAGGCCTGACATCTTCCCGAACGGACGCGGCGAATTCCAAGCGGCACATAACCGCCCTGCCAACCGAATCCCTCGTCAATCAGGGACTTCGCAAATGCTGAGGCCTCGTGGCCACTCCTGGTGGGCGGGACGCAAAGTGAATGGTGAATGGCCTTGCGCGGAGAGGTACTCCAGCCAGCGACTCAAGAAACTAGCCATGCGCAATCGATGGCGCAGGATTTCCGCCGCTGGTGCGTGCAGGTCAAGGACATCCCAACGACCTCGACCAGGATGACAATGCAATGCCTCGGCCAAATGGGCGTCCGTGTAAACGCGAATTTGCGCTTCCGGCGCCCTCCTTCCGGTTTCCGGGTCATGGAACGCGTAGGTCAGCTCAAGTTGCAGCGTGTAGGCATGCCGCTCCTGTACCTCGAGGCGGACATCAAGCGTATCGCCGACGGTCGAGGTGTACACGCCAAGCGGGCGCTCGCGCACCGCGAACAGGCGTTCGATACGGTGATAGCTCTCCGCCTGCAGGCCCATCAACAGGCCAAATCGGCGTGGCAAGAACCCGATGATGCCGCGTCCATCCATCAACATGGCGGCAGCTTAGCAGCCTCGCGCAGGTCCTCACGGGACGAGCCCGGCCTCGCGCGTCAGATCAGGTGCCGCTCGATACCCAACTGGGCGAGGATCTTGCTGCCAATTTCCTCGATGGACGTATGCGTGGTGTTGAGGACGGGAATCCCCTCCTGACGGAACATTCGCTCCGCCTGCTCAAGTTCCCATCGGCACTGTTCGAGTGACGCATATCGGCTCCCGGGACGGCGTTCAGCGCGAATCTGCGCCAGCCGCTCGGGCGCAATGGTCAACCCGAACAGCCGCTTCCTCTGGGCATGCAAGCGCATCGGCAATTCCCGCAGATCCAGCTCGTCCGGCGTCAGAGGATAATTCGCCGCGCGCAACCCGAAATGCAGTGCCATGTATAGACAGGTCGGCGTCTTGCCCGAACGTGAGACCCCGACGAGAACGAGATCCGCATCCTTGTAGCCAGGATCGAGTCCGTCATCATGTGCCAGCGCGTAGTTGGTAGCGCTGATGCGCGCCTCGTACTTGGCGAAGTCCACCAGACCATGGGCGCGGTTCACCAACTTGTGGCGGCGCACGCCCAACTCCGTTTCCAGCGGCCCGATGAACGGCGCGAAGACGTCCAGCATCAGCGCCCCGGTTCCTGCGAGTACTTCACTCAGTGCCGCGTCGACGACCGTGTTCACGACAATAGGCCGCATGCCGCTGCGCGCCCACGCCGACTTGATGCGCGTCGCGGCGCCCTGGGCTTTCTCGAGGTTGTCGACGAATGGCAGACGGTGGGTATCGAATTCCACACCCTCGAACTGCGTGAGCATACTGTGGCCGATCGTCTCGGCTGTAATGCCCGTCGAATCGGAGACGAAGAACACGGCGCGTTGCATGGCGACTCCTGGTTGCCGGCCCGCAGTTTAGCCAGGCTCACCCTCAAGATCGCCAGCGCTGCATGCGGTAACCGTTTACATGGCGCCCATACCGGCTCAAACGGTTGTTTAAACCAGACATGCGACTGAAAATAGCGGGCTGAACCTCCGCGGAGCGCTGTCTTGAATTCATCCGTCCTGTGGCTGCACGAGATCGGCCTTGCCGACCATGACCAAGTTGGCGGCAAGAATTCCTCGCTGGGCGAAATGATCCGCGAACTGGGGGCCGCCGAGGTGGCGGTACCCGGTGGTTTCGCCACCACGGCTCGCGCGTTTGCGCAGTTCTTGGCCCAAGGTGGCCTGGATGCCCGCATCGCCAAGCGACTCGAAGGTCTTGATGCCGCCGACACCGCCGCCCTGGCTGCGGCCGGCAGCGAAATTCGTAGGTGGATCATGCAGACGCCCCTGCAGACCGATCTCGATGAACGCATCCGCGCGTCCTATCGGAAGCTTTGCGCGGATAGTGGGCAAAACCCTGCAGCAGTTGCCGTGCGCTCCTCCGCGACTGCGGAGGACCTGCCTGACGCATCGTTCGCTGGCCAGCAGGAGACCTACCTCAACGTGGTAGGCGAGGATTCCGTTGTCGAGAAGGTCCACGAGGTATTCGCTTCGCTATTCAATGATCGCGCCATTTCCTATCGCGCCCACCATGGATTCGCCCATGAAAAGGTGTATCTCTCCGCCGGCGTCCAGCTGATGGTCCGCTCGGATCTGGGTACGTCGGGCGTGATGTTCACACTGGATACCGAGTCCGGATTCCGCGATGTGGTGTTCGTCACCGCAAGCCTTGGTCTGGGTGAACTGGTGGTCCAGGGCGCCGTGAACCCGGATGAGTATTACCTCTACAAGCCCAACCTGCGCGCAGGGCGGCTTGCGCTATTGCGCCGCCAACTCGGCAGCAAGCAACAGCGCATGGTTTTTTCCAACGTAGAGGGCGAGCGCGTGCGCGTCGAATCAACGCCTGATGCGCTGCGCCGCAAATTTTGCCTGGATGAAGCCGACCTTGCCGAACTTGGGCGACTGGCCCTTGCGATCGAGGCGCACTACGGGAGGCCAATGGACATCGAGTGGGGGAAGGACGGCCAGACAGGCCGCATCTACATCCTCCAGGCGCGACCGGAGACAGTGCGTTCGCGCACGACGAAGCTGGAACGCTACACACTCGGGCGAAGAGGTACCGTGTTGGCTGAGGGCCGTGCCATCGGCCAACGGATCGGCGCGGGGACCGCGCGAGTCGTTGCTTCGGTGGCCGATATCAGCCTCGTGCAACCCGGCGATGTGCTGGTGACGGACATGACTGATCCCGACTGGGAGCCCATCATGAAGCGCGCGGCCGCCATCGTCACGAACCGCGGTGGCCGGACCTGCCATGCCGCGATCATCGCGCGAGAGCTGGGCATTCCCGCAGTCGTCGGCTGCGGCGACGCCACTCGTCGCGTCGCCAATGGCGCTAGCGTGACGGTCTCTTGCGCAGAAGGCGATGCCGGGTACGTCTATGACGGTTTGCTCCCATTCGAATGCCACGAGGCCGACTTGGGTGCGATGCCTCCTGCCCCGCTGAAGATCATGATGAACGTGGCCAATCCGGAGCGCGCATTCGACTTCGCGATGCTGCCGAACGCGGGCGTTGGCCTTGCTCGCCTCGAGATGATTATCGCCAGCCACATCGGCGTGCATCCGAAGGCTCTGCTGGAGTACGACCGCCAGGACCCTGAGACGCGGGCGCGCATCGACGCGCGCATCGCGGGCTATCCCGGTCCGGTGGATTTCTACGTGGATCGCCTGGCCGAAGGCATCGCGACGATCACCGCTGCGTTCGCGCCCAATCCAGTCATCGTTCGCCTGAGCGACTTCAAGTCGAACGAATATGCCAACCTGATCGGTGGCGCGGCGTACGAGCCGCACGAGGAAAATCCGATGATCGGCTTCCGGGGCGCCAGTCGCTATGTGGATCCGTCCTTCCGTGCCGCCTTTGCACTGGAATGCCGCGCGGTGCGCAAGGTCCGGGAACAAATGGGCCTCGCCAATGCATGGGTGATGATCCCTTTTGTTCGCACGCTGGAAGAAGGCCGGCAGGTCGTTGAGGTCCTCGCCGAAAACGGTCTACAGCGAGGCAAGAATGGACTCAAAGTGATCATGATGTGCGAGGTACCGTCCAACGCGCTTCTGGCGGAGCAGTTCCTCGACGTTTTCGATGGATTCTCGATCGGTTCCAATGACCTGACCCAGCTGACACTCGGGCTGGACCGGGATTCAGCCATCGTCGCCAACCTATTCGACGAACGAAATGACGCAGTCAAGCGGTTGCTCGCAATGGCCATCGCCGCAGCACGCGCCAAGGGCAAGTACGTCGGCATTTGCGGACAAGGCCCATCGGACCATCCTGACTTGGCGGAATGGCTGATGGATCAAGGCATTGAATCGATGTCATTGAACCCGGATACGGTCGTGGACACCTGGCTGCGCCTCTCAGGACGCCAAAGCTGAAGGTCTCAGTGACCCGTGCCGTTGGTTGACGACGCTACCCGCTGGTAACGGTAGACTGTTGCCGGCGGCATGTTGCGCCACGCCAGTCCGCAACGCTGTGAGGAAAGACCCAAACGCAATGCCAGGTCCCGGGGCACGGGACTCAATGGCCCGTAGGTGAACTGGACGAGCCGACCCTCATCGGCGAGCAGATGCGCACTGGCCTCCAGCACGCGCGTCACTGCGCTGCGCGGCATCGAAAGCAGGCCGAGGCCGCTGACGATGGCTCCAACGGAATGTGCAGGTATTCCGCGCCGAACCGCGATTTCCGGCAAGCTGCACGCATTCGCGCACTCGACAGCCACATGGGGGAAACGTTGGCGAAGGATGCGATGCAGACCGCGATCGAGCTCGATGACCAGCAGGCGCTCGGGCGCAATGCCGGCCGCCAAGAGGGCGGCCGTGAAAACGCCGGTTCCCGCACCGAGCTCGATGACTGGGTAACTGGCATTTCCGGCATCCTCAGGCAATTGAGCCACCATCAAGGCGGCGAGTTGGGCGCCTGAGGGCGACATCGCCGCTGTACTCAGCGGATCGCGCAGCCAGGCTCGCATGAATGCTCGCCAGTGGGCGATACTGCCGCGATCCCGGACGGAGGCACTCGAAATACTCGGCATTAGGAAATTTTCCCGGTTGGGCACTGGCACTCGGATTCCTATCCTGCCTGCATCGGCGACTATTGGCGAGTCACGTTTCTTTACACCTCGTCACGCGACCAACTCGCGCGGCGAGCCGGCACAGGGCTATCGTAGGTGCGTTCGGGGAACGTTGGTTAAGACGTCAGGGGGGATCGAGATGCAACGTCGTCAATCACCTTGCTGCTGGCTCTTTGTCGCCATCCTGGTCCTGCTCGCGCCTGCAACGACGGTCACACGAGCCCAAGCCACCAATCCGGAGGCCAGTCCGGCGGCAGCCCAACCCATCAAGGATCTCTCGAAGTGTCTGGATCCAACGCAGATCCAACGGTGGGATCGACTGGATGTGCAACATTACGCTGTCGCTACCGTCTCAGGCCAGCATTTTGAGGTGCAATTCGCAGCGGGCTGCGATCTTGGGCGTGACAAACCCAGCGCTTGGCAGATGTCGACCCAGGCACCCACACGTCTGTGCGGCTTTGCCGGTGAAACCGCGATTGACGCAAGCGGCGACCTGTGCACCATCTCAGCCGTGAAAATCCTCGACCGCAAGCAATTCGAGGGCCTGCTGAAGGGTGGTGGCTGAGTCATCCCGACGACGAGCAGCCTCAGTGCAACTTGATTTCCGGGTCAACCGTCCGACGCAGTCGATTGGCTAGATCCAGCAGCAGCGTTCGCCACCACCCGTAGAGGGCGGCCTGATGGAGCTTGTATAGCGACAAATACATGAGTCGCGCAATCACGCCCGAGATCCACACGTTGCCGGTGATGGCGCCCATGAGGTTACCCACTGTGCTGTAATGACCAAGGGCCACGAGCGAGCCATAATCCCGATAGCGATATTCGCCCAAATCGGTGCGCCCGCGGAGTCGCCGGCGGAGCGCACGCGCCAGAAAGACCGCCTGCTGATGCGCCGCCTGTGCCCGCGGCGGCACACCGCGCCCGTCCTTGTCGACAGGGAACGCGGCACAGTCGCCCATCGCGAAAATGGCATCGTCCCGCGTAACCCGGAGATCGCGGGTTACGATCAACTGCCGGATGCGATTCATTTCCAGGCCGTCGCAATGTTCGAGACAGGCGGGTCCCCGGATACCGGCTGCCCAAACCTTGATCGATGCCACGATGCGCTCGCCGTTGCCGAACTGGAGCGCATCGCCATCGACGCCAATGACACGCTCATTGGTGAGCACGTTGATACCGATGCGCTGCAGCTCACCCGTGACGGCCGCGCTCATCCTCGACGGCAAGCCTGGCAGGATTCTCGAGCCTGCCTCGATGATGGTGATCGAAATGCGTCGTTCAGGCTGAATGGATTCGAGCCCATATTGCGCAAGCGCGCGGCTTACGCGATGTAGCTGGGCAGCCAACTCGACTCCCGTGGCGCCGCCACCGACGATGGCAATGTGGAACAAGGCATCCGGATCCTCGCTGGCATGGCTTGCAAAACGCAACAGCGCGTCCATGAGTCTCCTCTGGAATCGCCTGGCCTCCGCAAGTGTGTCAAGAAACCAGCAATGCTCGGCCACGCCAGGGACGCCAAAATCGTTGGCCTCGCTACCAACGGCCAGGACTAGCGTGTCGTAGGCGACGCTGCGCCTCGCGAGAACCTCCCGTCCATCCTGATCCATGACCGGCGCCAGCCAGACCTGACGCTGCGTCCGATCGACTCGTTCCATCGATCCCAATCGGAATCGCATCCGATGCCGACGGGCGTGGACGAGATACTCCAACGCGTGTTCCGCCGGATCGAAACTTCCCGCTGCCACTTCGTGCAAAAGCGGCTTCCAAAGATGCGTCCGTTGGGCGTCGATCAGCGTGACCTCCACGCTCCCGCGCAGGCGGCGCGCGCACATCCGCGTGGCCAGTTCCAGGCCCCCTGCGCCACCACCGACGACCACCAAACGATGCAACCCGTTGGCCATGCCTGCCTGCCCGAAACGCTGATGCACGAAAGCCATGCTAGCCAAAGTCGGCGGGCAGGACTGCAGCCGCAGCGTCGCAGGCGCTTGCAGATGAGAGTTTCCCACGGCACGCTGGATGCATGTCCTGGCCTCAATTCGATTCACTCGGCGAGTGCTCCCTGATCGTGCGATGGGAACAGAGGATTGATCAGGCCCTCAACGCACGCGTGCATGCACTGGCCACCGCCATCGCGGCGGCCGCGCTGCCGGGCATCGAGGAGATCGTGCCGGGCTACGCAAGCCTTCTGCTTAGCTTTGATCCAGCATCTTGGGGTGGGCTGCGTGCTGACCCCCATGAAGCTCTTCGAGCCCGGATCGAGCCCCTGCTCCAGCAGGCATATCCAGCCTTGTCCGGGGAAATGCTCGAAATCGAGGTTCGCTATGGGGGTGCAGACGGCCCGGATCTGGTGACACTCGCAAATACCCATGGGCTGGATCCACACGAGTTCGTGGCCCGCCATTGCGCTCCCACTTACCAAGTGGCCATGCTGGGATTCGCACCCGGCTTTCCCTATCTGCTGGGCCTCGATGCCAGTCTCCATTCACCGCGCCGGAGCACGCCACGTGTGCGCGTGCCGGCGGGATCCGTTGCGATCGGCGGTTCCCAGACGGGGATCTATCCCTCGGAGTTGCCGGGTGGATGGCATTTGATCGGGCGCACCCAGATTCGCCTGTTCGACGCGGCGCGCAACCCGCCCTGCCTGCTGAAACCCGGAGATCGGGTGCGATTCGTCCCCATTTCCGGCCCTGCGGGCGCCGGCTCCGAGCTCGACGCATGACGGTTTCCGTGCTTGCCGCCGGTCTCTGCAGCAGCGTTCAGGACCTTGGGCGCGTGGGGTACGGCGCGATCGGCGTCGGGCGAGCTGGTGCTTTAGACCCAGACGCACTTTCTTTGGCCAACAGCCTCGTCGGAAACCCGCCGGGTGCCGCAGGACTGGAGATCACGCTCGCTGGCCCGCGTTTGAAGTTCGAAACCGATGTCGCATTCGCGCTCTGCGGCGCACCTTTCGACACCCGCCTGGATGGTCGGTCGCTGGAAGCTTGGCGCAGCCATCGCGCACTCGCGGGCTCAGTCCTCGAGTTCTCGCATGCGCGAACTGGCACGAGGGCTTGGCTGGCGATGGCCGGCGGTATCGACCTGCCTTGTGTCCTCGGTAGCCGCTCGACCGATTTGAATGCCAGGCTTGGACCGCTGCCGCGCACACTGAACGCAGGTGATCGCTTGCCCGTGGGAGCTCCCTCCGATCGTCTGCCAAGGGACGCGCCTCGTTGGTCGTTGGACCCGCGGCCATGGTTCGGAACCGCCGATGCGTCGCCGCTACGATTACTCCCGGGACGGGACTTGTCGCGATTGGAACAGCAATCACTGGAAGTACTTTGCCGACAACCCTTCCGCATCAGCGCCACCAGTGACCGAGTCGCCCTGCGCCTGGATGGCGGCCCGTTGCGCTTCCGCCATTCGCTTGAATGCGTATCCGAGCCGCTCGTTGAAGGTGTCGTACAGCTTCCACCCGATGGCCGGCCAATCATTCTGCTAGGCGAGCATCCCGTGAGTGGTGGCTACCCATGCATCGGCATCATTGCAGCGGCCGACCACGCGCGGCTCGCGCAGGCTCGCCCTGGCGCTGCGGTACGCTTCACCCTGATCAGCGCCACGGAGGCCCGTCGGCTGCTGGAGGAACGGCGACGCGCCCGCAGCGAACTCATGGCGCATGTACGACGACGTCTGGAGCACACATGAAGGACATTGATCTCAACTGCGACATGGGAGAGTCCTTTGGAATATGGCGCATGGGCCAAGACGAAGCGGTGATGCCATGGATCAGCTCTGCCAACGTGGCCTGCGGCATGCATGCGGGTGATCCGCCGACCATGCGGGCCACCGTCGCCATGGCGCGGGATCATGGCGTAGCCGTTGGCGCCCATGTCGCCCTGCCTGATCTGCAAGGCTTCGGGCGGCGTTCCATGGACATAACCCCCGGGGACCTCCATGCACTCGTCATCTATCAACTGGGTGCACTCGGAGCGTTCACGCGGAGTGCCGGCATACGCTTGCACCACGTGAAGGCGCATGGAGCCCTGTACCATCAAGCAGGCACCGATGATGCGCTGGCGCGGGCATTCGCCGACGCAGTAACCTCGTTCGATGCGTCGCTCTATATCCTGACCCAAGATGGTAGTGCCTTGGCGCGCGCCGCTACCAGGCACGGCCTGCGCGCGTTGCGCGAGGGGTTCGTCGATCGCGGGTACGATAAGGACGGCCATTTGCTTCCGCGCGGTCTGGCTGGATCGATTCTGGATCCCGAGCAGGCTGCGGAGCAGGCGCGCCTCATAGCGACATGCGGTCAAGTGGCAACCCCGGGCGGTGAGTTGCTGGCAGTCTCCGTCGACACCCTGTGCGTACATGGTGACCGGGCCGACGCGGCTGTCATTGCGCAAAAGGTCCACGCTTCGTTGGCGGCCGCGGGAGTCAAAGTGCGGGCACACCCATGAATGCATGGCCTCTTCTGGGTGTTGCGCTCGTCATCCTGGGTTTCGCCCGGCGCTGGAATCCGGTTCCCGTGGTGGTGGTTGCCGGAATACTCAGCGGCCTGCTGGCCGGCTTCTCGCCCGCGCGCGTACTTGAGCTGCTTGGAACCAGTTTCAGCGCCAACCGCGTACTGCTGCTGTACGTCGTCACGCTGCCCGCAATCGGCCTGCTTGAACGCGCCGGGCTGCGTGAGCACGCGCGAAGGTGGATTGGTCAAATGGCCGGACTGACGCTGGCAAGGTTGCTTATCGGGTATCTGGCGCTGCGGCAGCTGCTGTCCATGCTCGGCCTGACTAACGTTGCGGGCCAGGCCCAGACCGTGCGCCCGCTGTTGGCTCCCATGGCTGAAGCTGCCGCAAGAAGGGAACAAGGCGTCGGCGATCTTGTACCCGCCGATGCGCACCAGACCATGGACGTGCGGGCCTTAGCAGCAGCTACCGACAACATCGGCCTATTTTTCGGGGAAGACGTTTTCATCGCACTGGGGGGAGTGCTACTGATCCACGGTTTCTATGCGCAGCAAGGGATCACCCTGTCACCGCTGCACATTGCGCTGTGGGCATTGCCGACGGCGCTGGCGGCATTCTTCCTCCATGCGCTCCGCGTGTACTGGTTTGCACGCAGACGCAGGGCCGGTGGCGACAGCGCGTCATGCGACTCGGGAGATCAACATGGTGCACCTTGAGTGGTGCTATCAACTGCTGGCACTGCTCCTGACCGCCACGGCATGGCTCAACTTGCGGGCCAGCCATCATGCCCGAGCAGCGTTCTGGTTCATCCTCGCGATGCTCCTGGCCGCTGGTCATTGGGTGCTTCGGGCGGAGCATGCGGGCAATCCGTTGCCTGCCCAACTTGCCGGCGCAGGAGTATTGGCGCTGGCAATCCTTGCGCCCGGTATGCGCCGGGTCGATACGGAAGAAGCGCCACTGCAGTTTCGGCAATCGCTCGCTGAGCGCCTGGGACACCGCCTGCTAGATCGGAA
>JAKAEJ010000051.1 GCA_021818335.1 Pseudomonadota bacterium | reverse complement strand
CGGCTAGCGCTGGATCCAACGCCACGGCGCCCCCCCCGGCAACCACCCCTGACCAGTCACGACGGGAATCCGTCGGGCCGCTCTTCCCTTACAGGGCACGTCGAACCGTCGTCCGGGGCCCTCCCCGCTGCGCACGACGGAACCCTTCCCGCGCAGAGGGTCCAGCACCGCCAAGGGGACTACAGCCGCGCGTCCACAGGCTCGGCGGGGATGTACTAAGCTGGCACCCTAAGAGACGCCCGGCCGCAGCCGGGCCACTGATCGCCGACGGCTCGCCGCGAAGGCGGGCCGGAAAATGAAACGCATGCCGCTGTCCAGGGAGGATGACGATGGACGATCACGGAACCCTGGCGTGCCCCGTCGCACGACCCGAAAGCGCCCATGAACCCGGGCATCGCACCGATGCCCATGCGAATCCGCTTCCGTGCCGCGGCCGGCGAGCGCCGCGGAAGCGACGAACCATCCGATCCTCACCAACGCATACGGCGGGAGTGGAGCCATGCTGACCATCCGCAACCTTTGCAAGACCTACGCCAACGGCGTGCGCGCGCTCACGGACGTTTCGCTCGACATTCCCAACGGGATGTTCGGCCTGTTGGGACCCAATGGAGCGGGCAAGTCCACGTTGATGCGCACGATTGCGACGCTGCAGGAACCCGACTCCGGAAGCATCAGGCTCGGCGACCTGGACGTGCTCGCGGACAAGATGACCACCCGGAGCCTGCTCGGCTATCTGCCCCAGGAATTCGGGGTCTACCCGAAGGTCAGCGCCGAGGCCATGCTGGATCACTTCGCCGTCCTCAAAGGCATTACGCATCGCGGCGAGCGGCGCGAGCTGGTTGCAGCGTTGTTGCGCCAGGTCAATCTCTACGATGCTCGCAAGCGCAAGCTCGGTGGGTTCTCCGGTGGCATGCGCCAACGGTTCGGCGTCGCCCAGGCGTTGATCGGCAATCCGAAGCTCATCATCGTCGATGAGCCCACGGCGGGGCTCGACCCCGAAGAGCGGCAACGCTTCCTGAACCTGCTGGCCGAAATCGGCGAGCGCGTGGTCGTGATCCTGTCGACGCATATCGTGGAGGACGTCAGCGAATTGTGCCCGCGCATGGCGATCATCGCCGAGGGCCGGGTGCGCCTCAGCGGCGAACCGCGCGAGACGATCCGCGCGCTGGAAGGACGCGTCTGGCGCCGGATCGTCGACAAGGGTGCGCTCCATGAGTACCAGGCGCGCTTCACGGTCCTGTCCACGCGCCTCTCCGGTGGAGCCACCTTGATCCACGTGCTCGCCGACAGCCTGCCGGAGGCAGGCTTCGAATGCATCGCTCCCGATCTCGAGGATGTCTACTTCGGGCAACTGCATCAGGCCGCCACGGCGCGGGCCGCCTGACCATGTTCCGCGAAATCTTCCGGCTCGAACTGCGCCAGCAGTTGCGCAGCCCACTGTTCTGGATGGTGGCGCTCATGTTCGCGGCACTCGCCTTTGGCGCGACCGCCTCAGACACGGTGACCATCGGCGGCGGCATCGGCAACATCCATCGCAACGCCCCGTTCGTCGTCATCAACACCCTGACCATCTTCTCGGTCATCGGCCTGTTCCTGATTCCCGTCTTCGTCGCCGGCGCGGCATTGCGCGACTTCGCGTCGAACACGTCCGACATGATGTTCGCCACGCCCATCACCCGCAGCGCCTATCTCGGTGGCCGCTTCGTGGCCGGCTGGCTGACCAGCGTCCTCGTGCTGCTTGCGGTCGCGCTGGGCCTTTGGATCGGTTCGCTGATGCCTTGGCTGGACCCTGCGCGGCTTGGCCCGACGCCGTGGGCCGCGTACGCGTGGGCTCTCGGCGTCATCGTGTTGCCCAATCTGTTCTTCCTGAGCGCGCTGCTCCTGCTGCTCGCGACCCTCACGCGCTCGATGCTGGGTACGTACCTCGGCGTCATCGGATTCTTCGTGTTGCGTTTCGTCGCGAGCCTGGCCCTCGGGCGGGGCAATCTCGCCCACCATCACGCAGCCGCGCTCAGGGATCCGTTTGGCGGCGTCGCCTTGCAACTCGCCACGCGCTACTGGACGGCCGCCGACCAGAACAGCCGCGTTCCGACCCTCACCGGCCTGCTGGCGGAGAATCGCCTCGTCTGGCTTTGCGTCGCCATCGTGCTGCTCGTCGCCAGCGTGATGCTCTTCAAGCCGGACCGCGAAGGGATCCGATGGCTTCGTCGCCGGCGCCCACTCGCCGATGCCACGCCCGCGTCCCCGCCCGGCACGGTCGTAACCGCGCCGGAGGTCACGTTGCGCAGTGGATGGTGGAGCCGGCTCCGCCAGTTCGGCGCCCTGGTGCGCTTCGATGCCGTCGCCGTGTTCGGCAGCACGACCTTCCTCGTGATCCTGCTCGCCGGACTCTTCGACCTGGGCGGCTACCTGACCTTCGCCGGCCAGAACTTCGGGACGCATATCTATCCCGTCACCGAAATCATGGCCGGCGCGATCAAAGGCAGCTACCAGTGGCTGCTCTGGATCATCCTGGGGTTCTATGCCGGGGAACTGGTCTGGCGCGACCAATCGATGCGCGTCCACGAGGTCATGGATGCGTTGCCCACGCCCGACTGGATCCCACTGCTTTCGAAATTTGCCGCGCTCGTGATCGTGATTGCGGTCTTCCTGCTGGCTGGCTCTTTGTACTGCATGGTCTACCAGCTGGCGCACGGCTTCCATCAGCTGCAGCCCCTGCTTTACCTGAAGTTCCTGGGCCTGAACCTGCTGCAATTCACTTGGTTCGCCCTCCTTGCAGTCGTGCTGCAGACACTCGCCAGCAACAAGTTCGCCGGGTACGGCCTGATCGTCGCGTTCATGGTCGGGCTGATCACGCTGGGGCAATTCCATTTCGCCGACAATCTGTTCGTTCCGGGCAGCGCACCGTCAACGCCTTATTCGGCCATCAATGGCTTCGGTACGTTCTGGATCGGCAATGTTTGGTTCAACGCGTATTGGTACTGCTTGGGCATCGCACTCATGGTACTGGCCGCCCTGTTCCGCGTGCGCGGGACTCCGGGCACCTGGCGCGAGCGAGGCCGCATCGCCGCGCAGCGATTCAATGTCCCGACACGGGCACTGATGGGGGCGGCGCTGCTGGCGTTCGTGGGGATCGGCGCCTACCTGTTCCACAACACGCATGGGTTGTACCGCTATAGGACCCACGACGACCGGTTGCGCCTGGCTGCGAACTACGAAAAGGCCTACAAGAAGTACCAGTTCCTCGCCCAGCCACGAATCACCACCCTCAACGTCAACGTCGCCATGTATCCGGCCGATCGGCGCGTCGACGTCCATGGCGAGTACACGCTCGTCAACAAGCATCACCACCCGATCGATGAACTGCTGGTGCAGATGCCGGTCCTATCCACCCGCGAGTTCCACTTCGCCCTGCACTTTCCGGCTCACACGCCTGAAATTGCGAATGCGCACCAGGGTTTCTATCTCTACAGGCTGGCGAAACCGCTGGCTGCGGGCGCCTCCATGACTTTCGCGTTCGACGAACAGGCCGCCTACCCCGGCTTTTCGAACGAGCCGACCGGGGAACAGGTCGTCCAGAACGGCACGTTCTTCACCAACGAGTTCTTCCCGCAGTTCTGCTACGACACCAGCCGCGAGCTGACCGACAACAACCAGCGGCGTCGATATGGCCTGCCTCCCGCCCGACGCATGTTCGCGCGCTCCGACAGGGCCGCGCGCGCCAACACCTACATCAGCTGCGATTCGGACTGGGTGAACTTTTCAGCCACGCTTTCGACCAGCGCCGATCAAATCGCGCTCGCGCCCGGCCATCTGCTCCAAAGCTGGACCAAGGGTGACCGACGCTACTTCCGGTACGCGCTTCAGTCCCCCACCCTCAATTTCTTCTCCTTCCAGTCGTCACGGTTCAGGATTGCCCGCGCCAAGTGGCGCAACGTGTCGCTGGCGGTCTACTACGTCGGTCATCACCCCTACAACGTCAAGCGCGCGCTCGCGGCCATGGCGGACGCGCTCGAATACTGCACCAAGCATTTCGGGCCCTACCAGTTCCGGCAGTTGCGGATCGTGGAATTCCCGGGTTACGCGACCTATGCGCAGACCTTCCCGGGCACGATCCCCTATTCGCACCGCTTCATGCTGCAGGACCTGCGCAAGCCGAGCGACATCGATTACGTTACCTACGTCACGGCGCACGAGACGTCGCACGAGTGGTGGGCCCACCAGGCCATCGGCGCGGATGTGCGCGGCGCGACGATGCTGAGCGAATCCCTCGCACAGTACTCCTCGATGATGGTGCTCAAGCACCTCTACGGGCCACTGGCGATGCGGAAGTTCCTGAAATACGAATTGGACCAGTACCTGGCGGGTCGCGCCGGCGAGCGCGTGCGGGAACTGCCCTTGGCGCGCGTCGACGAGCAGCAGGACTACATCGACTATGACAAGGGCGCGGTGATCTTCTACGCGCTCCAGGATTATCTGGGTGAAAATAAGGTCGATTCAGCGCTGCGCACGTGGCTCGACCATGTCCGCTTCCAGCAGCCGCCGTATACCGACACGCATGACCTGCTTGCCGACCTGCGCGCCGTCGCAGGACCTGGCAATCTCAACCTCGTCCGCGATTTCTTTGATCGAATCACGTTGTTCGAAGACCGGATGGTCTCGGCCACGGCGAAACAGTTACCCAATGGACAGTATCAGGTCACGCTGCACGTCCATGCTGCCGAGTACGACGCGACCGGCAAGGGCCAAGAGACCCGGGTACCCCTCGACATCCCGATCGAGATCGGTGTGTTCGCGCGCGCCAAGGACGGGAAGCAGCAGGACGAGAGGCCACTTTACCTCGCCAAGTATCCGCTCAAGAACGGGGACAGCACGGTGGTGGTAACCGTCACAGGCAAGCCCTATCAGTCCGGGGTCGATCCCTTCAACGAGCTGATTGATCGCGTCAGCAGCGGCAAGCGGGCGCTCATCACGATTCAGTAGCCTGCGCAGCCAATCCGGCGCCTGGCGGTCGGACTCGCCGACTGGCGCCGCTCATCCTGCGCTTCGCACGGTGGGCATCCGGGGGCGGGCAATGCGCTGCACCTGCCGCCGTGCCATGGCGACGCCTCTGGGATCGTCGCCTGCCGGCCGCGCTGCCCCATTGCCGCGGCTTCGCACGCGACGGAGCGGCGCTCGCGCGCGGGACGACCCGCTTGCAGCGCGCGGATCGCCAGGCCATCGATCCGTTCGGGGAAAAGGATGGCTCGATCCATGCGGCGCTTGACCGACGGCGCCGCAGCAACTCGTGCTGCTCCGGCACGATAGGCACCGCCGGGCCGCCGAAGCGCATGGGACGCCGGGCTGCCGGGCGCTGAACCAGCCGAGTCGCATTCCGCATCGACGCTCTAGCTTGGACGGCTGGCCTTCACTTGGCCTGCTAGCCAGTCCATCAATTGCGCCGATGCCTCGGCGACTTCCCGGGTTCCGCTATGGACGCAGTCATGCGCACGATCGATCTCCGTGCCCGCAAACCCCTTCTGCCTGAGGAACCAGCCCAACGGGCAGGTCGATGCCTGCGCAGGATGATGGTTGTGGTTGAAATGGATGTAGCGCCAGTGGAACGCAAGTGCGCCTGCATAGGTGTGCAAGTGCTCGTCGCCCGACTTGAACGGCGCGGCGAATTGGCCCAGCCAATCGGGAAAGCGGTCGACGGGCATGGGAGCGGCGATGGAATATCCCTGCGCGTACTTGGCCCCGAGAACCGCGGCGACCTCGAGCATGGAAGGATCTTCCACGCCCTCGACAACGATGCTACGACCCAGGTCCGCGCCGAGCAGGATCAGCGTGCCGACCAGCGTTACCGCCTCGGCGGGATCAACGTAAATCCTCCGGACGAGGGTCTGCTCGATCTTGATGGAATCGAACCGAAACAGGGACAGCCGCTCGATGCTGCTGTAGCCGGCCCCGAGGTCGTCCATCGAAACACGAATGCCCACGTTCCGGAGGCGCTCGATGGCGTCGCGCTGTGCTTCGAGACCCTCGGCCTGCGTCTCGAGCAGTTCAAGATTCAGCCTCGACGGAGCGATCGCGTGGCGATCAAGCGATTCGCGGACCCACGCCACGCACTCCGGGTCGAACAGCGTCGAGGGCGACAAATTGACGGACATGCCAAGCCGCAAGCCACGCCGATCCCAGACCTGCAAAGCGTCAAGCGCCTGGTCGAGGCCCGCACGAAACACCCGATCCAACTCGATGTCACCGAGCGAGGGGAGGAAGATCGCCGGGGAGACGACTTCGCCATCGGGCATGCGCAGCCGTGCCAGCGCCTCCACGCTGTCGATGCCCCCCGTCCGCAAGTTCAGGATGGGCTGCACGTGCATCTCCAAGCCCCCCGAAAAGAGTTGCTCTTTGTAACGAAGCGCCTTGGGCTCAGGGAGGGCCGATCCGGAAGGCCGCGCCCCGCACAGGGCCCAAACCGATTCCATGCGGTGTTGCACGCTCGCGCTCCACTGCTGCATCCAGAGGGAGGCAAACTGCCCGGACTGCGCGCCATAGATCGTCAACACGCCGGCCACATGAGCGTCGGTTCCCGCAAACGGGATCGAGACGTGCGAGTGGATTCCAGCGCCCATTCCTTCCTCCCGCCACGGCGCCACGCGCGGATCGGATGACCAGGAGTCCACCCGCTCGATGGACTGGGTCCGCCACGCCACCGAGGTCGTGCTTTGACCCGTGACCGATCCAGGGTCGAGATGGGGCGCAGCACTGGTGTCGAAGAACGTCTCTGGAACGCTGGATCCCGGGGAGCACGCGCTGTGCTCCACCACGAGCTGGCCGTCGCGGTTCAGTCGCCGCAGTGCCACGACAACAATGCCGGGCAATGCTGCCAGGACGCTCAGTTCATCCTGCACCGCGTCCGGCCAGAGGATGTTCGGGTGGGGCCGAGGCCGGGTCAGGACGCCCAGGTAGAGCCGTCCTGTCTCCTCACCTGCCGTAAACTGGGCCTGCAACTCATCCTGCAACCGGCTATCGATCACGGCGAGCACTTCGTGCCGGCGCGCCTGCAGGAGCCGCGCGGCAGCCAGGTGTTCGCCCAGCAGCGCCCGGTAACGAACCGAACTGCGTGCAATCATCGAGCCGCTGACGCCGCCCAGGTAATGGACCGTTCCAACGTGTCGTGCTCTCGCGACCAAAGCCTGCAGGCTCGTGCTCGGGGCAACGAGGTAGCGCAAGTAGGCCTGCTGGCGCTGCTTCAAAGCTTCAAATTGCCGTTGGTCGAGGCCCTTGAGCAGGGCGCTTGCCGCCGGATCCGAATCCAGATCCCTGTAGAACGATTCGATGAACGCGCGATTGATCGATTCAATCAGATTCCCATACTCGCCGAGGATGAGTCCGGCTTCGATGCCATAGGGATCATGGCCAGGGCTCCGCGACTCGGCGGACATCTCGTTGGTGCCGAGCTGCCACCAGGTTTCGCGCACGCCCTTCCTCTGCTTGAGTTGGTACATGGCCGCGTCAGCGCGACGAACGAGTTCGTCGGGGTCTGTACCGTCAACCGGATATCGCGCCACGCCCATGGTCATGCCGACCTGCACCGACGTTTCGGGGGCGATCGGAAACGGCGCCGCGATGGCGCCTTCGATCCGCTTGAATATGGCGTTCAACTGAACCATGAGTTGCGCTGGGTCGAGGCCTTCGATCACAAGGACGAACTCGTCACCGCCAAGCCGGGCAATCATTTCCGACTCGCGCAGCGCTACGCGCCAGCGGTCCGCGACGGCGCGCAGCAAGGTATCGCCTGCCTCATGGCCGAACTGGTCGTTGACCTGCTTGAAGTCATCGAGATCGACATACGCGACTGCGACTTCCGTCTCGTTGCGGGCTGCGCGGATCACGGCCTCCTGCAGCCGCAGGTCCAATGCGAAGCGATTCGGCAGCCCGGTCAGGACGTCATGGAGCGACTGCGTCGTTGCCCGGGTGTGAAGTCGCGACAGCTCCTGAAAGGAAGCATGAAGACGTCGGGCCGCCAAGACCAGGTAGATGAAATACAGGACGACGAGAAACCCAACGCTCTGCAGTAGCAGGTCCGGCGATCCGACGATCCGAATCGCCGTCGGGATGGCTGGAGGCAGGATGAAGCCAAGCGCGGATGGAAGATCCGCGGACTGCTGCGCCATGCCCGTACCGGTCACCGCAATGACCAGCGCGGTGACCAGCAGTTCGTCAAAGGGCGAAGAGGGTGCAATGGCGGCGGGCAAAATGGCCCACGAGAGGCCGAGCGCCAGCGCCGTGAGGCGCAGCCACCCAAGCCATCGCCGCGCATGGGGCCCGAAGTCCGGGTCATGGCGTGCGGCAAACCACACCAACAAGCGGCCCATATGCGCGAGGGCCATCGACACAAGCCAGGTCGCGAGCGCCATGCGCGAGACCTGGTTGTGGAATAGCCATGCCATCACGACGGCTGGGAGCAGGCTGCCGATCAGGCCCACGGGAATCGTGGGTAACAAGGCCCGCACCTGGTCGACCGCGGTCTCGATCGTCCGGGACGGCGGCGAATCGCCCTGGGACATGGCCAGGACTCCCGAGGACTGCGTGCGCGGCCCGCCCGTCGACATCGCTGTGTTCCTTTCCAAGGTCATCAAACCGTCGCCGGGGACCCAAGCCCCCCGGCCATCGGGGTCGTCAATCAGCCGGCTGAGTTCTTCAAGATCGCCGACGCATTCACGCCGGATGTCGCTGCATTTGCTGCAATCGAGCCATACGGACCGGTTGGGTGCACATGGCGCCAAGCAAGCCAGAGGGTCCCAAGGCGATTCGCATGGAACGGGTCGCTGGCATCGGGATCACTCCGGCGTCGGCGCGCCCGTGCCGACCGCCCGCGCAATGCGCGCCACGAAACGGGGTACGTGGCACAAGCGCTGCAAATACGCGCTCTTCATCCGTATGCGTTGCTGCGTGTAGCGGGAAGGGTGGAGACTGTAGGCGCTCTGCTCGAAATAGGCCTGCACGACATAGCTGTATACGGGTCGGCGTTGCGCGTTGATCGAGCCAGGCACGAAGTGCGCACCACGCAACGCATGCACGACCCGCGCATCCATCATCTGGACGTAGACGGGCAGCATGGGTTTACACCAGGCCTTGATGATCTGGATCTGATGCGGCGTCCCGTCCGGCTCGATGCGGATACTGACCGCAACGCAGCCCATCGGGTTCTGCGCCAGGATGTTGCGCGGAGGCAGCGACGGCGTCGCCGCCGTCTCATGCCAATAGCGCGGGAGGAGATGCGTGCCTACCACGACGTACTGCTCCGCGGCGGACGAATCGCCTTGAGCGGGCGCTGGATGGCTCGGTGTCCCGGATACGGCGGGGGCGGCGGGTCCGCGTGGATCGCGGCGACCCCCAGCGTAACGCAGGCGAGCGCGGCGCACGCTCGGCGGATGATCCCCTGGCAACCTGCGAACCGACGCGACATGGCGATCGCCCTGGATTGACCCGTCGACGACTTGGTCCTGCCGGGCCCGATCAGCGCCCATGGCCCGCAGCATACTGCAACCCATGGGACAACGCGATGCGCGAGGACGGCCTGTTTCGTCGCAGGATCCTGCACGAACACCGGCATCGCCATCTGCGCGCCCGGCCACGCCACGCCCCCGCCGGGAACCTCCGCTCCGTCCGTCACTCCAAGCCCGGTCAGTTGCCGGCAAGGGCCGGCCCGTGGAGAAGGTTCCGTGACCCTCAGTATCCTGGATTCGCACAGCGCGCTCGTCGTCATTGATCTGCAAAAGGGCATCCTGTCCCGACCCACGGCACACCCCGTCGGAGGCGTGCTGGCCCATGCGGCCGCGCTGGCAGCCGCTTGGCGCCAGCACGGTTCGCCGGTCGTGCTCGTCAATGTCGCGGGCGGCGCCCCGGGGCGTACCGAGCAAGCCCGCAGCTTCGGCGACCTGCCGCCGGACTGGACCGATCTGGCGGAAGTACTCGGGGTACACCCCGGGGACATCCGCGTCACCAAGCACACCTGGGGTGCCTTTACCGGGACGGGCCTTGATGCACGCCTGCGCGCGCTGGGCGTCACGCAGATCGTGCTCGCCGGCATCGCGACCAGCATCGGCGTGGAATCGACTGCCCGCCAGGCCCATGAACTCGGCTACAACGTCGCGCTGGCCACCGACGCGATGACCGACCTGAGCCTGGAGGCCCACGAGAATAGCGTCGCGCGGATTTTCCCGCGCCTTGGCGAAACGGGTTCCACGGTCGAATTCCTCGCCCTGCTCGATCATCGCGCCAGCGCGGCTCGTCCATGAGCGGGCGCGACCCGGCGCCTGCGCCGGCCGTGGGAACGGCTGCGGCGAGCGCGACGACCGCGCATCCGCATGGCCGCCCCCCGACCGTATCCCCGCATTACAAGTGGGTCGCGCTCTCCAACACGACCATCGCGGTCCTGCTCGCCACAATCGACGCCTCGATCATGTTGATCGCCATGCCCGAGATTTTCCGTGGCATCCGCCTGAACCCGCTGGACCCCGGCAATTCGTTCTACCTTCTCTGGATGATCCTGGGTTTCCTGATCGTCAGCAGCGTCCTGGTGGTCAGCCTGGGCCGCCTCGGCGATCTGTACGGCCGCGTACGCATGTACAACCTCGGGTTCGCCATCTTCACGGTCGCGTCGCTCGCCCTGGCGGTGGACCCTTTCACGGGCCGCCCCGGAGCCGACTGGCTGATCATCCTTCGAATCGTCCAGGGTATCGGCGCTGCATTCCTCGTCGCCAATTCGGCCGCCATTCTCACCGACGCGTTTCCGCCGCATCAGCGCGGCCTGGCACTGGGCATCAACAACATTGCCGGCATCAGCGGATCGTTCATCGGCCTCGTGCTCGGCGGTCTCCTTGCCGCCGTCGACTGGCGACTGGTGTTCCTGGTTTCGGTGCCCTTCGGCCTGTTCGGCACGTTGTGGTCCTATTGGAAACTCCAGGAACTCGCCGAACGACAGCATGCCCGCGTGGACTGGGCGGGCAACGTGACCTTCGCGCTGGGGCTGATCCTCCTGATGATGGGCATCACCTACGGGATCGAACCGGCCGATGGCCATGCCATGGGCTGGAGCAGCGGTCCCGTCCTCACCCTGCTGCTGACCGGGCTCGCCGCGCTGTTTGCCTTCGCGCTGGTCGAACAACGCGTGCCGCAGCCCATGTTTCGCTTCGGGCTGTTCCGCCTCAAGGCCTTCACCTTCGGCTCCCTCTCGACGTTCCTTTCGGCCATCGGCCGGGGCGGACTCATGTTCATGCTGGTGATCTGGCTACAGGGCATCTGGCTGCCCCTGCATGGCTACAGCTTTTCGCAGACGCCCCTGTGGGCCGGCATATTCATGCTGCCGCTGACGGCCGGATTCATGCTGTCAGGCCCGCTCGCCGGGCATCTCTCGGACCGTTGGGGCGCCCGCCACTTCGCCACCGGCGGCATGGTCATCGCAGCAGCCAGCTTCCTGCTGCTGATGCGACTGCCCATTGACTTTGACTATCCGACCTTCGCCGCAATCCTTTTCCTCAACGGGATCGGCATGGGGGCCTTCGCCGCGCCCAACCGGGCAGCGGTCATGAACAGCCTGCCGGCTCGGGACCGCGGCGCCGGCGGCGGCATGAACGCCACCTTCCAGAATTCGGCGCAGGTCCTTTCGATCGGCATTTTTTTCACGCTGATGATCATCGGCTTGTCGTCCACGCTCGCGACGACGCTCGTGCAGGGACTGACGCAGCACGGCATTCCGCCCGACATCGCGGCGCGGGTCGGCGCCCAACCCCCCATCTCGATCCTCTTCGCGGCATTCCTCGGCTACAACCCGGTGCGCGCGCTGGTCGGCACGACCGTGCTGGCGCGCATCCCCGCTGGCGACCGGGCCATCCTGACGGGCCACGCGTTCTTCGCGAACCTGATTACCCGGCCCTTCCATGCCGGCTTGGTCGAGGCCTTCGTGTTCGCCACCGTGGTGTGCCTAGTGGCCGCCGTCGCATCCTGGTCGCGCGGCGCCGGGTGACCGGGGCCTGCACGACATGCCGAATTGCGCCCCACGCGGAGCCTGAGCACCACCGTCCGGGGGGGGGCGAGACTCCCGGTCGCATGGCCAGCACCGGAGCGCGCACCCGCCTCGGGGCGCGGGGACTGCTCGACAGGCCGGTTTGAATGGGCCTAGGAGACCTGAAAGGGGCCGGGGCAGATGCAAAATGGCGCGTCCGCTGGCACATTGCGCACATGATGACCCCGGCAGCCCCCCGTCTGGAGCACGTCCTTGACCAGATGATGGACGCCGTTTGCGTGGTCGACGGCGAAGACCGGTTCGTCTATGTCAACGCGGCGTGCGAGCACATCTTCGGTTATTCGCCCGAGGAACTGATCGGCCGCGTGATCTTCGACCTGATCCACCCCGACGACCTGGCGCGTACGCGGGCCGCGGCGACTGCGGTCCTTGCCGGTCGACCAATCAACCACTTCGAGAACCGGTACCTGCGGAAGGACGGCCGCATCGTCCACATCATGTGGACTGCGCGCTGGTCGGAAGCCGATGGCTACCGCATCGGCGTGGCGCGGGACATCACCGAGCACAAGCGCGCCGAAGCAATCCAGGGCGCCCTGCTGGCCATTTCCGAAGCGGCGCATACGGCCGCGGACCTGCTGTCGATGTTCCGCCGGATCCATGAAATCATCCATGGCCTGTTGCCGGCGCAGAATTTTTTCGTCGCGCTCCTGGAGCCCGAAGGAAAAACCATCAGCTTTCCCTATTTCGTCGACGCACATGACGATCCACCGGGACCAATGCCGCTCGAGGCCGGCACGCTCACGGGCGAGGTCATCCGCTCCGGCAAGCCACTACTGCTGACCCCCGATTCCGAACCTGTGACCGTGGACGATACCTGCCCGGTCGGCACGATGCCGACGCACTGGCTCGGCGTCCCGTTGAGCATTCGCCATCGCGTCATCGGCGCGCTCGTGGTGCAAAGTTACACGGGCGACATTTCCTACAGCGAGCGCGACCAACAGCTGCTGCAATTCGTGTCGACGCAGATCGCGGCCGCGATCGAGCGCAAGCAGAGCGAAACCTGGCTCCGCCACGTCGCCCAGCACGACGCGCTGACCGGGTTGCCCAACCGGTCGTTGTTCGAGCAGCGCCTTGCGTCGGCGCTTTCCAGCGCGCGCGATGCAGGGGAATATCTCGCCGTGCTGTACCTGGACATGGATGCGTTCAAGGCGGTCAACGACACGTGCGGGCATGACACCGGCGACGCGTTGCTCAAGGACGTCGCACGACGCATGCGCGGTTGCGTGCGCGAATCGGATACCGCCTGCCGGATGGGTGGCGATGAATTCGTGCTCCTGCTGGCGGGCATCAAGCAAACGGATCATGCCTTGCTCGTTGGTGAAAAGATCCGAGTAGCCTTGAACCGCCCATTCGAGGTAGCAGGGAGGACCCTGCAGGTCTCGGCGAGCATCGGCATCGCGGTTTTTCCCGAGCATGGCGTCGAGGCGCAGCAACTGATCCGCGAAGCGGACCGGGCCATGTACGACGCCAAGCAGAGCGGCGGCAACCGCTGCGTGGCGTCGATCGCGCACGTCAGCCATTGACGACAGGCCGCGAATGCGAAAGCGCACCAAGCCCGGGGCGCCGCCCATATCGGCTCCAGACCCCCGGCCATTGCTGGATCGCGTCGTGCTGGTGACCGGCGGCGCGCAGGGTGTCGGCCGCGGCATCGCCCAGGCAGTACTCGGCGCTGGTGGCATGGTTGCCATCGGCGATATTGATCGCGACGCGGGGCGCGACTGCTTGCGGGACTGGGATGTCGGCGCGCGCGCATTTTTCAGCCGCGTCGACGTATCCCGGGAAGCGGCCGTGGCGCGGTGGATCCGGTCAATCAGGCAACGCTTCGGCCACATTCACGGGCTGGTCAACAATGCCGGCATCGCGGAACCGCATGGAGGTCCGCTGGCAACGCTGCAGCTCGAGCACTGGCAACGCGTGCTCGCCACGAACCTAACGGGCGCCATGCTGTGCAGCAAGCACGCACTGCCGGCGCTGCGGTCGGCGCAGGGCGCCATCATCAACATCGCCTCGACGCGGGCTCTGCAGTCGGAGCCGGACTCCGAGGCCTACGCCGCCAGCAAGGGCGGCCTCCTGGCGCTGACGCATGCCATGGCGGTCAGCCTGGGACCAGACGTGCGTGTCAATGCCATCAGTCCCGGCTGGATCGAGACATCCGCGTGGAAGGGACCGGGCCGGCGCCGGGCGGCAAGGCTGCGCGCCGCCGACCATGCGCAACACCCGGCTGGCCGCGTGGGAACGCCCCTGGACATCGGCGCGCTTGCAGTCTTCCTGCTTTCGGATGCAGCCCGATTCATCACCGGACAGAACTTCATCGCCGACGGCGGCATGACGCGACGGATGATCTACCTCCCATGACCGTCCCTCCGAGGCCGGTCGGCGAAGCCGGAAGTCAACCCCGGACGCTGGAGGATCCCGCGTGGGTCTTCGGCTACGGCTCGCTGATCTGGCGCACGGATTTCCCCGTGATCGAGCGCATCCCGGCGCGCCTGTCTGGATGGTCGCGGCGCTGAAGGAAGCAGGACGCTGACGCCCCCGCCGGCCTGAGTCGTGCGGAGCGTTCGCGCAGCGAGGCCGTGCAGCCGTCCTGGCAATCGCGGCCCGCGAGGCGGACGTCCGGGGGCTGCAGCTTCTCGTCTCATGCCCTGCGACGGGTCCGTGGTGGAATCGGCCCATGAGCGAAGCCGCGACCGCCACGATCGAACGCGCCTACCGCATGCGCGTGTATCCCAATCGGGTGCAGGCGCGCACGCTGGCGCAACTCATGGGCGCGACGCGGTTCGTGTGGAACTGGGCGCTGGGCCGGCGCAGC
>JAKAEJ010000050.1 GCA_021818335.1 Pseudomonadota bacterium | reverse complement strand
ACGGCGTGGATTTCCAGTCCACGGAGATAGATGCGATCGCGAGCAGGCATGTTCATCTCGAGTGCATGACGGACGGTAGGACGGACCCTTGGCGAAGAGGTGAATCAGGCCACGAGCGGGACCATGCTCTCGAGCGGCCAACGCGGATGAACGCGTATCGACTGGTCCTCATGCTGTCCGACGGCCAAGCGCAGTGCCCCCGCGTGGGCGATCATGGCCCCGTTGTCGGTGCAGAACTCGGGGCGCGGAAACCAGGTTCGAAAGCCGCGGTGCGCTCCGGCCTCAGCCAACGCCGCTCGCAAGGCCCGGTTGGCGCCGACCCCCCCCGCGACCACCAGGCGCCGACTGCCGACACGGGCCAAGGCACGGCGACACTTCTCGACGAGGGTTTCGACGACGGCAGCCTGGAAACTGGCCGCAACGTCGGCACGGACGCTCTCGCTGCAGTCGCTTCGCCGCCAGGCCAGCATGACCTGGGTCTTCAGCCCCGAAAAGCTGAAGTCCAGTCCCGGACGGTCCAGCAGCGGGCGCGTGAATGCGTAGGCATCGGGCCGTCCGTGCTCCGCCAGCGCCGCCAGCGCCGGCCCACCGGGATAGGGTAGGCCCAATAGCATCGCGGTCTTGTCGAATGCCTCGCCAGCGGCGTCGTCGAGCGTTTCGCCGAGCAGTTCGTAGTCCCCCACCGCCCGCACGTGGACCAACATGCTGTGGCCGCCGGATACCAGCAACGCAACGAATGGCGGATCCGGTGGATCGGTCTCGAGCAACGGAGCAAGGAGGTGTCCTTCCATGTGGTGGACGCCGATAGCGGGGATGCGCAAGGCCCAAGCCAGCGCACAAGCGACGCCGGCACCGACCAGCAGCGCACCGGCGAGGCCGGGGCCGGCCGTGTAAGCCACGCCGCCCAGCTGTTGCAGGGTGAGGTCGGCATCCGCCATCGTGGCCATCACCAGCGGAAGCAGCTTGCGCACGTGGTCACGACTCGCCAACTCGGGCACCACGCCTCCAAATTCGGCATGCATCGTTGCCTGGCTGTAGAGGCGGTGCGCGATCAGTCCGTCGGGATGGAGGTACACGGCCACGCCCGTCTCATCGCACGAGGTTTCGACGCCCAGCACCGCCTTTGAAACGCACGCCGCGGCCACGCTATACTCTCCGGCTCGCCCGTAGTACGGGCAGTCTAACCGGAGTACCCATGCCGAACGTCAAGGTGCGCGAGAACGAGCCATTCGAGGTCGCTCTCCGCCGCTTCAAACGCACGTGCGAGAAGGCCGGCGTGCTGGCCGAAACCCGCAAGCGCGAGTTCTATGAAAAGCCGACCCAGGAACGCAAGCGCAAGCGCGCTGCGGCCGTCAAGCGGCAAGCCCGTCGCGTTTCCCGCGACAGCGCCCGCCAGACGCGCCTTTACTGAGTCGCGCCATCGCGCAGGCTGGTCAGCCTGCCTACCGACATGGCACTGAAAGATCAGATCACCGAAGCCATGAAGTCCGCGCTGCGCGCGGGCGACAAGCAGCGGCTCGGTGTGTTGCGTCTGGCCCTGGCCGCAATCAAGCAGCGCGAGGTGGATGAGCGAATCAAGCTTGACGATGCCCAGGTGCTGACGGTGCTGGAAAAAATGCTCAAGCAGCGCCGCGATTCGCTCGCCCAGTATCAGGCGGCGCAACGCGAGGATTTGGCGGCGCAGGAGCAGTACGAAATCCTCGAACTCGAAGGCTGGCTGCCGGCCCCGCTGGATCCGTCGGAGCTGGACAAGCTGATCGAGGCCGCCATGGCCGAATCGGGCGCCAGCAGCGCCCGCGACATGGGCAAGCTGATGGCCATTCTCAAGCCCCGGGTGGCTGGTCGTGCGGACATGGGCGCGCTGTCGGCGCGCGTCAAGGCCCGACTGGGCTGAACCCGGCAGCGACACGAGGGCTGCCCACCCGGGGAACCGGGCGCGGCCGACTTCCTTCCGTGGGTTCCGAACCTGTCCCAGATCGGCTTTCGTGCAGCGAAGGGCCCGGCCAGCCCGCTTTCGGCCCACCGGTGGCATGCTTGAACCATGGCGCGCATCCCTGACCGCTTTATCGATGAACTGCTGGCACGCGTCGACATCGTCGAGGTCATCGAGCGCCGGGTGCCCTTGAAGAAGGCCGGACGCGAGTGGACCGCGTGCTGCCCCTTCCACAATGAGCGAACGCCATCGTTCTACGTCAGTCCAGCCAAGCAGTTCTTCCATTGCTTTGGTTGCGGCGCGCATGGGAGCGCCATCAAGTTCTTGATGGATTTCGAACGGCTGGACTTCCAGGATGCCATCGAGGAGCTCGCGCAGCCGCTCGGCCTCAGCGTCCCCTACGAAGGGGGTGGCGACCGCGGTCCGGGTGAGTTGAGCCCCTTGTATGGCGTCCTGGATGAGGCGGCAAACTGGTTCCGCGACGAGCTGGCCCGGAACGCGGAAGCGATGGCCTACTGCATGCAGCGCGGCCTGGATGCGGAGACCTTGCAACGCTTCCGTATCGGCTGGGCACCCGGCCACTGGGATGGCCTCCTCCGGGCGCTGGGAGGAGGGGCGGCGAAGCTCCAATGGATGGAACAGGCTGGACTTGTCGCCCGGAACGAGCAGGGTCGATGGTACGACCGCTTCCGCGATCGGCTGATGATTCCCATCCTTGACCGGCGAGGGCGCGTCATCGCCTTCGGCGGTCGCGTCATCGACAAGAGGGAGGGCGCGGGCAGCGGCCCCAAGTACCTCAATTCGCCGGAGACGGCGTTGTTCCACAAGGGACGCGAGCTGTTCGGTCTTTGGCAGGTCCGACAGGCCAGTTCGACCGTCGAACGGATCGTCGTCGTGGAAGGCTATCTGGACGCGATTGCCCTCCACCAGCACGGCATGCCGATTGCCGTCGCGACCCTTGGCACGTCCACCACGGCCGAGCATGCCGAATTGCTGTTCCGCGCCGCGCCCGACGTGGTGTTCTGCTTCGATGGCGACCGGGCGGGGCGTGCGGCCGCCTGGCGAGCGCTGGAATCGACCTTGCCGCGGTTGCGCGACGGACGCCAGGCATTCTTCCTGTTCCTCCCCGAAGGCGAGGATCCAGACAGTCTGGTGCGCCAGGAGGGGGGCAGCGCCTTCGTCGAGCGACTGGCCGATGCCATGCCGTTGTCGCAGTACTTCTTCGACCACCTCGCCGCGGACGTGAACACCTCGACAATCGACGGCCGGGCGCGCCTCGCGGAACGCGCGCGCCCGCTTCTGGCGCGTCTACCCGACGGCGCATTCCGCGACCTGATGCAGGTCGCCCTGCGGGAGCGCACGGGGGTGACGTTGACGCCGCCCCCGCTGCCTGCGACGCATTCTGGAGCCGGGCAGGGGTCCCTAGATCGCGCACCCGCATCGAACCGACGAAGCCTCGTGCGTGAAGCGATCGCCGCGTTGCTGGCCGACCCGGCGCTGGCAGGCACCGTTTCTCCCCCGTGGGCTTTTGCCAGCCTCGATCGGCCCGGCATAGGCTTGCTGGCGGAATTGCTGGACGTGGCCCGCGCGCAGCCGGGCGCACCGGTCGCGGCCCTGCTCGAGCATTTCGCCAGCCGCCCCGAAGCCAACGCCTTGAACCGGCTGGCCATGGTCACCTATCCGGAAGGCCACGATCTGCGCGCGGACTTTCAGGGCGCGCTGTCGCGGCTGAATCAGCAAGCCCGCGGTGCGCGCTTCGAGGCCCTGGCACGGCGCCTGCAGCAGCAAGGCCTTGATGCGCAGGAAAAGGCGGAATATCTGGCCCTCCATGCACTGCGGCGGCAAGGTCAGGCCTGAATCCCGTCAGCGCGGCGCATTGCCCAGCCAATGTGCGGCGATCACACGAGAAAACGCGCCGATGAACCGTTGGTAAACGTTTACAGTCGCCTCGTTTGAACTTCTCGGCTTTCGCCCCATCCAAGGACCGGACGCACGCAACGGCGTCCTCGAGGTTCGTTCCCCTCCCCTGGTGCGAGCCTCAACGGAGCCGAAGCCCTCCCCTGGCTTGGGCTCCACCCCAACCCTGAGAGCTCCCCCCTGGCTCTCGGGGTTGTTTTTTTGGGGGGATCGCAAATTTCGGGGCGCTGGATCAGCCGGTCGCCGGACCGGTGCTCGAACCGCGGCATCGCACCGCCGGCTGGCGGGACGGGTCATCGGACCCCGTACGGGCGCGAGCTCGGCCGCCCGGGATTGCGGTCCGTGCCCAGCCCTGCCGCGCAGGCCGCCCGCGAGCCGCATCGACGCCCGGGTTCCATCCCGGTTCGAGCAGCCAGGCCATCCGCGGCATGCCCCGGACCGAGCGGCCTCCGGCGAGGTCGAAGCCTGCGTGAACCCCGCGCTGGCGTGTGCACCGCACGCGTCATCGGCATGGAGCGGCCCCATCGGGCCGCGCGGCCACCAAAACGAAGCCCCGCGGCGAGCGGGGCTTCGTAAGGGACTTCAGGTTGGCGCGGAAGGAGATCAGAAATCCATGCCGCCCATGCCACCCATGCCACCCATGTCGCCCGCACCAGCGGCCGACTTTTCTTCCTTCTTGGGCGCCTCGGCCACCATGGCCTCGGTGGTGATCATCAGGCCGGCGATGGACGCCGCATTTTGCAGCGCGGAACGCGTGACCTTGGTCGGATCGAGGATTCCCATCTCGATCATGTCGCCAAATTTACCCGTGGCCG
Organism: Pseudomonadota bacterium; assembly: GCA_021818335.1. Lineage (GTDB taxonomy): Bacteria > Pseudomonadota > Gammaproteobacteria > Xanthomonadales > Rhodanobacteraceae > Metallibacterium. The sequence goes on along the minus strand of JAKAEJ010000050.1, from coordinate 11,181 downwards.
CGTTATAACCGAACGTGCCCTTGCCATCGGCAACCTTGGCCAGCACGACGCTCGGCTCATCGCCCGCGTTCGCAACGATCTCGCGCAACGGCGCTTCCATGGCACGACGGGTCAGGGCGATGCCGTGATCCTGGTCCTCGTTGTCGCCCTTCAGCGACGTGATGGACGTCAGCGCACGGATCAGGGCCACGCCGCCGCCCGGGACGACACCCTCTTCCACGGCGGCGCGGGTGGCGTGCAAAGCATCCTCGACGCGCGCCTTCTTTTCCTTCATTTCCACTTCGGTGGCAGCACCGACCTTGATCACGGCGACGCCACCCGCCAGCTTCGCGACACGCTCCTGCAGTTTCTCGCGATCGTAGTCGGAGGTGGTCTCCTCGATTTGCGCCTTGATCTGCTTGACGCGCGCCTCGATGGCCTTGCTGTCACCGGCGCCGTCGATGATGGTGCTGTTCTCCTTCGCCACCTGGACCTTCTTGGCACGGCCCAGATCCTTCAGCGTCACCTTCTCAAGCTGGAGGCCGACTTCTTCAGAGATGACCTGTCCGCCGGTAAGGATGGCCATGTCCTCGAGCATCGCCTTGCGGCGGTCGCCGAAGCCAGGAGCCTTGACCGCGCACACCTTGACGATGCCACGGATGGTGTTCACGACGAGCGTCGCAAGCGCCTCGCCCTCGACCTCCTCGGCCACGATCAACAACGGCTTGCCTGCCTTCGCCACGGCTTCCAGCACCGGCAGCAGTTCACGCACATTGGAGACCTTCTTGTCGTGCAGCAGGATGTACGGATCCTCCAGTTCAGCCTGCATGGACTGCTGGTTGTTGATGAAGTAAGGCGAGAGGTAGCCGCGGTCGAATTGCATGCCCTCGACGACGTCGAGCTCGTTTTCCAGGCCCGAACCGTCCTCGATGGTGATCACGCCTTCCTTGCCGACCTTGTCCATCGCCTCCGCGATCAGCTTGCCGATGCTCTCGTCGCCGTTGGCCGAGATGGTGCCCACCTGGGCGATCGACTTCGAATCGGCCGACGGCTTGGACAGCTTCTTCAATTCCGCAACGGCCGCGTGGACCGCCTTGTCGATGCCCCGCTTGAGATCCATCGGATTCATGCCGGCAGCCACCGACTTCAGGCCCTCGCGAATCATGGCCTGCGCCAGCACGGTCGCCGTGGTCGTGCCATCACCGGCATTGTCGGACGTCTTGGACGCCACTTCCTTGACCATCTGGGCGCCCATGTTTTCGAACTTGTCGGCCAATTCGATTTCCTTGGCCACGGACACGCCATCCTTGGTGATCGTGGGGGCGCCGAAGCTCTTCTCGAGCACCACGTTGCGGCCCTTGGGCCCAAGCGTGGTCTTGACGGCGTTGGCGAGAATGTTCACGCCGCGCAGCATGCGAGCGCGGGCATCTTCACTGAAACGGACTTCTTTGGCTGCCATGAGCGTATTCCTCAAATTTGTGGATCGTGCAGGTAATGCGGACGGATCGTGGCGGAACCTCAGCCTTCGATCACGGCTTGGATGTCCTCTTCCTTCATCACAAGCAATTCCTCACCGTCGATCTTGACCTCGGTGCCGGACCACTTGCCGAAAAGGATGGTGTCGCCAGCCTTGACATCGAGCGGGCGGACCCTGCCCTCGTCGTTGACCTTGCCGGGGCCTGCGGCGATCACCTTGCCGCGGCTGGGCTTCTCGGCCGCGCTATCTGGGATGACGATGCCGCCGGCGGATACACGCTCTTCCTCGAGGCGCTTGACGATTACTCGGTCATGTAGCGGACGCAATTTCATTGACAGACTCCACGATGGGTTGGACAAAGGAGATTGCTGCCTTGGTAGCACTCGGCAGCAATGAGTGCCAAGTTTACCCGCGGGACCGGCCCGACCCAAGCGCTTGTGCCGCTTGGGCCCTGCCGGATCGAGGTGGCGCTTCAATGTGGTGGCTACGTCTCGAGGTTTCAAGCCCTCCCTCGCCCCCACCAGGGGATCGTCCTTCGCCCATCGCTACGCGCCCCCCCACGGACGCCCGCCCTGCCGCTCCGGTGCTGGCCCTCTGGGCATGGGCCCACGCCGCCCGGACTATCCGAGGACCACCCCTGACCCGGTCCATCCGGCCGCGTGGTCGGCCGCAACCCATGGTCCCGGCAGTCGGCTATCGGGACGCGGCTACACTCCTCGACCATGTACACCCAATGCCCGCATTGCCTCGCGGTATTCGTGGTCGAGGCCTCCCGGATAGGCAGTGCGCATGGGCACGTTCGCTGTGGCCAGTGCGAAGCGCTCTTCGACGCGCTGCCGACGCTGTGCGACGAACTGCCCCCCGGCCCGTACGTGACCCTGCCCCGACAGGATGGCGCCGCGCCGCCCCCGCAGCTCGACGCGCTCGTGCCACCACCCGAGCCGGCGGAGCTCATGATCGCCGCTGCCGCCGATGCTCCGTTGCACCCGCGCGTCGCACCGAGCCCCGAGATTCGACCGGTCGCGGACTCGGCTGATCCGCTGGCAACCCGGTCCGAAACCCTTGAAAGCAATCCGCAGCCGACGTCGGCACCCACGGCCACTGGCGCGGGTGAATGGCCCGACGGCTGGCCCAGACCCATGCTCGCGCAAGGCGAGACCTCAGCCGTCGACCGGGAATCGCTCGCGGCCATTGAGTCGAGCGCCGAGGCGGAAATCCCTCAGCCGTCCGCGCCGGGATTCGTCGATCGCCGGGGGCGGCAGCGCGCACTGCGATGGCGCCTGATGGCAGGCGCGCTCGTCTTGCTGCTGGCAGCCCAGGCCTGCTGGCTGGCGCGCGGGGAACTGATCCGCTTCGCGCCCACGCGCCCGGCACTACTTGATCTGTGTCGCGTCCTCCGGTTGCCGCCGCCGCTGGTGAGTGCGCCGTCTCGGCTGCAGCTCGACGCGCAGGACATCCGCCGGCATCCCGAAGTCCCCGGTGCTCTGCTGATCAGTGCCACGCTGCGCAACGCCGCACCTTGGCCTCAACCCTATCCCCTGCTCCAGGTGCAGTTGTCCGACCTCTCCGGCCGGGCTGTCGCGGAACGTGTGTTTGCGCCTGCGGCGTATCTACCGGACGCTGCGATCGCGGACCATGGGCTGCCCGCCGGTGCGCGCGCCGCCATCAGCATCGAGGTACGCGATCCCGGCCCTCGCGCCGTCGCATTCCAGATCCGCATCGCACCGCCTGACAGTCCGACCGGGGCCGAGTAGACTGGGCGCCCCCGAACGGGGCGACGGCGTGCCCAAAACAATGCGCCGCGAATACAGTCTGCCCGAGGGGATCTGCTCATGTCCGCCGCACCGACCAAGCCAAGCGCCGCCAATAGCGATCATGGCGAGAGCGCGCTTGCCCAGTGCGTGACGCAACTCGTTCGCCGGTATCTGCGTGATCTCGACGGCAATGCGGCCGGAGCCGAGCTGCATGCGCTGGTCATGCAGAGCGTCGAGGCGCCACTATTGCGCGAGGTGCTCGCCTGGCACGGCGGCAACCAATCGCGTGCGGCGGCTACGCTCGGGATCAACCGCACGACGCTTCGCAAGAAGCTGGGCCAGCACGGCATCGACTGATGTGCAGACGCTGCACGGCCAGCATGAGATCCCCCTGGTCGCGCCTGCAGCTGGGCCGCTGATCGCGTAAAACCAAGGAATCGACCATGTTCGACACAACGTTGGCGCCGTTGCGCCGCGCACTGCTCAGTGTTTCCGACAAGCGCGGCCTCGTCGATCTCGCCCGCGCGCTGGATGCACTCGGCGTCGAGTTGGTCTCCACGGGGGGCACCGCGCGCGCGCTGCGCGAAGCCGGCTTGCCCGTGCGCGAGGTGCGCGAGGTGACCGGCTTCCCGGAAATCATGGATGGTCGTGTCAAGACGTTGCACCCCCGCATTCACGGCGGGCTGCTTGGCCGCCGCGGAACCGACGACGAAGTCATGGTCGAGCATGGAATCGCCGCGATCGACCTGCTGGTCGTCAACCTGTACCCGTTTGAACAGACGATTGCGCGGCCTGACAGCAACATGGACGAAGCCATCGAGAACATCGACGTGGGTGGTCCAGCCATGCTGCGCGCAGCGGCCAAGAATCACGCCCACGTCGCGGTGCTCGTGGATCCCGCCGACTATGCGTCGCTGGTCGAGGCCCTGCGCAGCGATGGCGGGACGACCTTGCCGCTGCGCCAGCGCCTGGCGGCCAAGGCTTTTGCCCATACGGCACGCTACGATGGATTGATCGCCGATTGGCTGGGCATGCAATGCGAGAACGCCCGGGGAGAGCCCTTCGCCCCCACGTTGCACCTGGCACTGCGCCGCGCGCACAGCCTGCGTTATGGGGAAAACCCCCATCAAGCGGGTGCGCTATATCTTGAATCGGACGCACCGCAGGGCACCGCCGCGACGGCGCGCGTGCTGGGTGGCAAGGAACTCTCGTACAACAACCTCGCCGATGCCGATGCGGCCCTGGAGTGCGTCAAGGCCTTTCAACGCTCGCCGGCGTGCGTGATCGTCAAGCATGGCAATCCATGCGGCGTCGCCCTGGGTGCGGACATCCTCTCGGCTTACCGTGCCGCCTACGCCTGCGATCCGACATCTGCCTTCGGCGGCATCATCGCTTTCAATCAGGCGCTTGATGGTGCAACGGCCCGGGCGATACTCGAGCAACAGTTCGTCGAAGTGGTGCTCGCGCCTGAAATCGATGCCGACGCACGTGGTGCGTTTGCCAAGAAACCCAACGTGCGGTTACTGGCGACGGGACCCTGGCCTGAGCAGGCGCCGCAAGCACGCGAACTCAAGCGCGTTGCGGGTGGCTACCTTGTCCAGGACACGGACCGGGACACGCTGTTGCTGACGGACCTCAAGGTCGTGACGCGGCGGGTTCCCAGCGCTAGCGAACTGCGAGACCTGCTGTTTGCCTGGCATGTGGCGATGTACGTCAAATCCAATGCCATCGTCTATGCACGCGATGGTCGCACCTTGGGTATCGGTGCCGGCCAAGCCAGCAGGGTCATCAGCGCCCGGATCGCGGCGTTGAAAGCCCAGGAAGCGGGGTTGGCGTTGCAGGGCGCGGTCCTCGCTTCCGATGCATTTTTCCCGTTCCGCGACGGAATCGATGCTGCCGCAGCGGCTGGCCTCAAGGCGGTGATCCAGCCGGGTGGCTCCATGCGCGATGGCGAGGTGATCGCCGCGGCCGACGAGCATGGCATGGCGATGGTATTTACAGGCATTCGGCACTTCCGGCATTGAGTTGCAACCCGAAAGCTCAATTTCCGCTTGCAGGACGAGGCGCGGCGACCCCGCGATCAATGCGCTAGGTTCTTGGCACCGACAGTCGAGGGGACTCTGCGATGATTGATCATCGAATCGAGGAGCGCCCGTGAAGCCCTGGATGATCTATGGCGCGAACGGCTACACCGGCACGCTGATTGCGCAGGCCGCGACCGCGGCCGGGCACCGGCCCATCCTGGCTGGACGAAACCGGGATGCCGTTGGCCCCTTGGCGCGGAAGCTGGGGCTCGAGAAGCGGATCTTCCCGCTGTTGGGTCCGCGATCCATCGAAGCCAGCTTGGAAGGCATCGGCCTGGTGCTCAATTGCGCGGGGCCGTTTGTCGATACGACGCCGCCGCTACTCGCGGCCTGTCTCGAGGCAGGCGCGCACTACCTGGATATCACCGGTGAAATCGAGGTTTTTGCCCACTGCCACGCCCGGCATGAACACGCGCAATCGCGAGGCATCGTTATCCTGCCGGGCGTTGGCTTCGACGTGATACCCAGCGACTGCGTGTCATTGATGCTCAAACACGCGCTGCCGCGGGCCGATGAACTGATCCTCTCCATCGAGGCAGAGGGTGGCCCCAGTCCCGGCACGGCGCGCACCGGTCTCATGAGCTTGGGGCAATCCGGCCGAGTCCGGATCCGCGGGAAGCTTCAACGAGTACCGTTGGCGTGGAAGACGCGAAGCATGATCCGCGATGGGATTGAACGCCAAGCAGTCACGATTCCATGGGGCGATCTCTATACGGCCTGGGTATCCACGGGCATCCCCAACATCGAAACGTATCTGGCGATGCCCCCGCACGCGATCAGACGACTTCGCCGCCTTCGCTGGATCCGTCCGCTGCTGCGCGTGGGTCCGCTTCGGCAACGCCTTGAGGATCGCATGGTCCGGGGAATCCACGGCCCCGACGACGCGACGCGCGCGGCGACGCACGCCTATGTCACCGGTGAGGTGCATTCCGCCGATGGGGGCAGCGCGACAATGACGCTGCAGACACCGAATGGCTACACGCTGACTGCAAGCGCCGCACTCGCCAGCGTCGAACACGTCCTCGCCATGCCACCGGCACCCGGCTACTACACGCCGGCCCAGGCGCTGGGCTCGGAGTTCGTGCTTGGCCTGCCCGGAGTGCACCGCATCGATGGCCATTGAGGTGCGCCGACCTCGCCATCAGCCACGCAAGCGACCGGATCAAATGCCGGAATGGCCTGTGCCGGATCGCCGAAACCTCGGCGCAAAAGGACCACGTCGCGGCGTTCTGGGGCCCCGCGGCCCGACATGGCCGCTTCACCGGAGGTCGCCTGCTCGCCCCGCCGGTAGGAACGTGAAACGGCGTCGCGCCGGAGGCGAGGTTGCCAGCTGCAGGAATAGCAGCCAGATGCGGATTCGCATTCGGCTTCATTCGGGCAATCGCCCCAGCACCCATCGACCAACGGTCAGGCCGGCGCGGCGCGCTGCCGCCGATCGCGGCCTCGGCACAGGGCGGCTGAATGCACCTCCAGGGCTCGACCCCTGTCGTTCTGCTTCGACCGATACAATGGGCTGATGGATGTATCGCACTTGCTCGACGCGCTCAACCCCGCCCAACGCGACGCGGTCAGCGCTGAGGGCGGCCACCTTTTGGTGCTCGCCGGGGCCGGCTCCGGAAAGACCCGCGTCCTCACCCACCGCATTGCTTGGCTCATCGAGGTCGGACACGTCCCTCCCTGGGCCATTCTGGCGGTGACATTCACCAACAAGGCCGCCGGCGAGATGCGGGGACGCCTGGATTCGCTACTGCCAAGCCTGACGAAGGGCCTGTCGGTTGGAACGTTCCACGGCATTGCGCACCGTTTGCTGCGCCGACACTGGCTGGAGGCGCGCCTTCCGGAGCAGTTCCAGATACTCGATGCCGATGACCAGCAGCGGCTCGTGAAGCGCGTCATTGCGGGACTGGGTCTCGACGAGTCGCACTTCCCGGCTCGGCAGGCGACGTGGCAGATCAACGCGTGGAAGGACGAGGGCAGGCGCCCGCACATGCTCGAGCATCGGGGCCATGCCGCGACGCGCGCACATATCGACATCTACCGGGCTTACGAGGAGGCCTGCCAGCGCGCTGGCCTTGTCGATTTCGCCGAGCTGCTGCTTCGCGCGCATGAATTGATGCTGGAGCAGCCCGCGATCCTGGCTCATTACCGGGAACGCTGGCGACATTTGCTGATCGACGAATTCCAGGATACGAACACCCTGCAGTATGCGTGGATCCGGGTGATCGCCGGCAGCACCGGGCAGGTTTTTGCCGTAGGCGACGACGATCAGGCCATCTACGGCTGGCGCGGCGCCAGGGTTGAAAACGTCCAGCATTTCCTCAACGATTTTCCGGGCGCGCGAACACTCCGACTGGAGCAGAACTATCGCTCAAGCGCGACAATCCTGGCCGCGGCCAACGCACTGATTGCCCACAACGGCACGCGTCTTGGCAAAAAGCTGTGGACAGCGGGTGACGCAGGCTCGCGAATCGCGCTTTATGCCGCCTACAACGAGCAGGACGAGGCTCAATTCGTCGTGCAGCGAATCGCCTCGCACTTGGAGGCGGGCGGATTGGCCAGTGATTGCGCGGTGTTGTACCGATCCAACGCGCAGTCGCGCGTGCTCGAGGAGGCGCTCCTTGCTGCACGAATCGGCTATCGCGTTTATGGTGGCCTGCGCTTTTTCGAGCGCGCTGAAATCCGCGACGCGATGGCCTACTTGCGCCTCGCCGCGAATCCTCGCGATGACGCGGCGTTCGAGCGCGCCGTCAACACCCCGCCACGTGGAATCGGCGAACGCACGATGGATGCGCTGCGCATGCAGGCTCGTGCCGCGCAGCTTCCCCTGTGGCAGGCTGCGGAGGCCCTGCTCGGGGAAGGTGGGCTTCCTTCACGAGCCGCCAGCGCGCTGCGTGGATTCATGGACCTGGTTAAGCGCATTGCCTCCGGCGCGCCGGACATTGACGGTGGGTTGACGCTACCCGAGCACGTGCGACAGATGCTTGCCCTGTCCGATCTTCGCGGCTTCTACGAGAAGGACAGCCGCGGAAACGCGGAATCGCGGATCGAGAACCTGGACGAATTGATCAGCGTGGCCGCCCGGTTTCAACCGAGCGCCGAGGACGTTGAGGCTGGACTGGGTGCGCTAGCTGCATTCCTTGGCCACGCGGCATTGGAGGCTGGCGAGGCACAGGGTGAGGCCGGCACCGACTGCGTGCAATTGATGACGCTGCACTCGGCCAAGGGGCTCGAGTTTCCCGTCGTATTCCTGGTGGGGCTTGAAGAGGGCCTGTTCCCGTCGCAGAAGTCCATCGACGAGGCCGATCGACTGGAGGAAGAACGTCGCTTGGCCTACGTCGGCATTACCCGGGCACGCGGACGTCTGGTCCTGAGTTACGCGGAATCGCGTCGCCTCCACGGCAGCGTGATCCTGGGCCGCCCGTCACGGTTCCTCGCCGAATTGCCGGGCACGCTGATCGACGAAGTCCGCCCGCGTGTCCTCGTCAGCCAGCCGGCTTACGTGCCGCGCGAGCACGCTCGCGAGTCGCATGTCACCGAGTCGCAATCGCTGCGCCTTGGCCAGCGGGTACGCCATGCGCAATTTGGTGAGGGCGTCATAACGGCCTCGGAAGGCGGGGGGGCGCACACCCGCGTCCAGGTGAATTTTGCCGAGGCTGGAAGCAAGTGGCTCGTCCTCGCCTACGCTCGCCTTCAGCCTTGCTGAATCCACGCCTCGTCCTCGGAGAGGCCAATCAAGTCCCTGTTAGTCGCGGGCGAGGCCCGCACGCTGGAGCGCATCCAGATAGTTCGACCAGTTGCGCGTCTGGTCACGACCGAGCCGGGCCAGCGTGTCCCAACTGAATATCCCCGTCTGATGGCCGTCGTCGAAACGCAGCAGGATGCCGTATTGTCCGACAGGCTCGATCGAATCAACGCCGACGTTGCGCTTCCCTGCAACCAGCACTTCCTGGCCCGGCCCATGGCCCTGGACCTCGGCGCTGGGCGAATGCGTGCGCAAGTATTCCAGGGGCAACGCGTAAGCCGTGCCGTCGGTCCATCGGACCTCGAGCATTCGCTCTGCACGACGCAGGCGCAATTCCGCGGGTGCGTTGATCAATGGAGGCGCCCGACGTCCGAGCCATCCTGCACGATCGGCGGCGCAGCACCGGCCACCTCCGCCAGCGCCAATCCATAGGGCTCGCGAAAACTGACGGTGGAGACCTCGGTCCACGCGAAGAAGGACGGTTCGCGCAGCCACTCGGCGTCTGGCGAAAGTTCCTGCATGTTGAATCCATCATCTTCCACGCTGAGCAGGCGCCCTACGTAGCAGACCTCCGACTCTTCCTCCGAATCGACGTGGACCCCGATCACCGGGCCGTGGCAACTCGCGGCGCGTACCACCTGCTCGATGTCGTCCAGCGGGAAGTCTTGGGGCCGAGGCACTTCGATCTGGCGAAGCGACAGGGCTCGCGTGATGAATCCGGCGTGCTCCTCCGGTGCCTCCAGCTCGGTGAGATCACGATGGCGCATCGCATACAAACCATCGAATCCCAGCGTGTCGCCCACCACAGACAGCAGGAAGTACTCGCGCCCAATGCCCGCGATGTAACCGCAGAAGCTGCCGTGCTCGAGATTGCTTCGCCAGACGCGGACCAACACACCGTTGGCGTGGGCCTCGCGCAATCGGGCCCGAAAGCCCGGTGGTTTCAAGGGAATGATCGTGCCCATGGACGTGATGGATCGCAACAACGGGAAGGGGGGGGCGCGCGCCGATGGCGCTTGCGGGCCATTTCCAGCCCGCGGGTGGGTCAGCTTACCAGCCCGAGGTCGGCGCGAGGTTCAGAGAATGTAACGAGACAGGTCTTCGTCGGCCGCGAGGCTAGCCAGAACCTTGTTCACGAATTGCTCGTCGATAATGTATTTTTCGCCGGATTTATCGGGCGCTTCGAAGGAGATCGACTCCACGAGGCGCTCCATGACCGTAGCCAAGCGGCGTGCGCCGATGTTCTCTGTACGACTATTGATCTGCCACGCAAGCTCGGCGAGGCGCCGCACCCCATCCGGGCGGAACTCGAGCTCCACCCCCTCCGTCGCCAGCAGCTCCCGGTATTGCAGAGTCAGCGCATGGCGCGGTTCGGTGAGGATGCGCTCGAAGTCGGCCACGGATAGTGCTTGCAGCTCGACGCGTATCGGAAGACGCCCCTGAAGCTCGGCAATGAGGTCCGATGGCTTGGCGAGGGAAAAGGCTCCGGAAGCGATGAAGAGCACGTGGTCGGAACGTACTGGCCCGTAGCGGGTCGAGACCGTGGTGCCCTCCACCAATGGCAGCAGATCGCGCTGGACGCCCTCGCGGCTTACGCCCGTGGTCGTGCCCGCCGAACCCCCGCGCTGGGCAATCTTGTCGATCTCGTCTAGGAAGACGATGCCGTGCTGCTCGGCCAAGCTGACCGCCTCTTGTCGCAACTCTTCGTCGTTCAGTAATTTGCCGGCTTCGTCCTCCGTCAGTGCTCTCCGCGCCTCGGCCACCGACAGGCTTCGTCGTTGTGCACGGCCGCCACCCATCGACTGGAACATTTGTCGCAGTTGCTGGCCCATCTCTTCCATGCCGGGCGGCGTCAGGATTTCTGCGTGGGACACCGGCTGCGCAAGCTCCAGCTCAACGGAGCGCGCATCGAGCGTCCCTTCCCGAAGTTGCTTGCGAAGCTTCTGCCGGGTGTCCCCATCGGCCGATTCCCCGCCGGTCGAGGCCTCCCAGCCGCCCCGCCGTGGCAATAGCGCATCGAGAAGACGCTCTTCAGCCGCATCTTCGGCGCGACTGTGGACACGCGCAGCGGCCTGGGCGCGGACCATTTTGTAGGCGATGTCCACCAGATCCCGCACAATTGACTCGACGTCCTTGCCGACGTAG
>JAKAEJ010000049.1 GCA_021818335.1 Pseudomonadota bacterium | reverse complement strand
ATGGGTTTCCGCGGGAGCCAGCAGGCGCGAGTCGCTCATGCCCTGATTATGGCAGGCGCGGGGCTTGGTGACGTCCCCGAAGCGTGGCGAAGAGCAGGACGGGACAAACGAGCCGAACCGATGGCCCCGCTCCCGGTCCTGCTGGATCCCTGGGCTTGGCGGTTGACATCCGGAACACCCTCATATTTCAACCTGGGTTCCCAGCTCGACCAGCCGATTACCAGGTATCCGGAAGAAAGCCGTGGCGGGCATGGCGTTGCGTGACAGGAACGCAAAGAGCTTGTCACGCCACAGCGCCATCCCGGCACGCTCACTCGCCACAATGTTCTCGCGGCTCAGGAAAAACGTCGTGTCCATCATTTCCAGAGGCAGGCCCAGCTTTTGGCATTGCTGAAGCGCCCTTGGCACATCCGGTTCTTCCGCAAATCCGAACCGGAGCAGCAACCGGTAGAACTCACCTCCCAGCGAAGCTAACTCGATGCGCTCGCTGCTATCCGCCGTCGGCGTATCCAATGTTTCCACCGTGAGCATCACGTTGCGCTCATGCAGCACCTTGTTGTGCTTGAGGTTATGCAGCAAGGCGTGGGGAACCGCGTCGAGGTTGGCGGTGAGGAAGATGGCAGTTCCCGGCACTCGCAAGGGCGGATGGTCGGCGATGCTGGCGATGAACGTCTTAAGTGACAGCCCGCCCTGCTTCATCTCTCGCAACACGAGTTCACGGCCACGCCTCCAAGTGCTCATGATTGCGAAGACGAACAGGCCCAGTACCAGGGGAAACCACCCGCCATGCTCGACCTTGATCAAATTCGCCGAAAAGAACGCCAGATCCACCGTCAGCAAGCCCAATCCCAGTGGCACCAGTACCAGCAATGGCCAATGCCACAAGCGGCGCGCAACCACCAACAACAGAATCGTGGTGCACGCCATGGTGCCGGTCACTGCGATGCCGTAGGCAGCCGCGAGCGCATCGGATGAGCGAAACCCCAACACCGCCAGCAACACTGCAATCATCAATGCATTGTTGATCCATGGCAGATAGATCTGACCGCGCTGTTCGCGCGAGGTGTGTAGCACCTGCATCCGCGGCGAGTAACCCAGCAACATGGCCTCGCTCGTCATCGAGTAGGCGCCTGAGATGACAGCCTGCGAGGCAATCACTGTCGCCACCGTGGACAGCGCGATCATGGGATACAGCAGGAAGGGCGGCACCATGAGGAAAAACGGGTTCGTCGCCGCGCCCGGCCGCGCCACCAACAAGGCGCCCTGCCCGAAATAGTTCAGTAGCAATGCCGGAAGCACCATCGCGAACCAGCTCCGGTTGATCGGCTTTCGACCAAAGTGCCCCATGTCCGCGTAGAGGGCCTCGGCGCCCGTCAGTACCAGCACGATGGCACCCAGAGCCAGGAATGCGTCCACGTGATTGTGGACAAAAAAGAGCAAAGCGTAGTGCGGACTGAGCGCCCAAAGTACTTCCGGATGCGCAATGATGCTCGGGATTCCCAGCAAGCCGATGGTCACGAACCAAACCATCATGATCGGACCAAAGAAACTACCGACCCGCGCGGTTCCGTGGCGCTGTACGGCGAACAGCACGAGGATGATCGCGACCGTGATTGGAATCACGAACTCGGCAAACGCTGGCGTGGCGACTTCCAGGCCGCTGACCGCCGACAGAACCGAAATCGCTGGCGTAATGACGCTATCGCCGTAAAAGAGCGCTGCGCCGAACAAGCCGAGCGTCAGCAGGGCGAGGCGCGTGCGGGGGCTGCCCCGGACGCCGCGCTGCGCCAGCGCCATGAGGGACATGATTCCGCCTTCGCCCTTGTTGTCCGCCCGCATCACGAACAGGATGTACTTCAGCGAGACGACGATGATGAGGGCCCAGAAAACCAGCGAGAGCGCCCCCAATACATTGTCGGCCGTTGGCGTGATGCCATGCTCGCCAAACGTCGTTTGGATCGAGTACAGCGGACTCGTGCCGATGTCGCCGTAGACGACTCCGAGCGCGCCGAGCATGAGCATGGCCATGCGATTGCCGCTGCGAGCCGGCTTTTCCGGAACGGAAGTCTGCGCCATGAAAACCTCAGCTGTTGCCGCCGAGAGCGGCCTTGAGAGCCTTGCGAATCAGGGATTCCGCGGTGTCGCCTGCTGTCTGGGATTCTCGGATCAGCCGCTGTGCCTCCGCAGGCTTGTACCCTAACTGCTGTAACGCGATCTGCGCCTCTGACTGCGGGTCGCCCTGCGCATCCGCCGATCCCGCGCCCGCCAGTGTCGTCCCGGTCGTCACCCGATCCCTCAGTTCGACGACAATGCGTTCGGCCGTCTTCTTCCCAATGCCTGGAACGCGCGTCAATGCACCGATGTCGCCTGCCTGCACGAGGCGCGAGAAGGACTCCACCGATGTTCCGGAGAGCACCGCAAGCGCGATCTTGGAGCCGATCCCGCTGACTCGCAGGAGATTGCGGAATTGGATACGTTCCGCTTCGCGCAGGAAGCCGTACAGGGAAACCGTATCTTCCTTGTGCGCGTAGTGTACGAAGAGCGTCACTTCGCGTCCCGGCTCAGGCAGGTCGTACAGCGTGGACATCGGCACTTCCAGCTCGTAGCCGACGCCTCCGGCCTCAAGCACTATCCACGGCGGCGCTTTGGATATCAGTACGCCTCGCAAACGCCCGATCACCGGCTCGCCCTCATCGACGTGTCCTCCAACCCGAGCGATTCACGCCCATCCGCGCGACGGACGTCCGAACATGCGCGTGGGCGATGGCCACGGCCAATGCATCGGCGGCATCGGCCTGCGGAACCACGTCCAATCCCAGCAACATCTTGACCATGTGCTGTACCTGTGCCTTGTCTGCACGTCCGCCACCGACCACCGCGCGCTTGATCTCGCTGGGTGCGTACTCATGGACCGGTAGCGCACGCGTCAGCACGGCGCAGAGCGCGGCACCACGCGCTTGTCCAAGCTTCAATGCGGAGTCCGGATTACGCGCTACGAACACACGTTCTATGGCTACTTCATCGGGACGATGCTCGCTCACAAGCGCCTGGAGACCGTCGAATATGGCTTTCAACCTGCTCGGAAAATCCGCATCGCCACCCACCACCAATGCACAGTGGAAGGCATGGCGTGCGGTCCCGTCCGGGGCAACATCCACGATGCCTACGCCCGTTCGGACGGAGCCCGGATCAATGCCGAGTATGCGCGTCATGGCCCCTGGGAATTGCCGTTGCACTCAACTGCGCGCGTCGGGCAGCAGGGCGTTGTGAAAGACCTCGTGCACGTCATCGATCTCGTCGAGCCAATCGAGCAGGCTGGTCAGGACCTCGAGTGACTCGACAGGGACCGACACGCGATTCTGCGGGCGCATTTCGACTGCCGCATGCGTGACTTCAAGCCCCGCCGCCTCAAGCGCTTTGCGCACAGCCTCGAATTGTTCAGGCGCGCACAGCACCGTGCTCTCGCCGTCAGCCGTCTGGACGTCATCGGCACCGGAATCAAGCGCCACCTCAAGTGCCTTCTCTTCGGCAGGAGAACCGCTGGCTGCGGCAACGACAACAACGCCCACGCGCTGGAATTGGAAAGACACGGATCCGCTGGTGCCAAGATTCCCGCCGTGCTTCGACAATGCGTGGCGCACGTCGGCAACGGTCCGCTGCGGGTTATCCGTGATGCAGTCGATCAGCAGCGCGACGCCACCAGGGCCGTATCCCTCGTAGCGGACCTCTTCCGTAGCACCGCCATCCAGCCCAGCGCCACGACGAATGGCCCTTTCGATGCTGTCCTTGGGCATGTTTGCGGCGAGCGCCTTGTCCACCGCGGTGCGCAGCCGCGCGTTGTTTGCCGGGTCGGGAAGGCCGGTGCGCGCGGCAATCCGGATATCACGCGCCAGCTTGGTGAACACCGCCCCACGCTTGGCGTCGGAGGCATTCTTGCGGCCTTCAATGGACGGACCTCGTCCCATCGCGGTTCCTCTTCAGTGGTTCACGCAACGCAACATTGTACAGCGTGGCGTGGTCGGCCCGGGCGACCTGAACGTGCATGGATGTCGCATCACTCGCGGCGCACCGACACGTGGACTTCGGCCAGTTGCTCGTCGGGCACCGGGGATGGCGCGCCTGTCAGGAGGCATTGCGCGCGCGTGGTCTTGGGAAAGGCGATGACCTCGCGGATGGAATCCACGCCAGCCAGCAGCGCCGCCAACCGGTCGATGCCAAAGGCAATGCCGCCGTGCGGTGGTGCGCCATGGCTCAGGGCGCGCAGCAGAAAGCCAAATTTCGCCTCGTATTCCTCCGGGCTCATGCCCAGCAAGTCGAAGACCGCTCGCTGCATCTCCGGCCGATGGATGCGGATCGAACCACCTCCGATCTCGTTGCCGTTGAGGACCATGTCATACCCACGCGACAAGGCGTTCGCGGGATCTGCACGCAGCGCTGCGGCGTCATCGACTTTTGGCGCAGTAAATGGATGATGCAGCGCCGCGTAACGTCCGGCTTCAGCATCCCATTCAAACATGGGAAAGTCAGTGACCCATAGTGGACGCCAGGAATTCTCGACCAGCCCCAGATCGTGACCGAGCTTGATCCGCAGGGCCCCCATAAATTCGCTCGCAATCCGGAATGGACCGGCACCGAAAAACAGCGCATCGCCGCCACGCGCGTCCGTGGCCTCGACGATCGCAGCCAGCGTGGCGTCATCGAGGAACTTGACGATCGGCGAGGTCACGCCTTCTCGACCACGCGCCGGATCGTCCACTTTCATCCATGCGAGGCCTCTGGCGCCGAACTTGCTTGCATGCGCGGCACACTCGTCGATGGCCTTGCGCGTCAGCGCCGCACCGCCCGGAACACGCAGCGCAACCACGCGCCCATCGGCTGCAGCAGCCCATTCACTGAACACCTTGAATTCCGAGTTCCGCACCAGGTCAGCGATGTCGACCAATTCCAGCGCGATGCGCAAATCCGGCTTATCCGAACCGTAGCGCCTCATGGCCTCCAGCCAGCCCATACGAGGAAAAGGCTCGACCAATGCGATATCCGCCACCTGCTTGAACACGTCGCGAATCATCTGCTCGACCGCTTCCTGCACAGCGTGCTCGTCAACGAACGCAAACTCCATGTCCAGTTGCGTGAATTCCAACTGACGATCGGCGCGCAGCGCCTCGTCCCGGAAGCATCGGGCTATCTGGTAATACCGATCAAAGCCCGCGATCATCAGCAACTGTTTGAATAATTGCGGAGACTGGGGCAAGGCATAGAACTCGCCGGCATGCATGCGCGCTGGCACGAGGAAGTCGCGTGCGCCTTCCGGCGTCGCCTTGGTCAGGATCGGCGTCTCCATATCCTGGAAACCGCGCGCGTCAAGCCAGTGGCGCAATGCCTGGACGAGACGCGTTCGTGTCCGCAGGTTGCGCTGCATGTCCGGCCGACGCAGGTCGAGGTGCCTCTGAGCCAGCCGGGTATCCTCGTTCGTCGGTTCATGAAGGGCGAACGGGAGGTCACGGGCAGCATTCAGCACCTCCACCTCCCGAGCCAGCACCTCAAAGTCGCCCGTCGCGATACGCGGGTTGGGTGCGAGACGGCGGCGCACCGTACCGGCGACGCGCAGGCACCACTCATAGCTTGCGCCCGCCATGGCGGCATAGGCCACTGCATTGTCGGGCTCGACGACAATCTGTACGACGCCCGTATGGTCACGCAAGTCCAAGAACACGACGCCGCCATGGTCACGCCGGGTATCCACCCAGCCACAG
This sequence comes from Pseudomonadota bacterium, assembly GCA_021818335.1. Classification (GTDB taxonomy): domain Bacteria; phylum Pseudomonadota; class Gammaproteobacteria; order Xanthomonadales; family Rhodanobacteraceae; genus Metallibacterium. Next base: position 11,555 of record JAKAEJ010000049.1, on the reverse strand, counting down.
AAGACGGCGTCATGGTCGACCAGGCCAGCATCAGCTTGGCCGCAATAGTGGGTACGCATGGATTCTCCCGCCGATGGCGCTGCCAGCCGCCTATGTTAGCGGCGCTTGCGGGTCCAGAATCGTCTGCGCTCGTATCAGGCGCACCCGCACCCGTTGCCGCACGCATGCGCGGCCGCGGGCTTGGCCTCGCCTGAGGCTGGCGCCGGCTCGTCCTTGCGCGCCAGGTTGCGTTGGCCTTGCTTCTTGAAATCCGTCTCGTACCAGCCGCTGCCGGCAAGGCGAAATGCTGGCGCCGATAGTTGCCGCTTCACCTGCGCGTCGCCGCAGGCTGGGCAGTGCGAGGGGTCGGCGTCAGCCAGCTTCTGCAGGCGGTCGAAGGAATGTCCGCAGGATAGGCATTGGAAGGCGTAGATGGGCATGGCGTCGCATCCGGAAAAGAATGACTTGGCGTCGGGCCATGGCAGTGGGGTCGGGACCCGGCGTTTCAAGGGTGATGCCCGTCGCCATCGCCTCGCAAGTCGACAGGACGGCCTGTCCGCGCATGCGCGGCCGAGGAAACAGGGCGGATTTGACTGCGCCGCAACGTCGAGGTTACGTTTGGGTTAAGGAATGCCGGCACCGGGCCGGCGCGATCAGGGCCGATTCCAACCAAGGGGTAACACGCATGAAATTCGCTCCCGCGCCGCGTCACGCGGTCCTATTTGCAGCACTGGCAGCTGCCGGCGTCACCCATGCGCAGGATGCGAACAAGACCCAGACCGGGAAAACCAAGGAACTGCAGACGGTCGTCGTGACCGGCACACGCATGACCGATCGCACCGTCGCGTTCTCGATGGCGCCCATCGACGTGCTTACGCCGAAGGATCTCGAGCAGACCGGCGCGACGAACCTGGCCTCGGCGCTCCGCACCCTTTTGCCATCCTTCAATTTTCCGCAGCCCTCGATCACCGATGCGACCGACGCCATCCAGCCGGCGCAATTGCGTGGACTGTCGCCGGACGAGACTCTGGTGCTGATCAATGGCAAGCGCCAGCACACGACCGCGATCGTCAACATCAACGGCACGCTCGGCCGCGGCTCTTCCCCGGTCGACCTCAACGCCATACCGATCAATGCCATTGCGCGCATCGAAGTCCTGCGGGATGGCGCGGCCGCGCAATATGGTTCCGACGCCATCGCCGGCGTCATCAACATCATCCTGAAAGGTGGTAACCACGGCGGATCGGTCAGCGCGGGCCTCGGGCAATACAGTACGCACAACAACGCCGACGGTCGCACCGTTACCGGGGGCGCCGATGGCGGCATCCCGCTGGGCCAGAAGGGCTGGATCTACCTGAGCGCCGACTACATGCACCAGGACCCGACCAACCTCGCCGGCCCGGACAAGCGCTTCCCCGCCGATCCAACCTATGACACGGTGACATTTCACTACGGCCTGCCGCTGCTGAAGCAGAAAAATGCGGCAGTCAACATGCAGTACGACCTTACGCCGCATGTGCAGTTCTACGCCTTCAGCGTGTTCAACAAACGCAACGTCAGCGCCGGTGGCTTCTTCCGTTCGCTCTCGACCTATCACACCACGAGTCCGGCTGCGGTTGCCGTTTACCCGGCTGGCTACCTGCCAATGGAAAACAGTGCGATTCTGGATACGTCACTCGTCGCGGGAATCCGTGGCACGGTATTGGATGGTTGGCACTACGACCTCAGCTACAACACTGGTGGCAACCACTGGAAGCTCGACACCAGCAACACGTTCAACTATTCGCTGGGTGCCGCGTCGCCCACGGCGTTCTACATCGGCACGCTGCTCGACCGCGAGGACGTGCTAAATGCGGATTTCAGCAAGGACATGAACGTGAGCTGGCTGCGCAACCCGCTGACCGTGGCCTGGGGACTGGAACACCGCAAGGACAGCTTCACCATCAAGCAGGGTGATTCCGCGTCGTACGCATGCGACCTGGCAATCAGCACCAACTGTTTCGCGCAGGTTTTCCCGGGCTACCAGCCCATCGACGCAGGGACCCACAGTCGCCACGACAATGCTGCTTACCTCGATTTGGAAACGGACTTCAGTGACAAGCTCTCGGGCGGCTTCGCGGTTCGACACGAGAACTACAGCGACTTTGGCGGCACGACGTCCTGGAAACTGTCCGGCCGCTATGGAATCAACGACACCATCGCCTTGCGAGCCACGGCATCCACGGGCTTCCGAGCGCCCTCGATGCAACAGGAATGGTTTTCGAATACCTCGATCCTTTTCGTCTCGCCGCCGGGCGGGGGGCCGCTCGCGCCAGTCACCGTCCGCACGCTTCCCGTGAGCAACCCTGCTGCCGTGGCGCTCGGTGCGCAGCCGCTCAAGCCGGAGAAATCGCATAACTACAGCTTCGGCGTGGTCCTGACGCCATCCAACGGCCTCTACGCGACGATCGATTTCTACCAGATCACCATCGACAACCGCGTCATCCTCAGCGGCCAATTGCAGGGTCAGGCCGTCGCCAACTACCTGGCATCCGTGGGGATCAATGGCGTAGGCGGCGGTTCGTTCTTCACCAACGCCGTCAACACGCGCACGCGTGGCGTCGACGTGGTTGGAACATATCCTGTTCAATTGAGCAACAGCAGCACGCTCAAGTTCACGGGTGGATTCAACTACAACAAGACGACGATCCTCTCCATTGCACCGAACCCGCCGCAACTCGGTCTGGCTGGCCTCGTACTACCGGTGATTGATCGCGTGAACCAGGGTCGCATCACCGTAGGCACCCCCAAGGACAAGGCGTTCCTTGCGGCGGACTGGAGCACGGGTAATTGGCGCGTGCATGGCCAGCTGACCCGCTACGGATCATGGACGATCTACGGCAGCACGCCCACCAGCGATCAGACGTTCGGTGCCAAGGTGCTCCTCGATGCATCGGTCAGCTACCTCTGGAACAACTGGAACTTCACCGTCGGCGGCAACAACATTACCAACGAGTATCCGGACACCAACAACAGTTTCAACAACTTCCTCGGCATCCTGCCCTATCCGAATTCCTCGCCATTTGGGTTCAGCGGTTCGTACTACTACGCATCGGCAACGTTGCATTGGTAGCCAAACCGGAGGTCATGCTCGGATGCGGCAGCCGGGGAAGTCCCGGCCGCCGCATCGCTGCATGAAGTCCAATCGCCAGGGGCGTGATGCGCCCGGCCACGACGAACTCATGCCACTGCCTGTACCCGCGCGGTGAACGACATTTCCCCGCCCACGACATCGGCGACAATCGTGTCGCCCGGCTGGAAGCGGCCCTCGAGGATCTGGCGAGCGAGCGGATTTTCCAGTTGCTGCTGCACGGCGCGCTTGAGGGGACGTGCTCCGAATACCGGGTCGAAGCCGACGTTGCCCAGCATGTCCAGTGCCTTGTCGCTGATCTCCAGCTTGAGTTGCCGCTCGGCCAACCGCCGCTCCAGATAGTTGATCTGGATCCGTGCGATCCGACGGATCTGCGCCTTCTCTAGAGGCCTGAACACCACGATCTCGTCGAGGCGATTGATGAACTCAGGCCGGAAGTGGGCCTGAACGACGCCCATCACGGCCGCCTTCATTTCCGTATACGCCGCATTGCTGTCCGCTCCGCGACCTGCGATTTCCTGGATCAACTGCGACCCCAGATTGGAGGTCATGACGATAATCGTATTGCGGAAATCCACCGTACGGCCCTGCCCGTCGGTGAGCCGACCATCGTCAAGCACCTGCAACAGGATGTTGAAGACGTCGGGATGCGCTTTTTCGACCTCATCAAGCAACAGGACGCTGTAGGGCCTGCGCCGCACCGCCTCAGTGAGGTAGCCACCCTCCTCATAGCCGACATACCCGGGAGGCGCGCCAATGAGACGCGCCACGGAGTGCTTCTCCATGAACTCGCTCATGTCGATCCGGACCATGGCATCCTCGGTGTCGAACAGAAAGCCAGCCAGCGCCTTGCAAAGCTCGGTCTTCCCCACGCCCGTGGGACCGAGGAAGAGGAATGAGCCACTCGGCCGATGGGGGTCGGACAAGCCGGCACGGGCCCGCCGGATGGCATCGCTAACGGCGCGAACGGCCTCGTCCTGGCCAACGACACGCTGATGGATCGCCTCTTCCATGTGCAGGAGCTTCTCCCGTTCGCCTTCCAGCATCTTGCTGACCGGGATTCCGGTCCAGCGGCTGACGACTTCGGCAATTTCTTCCGCGGTGACCTTGTCCCGCAACAGCGTCAGGCCGTGATGTTCCACTTCCTGCGCACTGGCCAACTGGCGCTCCAGCTCGGGAATGCGTCCATACTGGATCTCGCTCATTCGGCCATAGTCCTGCCGACGCTGCGCGGACTCCAGTTCGAGACGTGCCTGCTCCAACTGCTCCTTGATCCGCGTCGCACCATGCAGCGTGGCTTTTTCGGATTTCCAGACCTCGTCAAGATCATTGAATTCGCGCTCGAGCTTGGTAATTTCCGTCTCGAGATCAGCCAAACGTTTCTTCGATTCGGGATCCTTTTCCTTCTTCAGCGCCTCGCGCTGGATTTTCAGCTGAATCAATCGCCGTTCGAGCCGGTCCAACTCATCCGGCTTGGAGTCGATTTCCATGCGAAGCCGGCTTGCGGCCTCGTCCATCAAGTCGATGGCCTTGTCCGGCAATTGCCGGTCACTGATATAGCGATTGGAGAGCGTCACCGCAGCGACGATTGCCGGATCGGTGATTTCCACGCCGTGGTGTACGGCGTAACGTTCCTTCAAACCGCGCAGGATGGCGATCGTGTCTTCCACCGTCGGCTCGCCGACGAGCACCTTCTGGAATCGCCTTTCGAGTGCGGCGTCTTTCTCAATGTACTTGCGGTACTCGTCCAGCGTCGTCGCGCCGATCGCATGCAATTCGCCGCGCGCGAGCGCCGGCTTCAGCATATTGCCAGCGTCAATGGCACCCTCGGCCTTGCCCGCTCCCACCATTGTGTGGATCTCGTCGATGAAGAGGATGACCCGTCCCTCTTCCTTGCTCAGCTCGTTCAGGACCGCCTTGAGCCGTTCCTCGAATTCGCCTCGGTATTTCGCCCCGGCAAGTAGCGCGCCCATGTCCAGCGCGAGCACTCGCTTGTCCTTTAATCCCTCTGGCACCTCACCGTTGACGATGCGCTGCGCGAGCCCCTCGACTAGTGCCGTCTTACCCACGCCAGGCTCACCGATCAGCACGGGATTGTTCTTCGTGCGTCGCTGCAATACCTGCACCACGCGACGAATCTCCTCGTCACGGCCAATTACAGGATCAAGTTTGCCGCTCTCGGCACGGGCCGTGAGATCGACGGTGTATTTGCCGAGTGCCTGTCTTTGGTCCTCGGCACTTTCGCTTTGAACCTTTTCACCGCCGCGCATGGCCTCGATGGCCGCCTCCAGGGCAGCCTTGGCCGCGCCCGCTGCCTTCAGCGCCTGACCGAGCTCCCCCCGATCGTCCAGCGCGGCGAGTACGAACAACTCACTGGCAATGAAAGCATCGCCGCGCTGCTGGGCAAGCTTGTCAGCGACGTTCAATAGCCGCGCCAAGTCATTCCCAGCGTTGACGGCGCCCTCCTGTCCACTGACCTTGGGCATCCGGTCTAGGATTTCGTTGACACGTTGCCGCAGGACGGGCATGTTTACCCCGGCATGGATGAGCAACGGCGCAGTTCCGCCGCCTTGCTGGGCGAGGAGCGCAGCCATCAGGTGCGCGGGCTCGATCACGTTATGGTCGCGCCCTACCGCCAAGGACTGCGCGTCAGCCAGCGCCTGCTGAAAGCGCGACGTCAGTTTGTCCATTCGCATCGTCTGAACCCGCGGAATCGATGGCGGCCACGCCGCCGGTCCCCCTGATCTGCGGCTTAAGCCGACGGAATCAAGCGGCGAGGATGGCCGCAGTTAATAGGCAAGGACGGCCTGCCCCCAGCGCACCAAGGCCCAGAGGAAGAATGCCAAGGCCAGGGCCAGCACGATGGCTCCGCCAAATCCGACGAAACGGAGGCCCGGGTCGCGGTTCAGCCGCTTGTAGCCGGTCACCATCGCGGCGACGAGGTGTTCCTCCCGTCGCACCAGCGCGTGCAGTAAAACAGCAGCCACGTGCAGCGTGATGAATCCCAGCAGCAATTTCTGGTTGATCGCGTGGAGGTGGGTCATGAGCCGGACTGTCGAACCCGACACCCGCCCGACAAGCGGGCCAAACGTGTCGATGGCGTCCGATGCAAACAATCCACTGATGCACTGCACGAATAGCAAGGCAAGCAACACCAGCACCGACAACGCCCCCAGCGGGTTATGGCTGACTGGATGGCCGAAGCGATGCCAGAGCGTGCCGCGCATGTAAGCCGCAATGGTGCGTGGACCTCGCAGGAAGTGGCTGAAGCGACTGGATTCGGAGCCCACGATGCCCCACAGGACGCGCACGCACACCAGCACCAAGGTGGCATAGCCGAACCGGAAGTGCCACTGCATCGATAGCCAACCCCATTCCGCAGTCCCGAATTGCAGGACCACGAGCACGACCAGTGACCAATGGATGAGGCGCGTGGTCAGGTCCCAGACGCGATAGCGATCCAAGACAGTGTGATCGGTTGCGCTCATTGCGGCGCTCAGGTGGCTGGAAACTTCGCAGTCTATCCGAGACTCAGTCCCGCTCCCCGCCAACTCATCCCCAGACGGCGTTCCGGCAACTCACGGCAAGGGCGCGGCCCGCGACCGGATAGCCTCCGCGATCCCATGCCGGCAGGGGACGCCAACTTCAACGTTCATTCGACGCCCAGGCCAGAAATGCTGTCGTCGATGGGCGATGGCACGCCAGACCAGTGCGCAAACGCCTGACCACGCTCGGCATAGTTGCGGAACTGGTCAAAGCTCGGCGCACCTGGCGAAAGCAGCACGATCCCTCCGGGAGGGGTATGCGCCTTCGCCCATTCGACCGCCGCACGGAGCTCCGGCACCTGCTGCGGCGCCGACCCACGGCCCCCCAGGACCGATGCGACACGCTCCGCGCATGCGCCCTGCAAGACCACTGCGTGGGGCGGGTGGGCCGTCAGCCAATGGGCGAATCCCGACCAGTCCAGGCCACGGTCGAATCCACCGAGAATCAACGTGACCGGCTTGCCGGCGACACTTTCCAGCGCCACCTGTGATGCAGCGGGTGTGGTACTGATGGAGTCGTCAATCCACGTGATGCCATCACGCGTGCCGAGGACCTGCAGCCGATGTGGCAATCCACGAAAGGACGCCACTGAAGGCAAGGCCGCCCAGGCGTCGCCGCCCAGCAACTCCAGTGCCGCAAGCGCCGCGCAGAGATTTCGCAGGTTGTGCGCGCCCGGCAATGGCAACGCCGCCCCGTGAAGTGCCTCGCGCCGACCATGGCGCAGTGTCGTCCCCTGCAAATGCCAGCCATCGGGCGATGGGAAGCCATGCACCTGTTGGTGGCCCTGCAGCGCGCTCGCGAGGATCGGATCGTCCACATCCCTCAACACGGCCCGGGCGACGCTCGCCAGCCGCAGCTTGTCCGCATGGTAGCGGGCAACAGAACCATGCCAGTCGAGATGTTCCTCGTACAAGTTGGTGAAGACGGCCAGCCCCACGGGTCCCGCTTCGCCGGTCTGGAAACTGGACAATTCGACCACCCAAAGGTCTGCACTGGCGTCAAGCAGTTCGAGCAATGGCAAGCCGATATTGCCGGCCAGCGCCGTGCGCCATCCAAGCCCGCGCGCCAGATGCGCCAGCAGCGCACTCGTGGTGCTCTTGCCCTTGGTCCCCGTGACCGCGACCACGCGCGCGTCCGGCCGCTCCCCGAACCACAACGCGGTACCCGACGTGAAGCAGGTCCCACGGGCCTTGGCCTCGGCAATCTCGGGTCGATAGGCGCTGATGCCTGGCGATTTGATGACCCAATCGGCACGCGCCAGCGCGCCCGCATCCGGCGGGCCCACCTCAATGCGCGCTCCCGGGAATTCTTCCCGCGCATGCAGGGCCTCGCTGGCATCGCACCACAGCGTCACGGGATGCCGTGGCAGGCGCTGCGCCAGCGCGCGAAGCGCGGCGCGACCCTCGCGCCCATAACCCCACACCGCCACGCGGCGCCCGGCCAGATCCTCGAACCGTGGCGACATGCTCACGCCAGCCAGCGCAATGCGCCTGCCAGCCGCTCCGGAACACCATGTTCACCCGAGGGCTCAAGCCATGGGCCGATGCCGAGCGAAGCGGCGTCCAGCTGCGGCAGGATCTCGCTCCGGAACCGCGCGACCAGGGCGTCCTCGCGCCATTCGGGCCGGTCGGCCAACACGGCCATGGCGGCGCGCGACTCGGCTCCCTCCCCTACGCACTCGAAGGGCTTGTGGCCACGGTATTCCAGCAGTGCATCGAAGCCCGCCGCGAGGGCCTCGTCATCGAGCAGATTGCGTCCGAAAATCGAGAGCAATCTCGGTTTGGGCAGGAACGGCGCCAGTGCGAGGAAGACAAAATGACACTTGGGACACTGTCCGCACCAGCGATCCGACGGCCGGGATCCGAGGATCCTGAAGTTTCGGTTGCAGCTCGAAAATACGTCGAAGTATTGCGGCAGCCGTGCGAACGCCCGGGTCACGGCAAGCTCACTCCAGCAGCGCAGCAAGGAGAAATACTCCAGATCCTTCGCAATCGACTCTTGCACGACTGCGGCGAAGTCGCGCTCGAACGCTGCACCCTTGCTCCACTGATGGTTTACCGACTGCCCCTCATACTCGAGTGTCGCGCTCGACGCTGATCGCTCGTTGGCAAAGGCGATGCTGTCGTAACCGTAGAGCAGGGATGCGCAGACCAGGATCGCAGAATTGATGGCCGTCACCGGGACGTGGCCGTTCCATGCGCCCATTCGGTTGTATGCGAATAGTTCCGGAGCGATGGTTCGGCGAATGTTGATTATCGGCAGTCCCGTCCGAGCTGCGCAGGCGGCGATGAGTGGCGAATCACCAATCCAGGTCGCAGTTGCCTCCGCGCCTACGCTCCGCAGAGCCTCCACGGCAACGAGCGAATCCTTGCCGCCCCCGATCGGGACCAGCGTTCGCGCCGAAAGTCCCACCGCAGGAGCAGTTCTCGCCGTCGCCGACGGAGCACCCACCGACCATTCGGCGCGAAGATCCAGGTTGTTGCGGTAGGCAAACTCGGCCAGCCCCTCGCGATAGATGGATTGGATCAGCGCCAACATGCCCGGTTCGGGCCTAGCATTCTCGATGGCCAATTGCCCCACCGCACCGGCCTTGTAATAGCTCACGCCCGCAATCCAGTGCAGAAGCTGAATAGCGCGATCAAAGGCAGCCTTGACTGATCCCTGAGGCCGAGGTGCATCCGGAAAGACAATGCACTCGACCAGCTCGGGCCCATCATCGAAGGCATACCGCAGCCGGACCTCACCGGCCTCGTAGCCGCAGCCGACGAATCGAAAAGTACTCGCGCACCGTGGATCGGGTAAGGATGCCGAATTCATTCGAGGATTTCCTGCGCCGGCAGCCCGCGTCGGTTGTACTCGGAAGCCATGACCGCGCCATAGGCGCCTGCGTGCTCGATCAGGATGATGTCGCCCTCCTCACCCGCAGGCATGCGGCGATCCGTGCCCAGAACGTCGCCGCTTTCGCATATTGGACCTACTACCTGATAAAGAGTGTCGGCCACGGCATCGATGCGACTGAGATTGACGATCCGATGATGGGCACCGTACAGGGCGGGTCGCAACAAGCTGTGCATTCCGGCGTCGATTCCCAGATAGTGGTGTGCATCCTTGTCCTTGACTTGGGTCACGCAAGCCAGCAGTACGCCCGCCTCGGCAACCAGATAGCGCCCAGGCTCCATCCAGAGTTCGAACTGGGGGTAGGCGCGCTTGACATTCCACAGGGCCGCGTCGAGTGCGGCCAGATCCAGTGGCCACTCGCCCTCCCGCTGCGGCAAGCCAAGTCCACCGCCCACATCCAGCGCGCGCAACGTACCAACGTGCTCAGCCAAGCTGGCGAGTTGGGCATAAACACGTGCCCAATGCGCTGCATCAAGGACCCCTGATCCCAGATGCGCGTGCAGCAGGGTGATGCGCGCCCCGATCCGTCGCGCCGCGGCGAGAAATGCCGGCAGATCAGCCAATGGTAGTCCGAACTTGCTGCCGGATCCGCCCGTACGGACCTTTTCGTGATGGCCTACGCCCGCGCCCAGATCCACGCGCAGGCCAATCTCGCGGCCTGCGAGCAGATCGCCCCACTTTTGCAGAGGAAAAAGCGAGTCCACGCAGACGAGCGAACCGGCGTCGAAGGCTGCGGCGTAATCTTCGCGAGGCGCGAAGTTCGGCGTGAACAATTTCGGTGTCTCTGGCGCAGCCGCACTCGCCTCCGCCAACTCACCTGGCGAAACGCACTCGAATCCGAAACCGGCGCTCGCCAACTCGCGCAGCACCGCTTGATGCGGATTCGCCTTGAGTGCGTAATACCAGCGATCCACGGCGCTCATTTCGCGCAATGCACGGGCACGTTCGCGAATGGTTGGCAAGTGGTAGACGTACCTTGGCGTCCCCTGTCCGGCGGATTGCAGCAGCGGTCCCCGCTGCGCGCGCCACCACGGTGATTCCGATTCCGCCATCGGCGTGGCATAGAGCGACCGCCAGCTTGGCCCGAATATCGAACCGTCATCGGCTCGCAGCGCGCCGGACTGAAGCAGCAAGTCATGCATGCGCCTCAACAGTGCATCCGCAGCGGATTCATCGGTGACGAAAGTCAGATTGAGATTGTTGGACGACTGTGAAATGAGGTGAACACGCTGTCCACCCAACTCCGCCAGCAGCGCCTGCAGCCGATGAAGCATGCCGCGCATCCCTCGCCCGACCAGCGTGATGGCTGCACAGGGGGCGATGACCTTGACTCTGCATACCTGCGCAAGGTCCGCGGCGAGGGTCGCCAGTGCGTCGGAATCGAGCAGGTTTTCGCTGGAATCCAGGGAGACGGTCACGTTGGTCTCGGCCGATCCAATGAGGTCCACGGAAAGTCCATGGCGTTTGAACTGTGCAAAGACGTCCGCCAAAAACCCAACCTGTTGCCACATGCCGATTGATTCCATCGACACGAGCGTTATCCCTTTGCGCATGCTCAATGCCTTGATGCTCGGACTGGCATCGACCGCCTCGGCACCTATTTCGGTGCCTGCCAATTGCGGGCGCTCCGTATCCTTGATCCACAGCGGGACGCGTGGCCCGCGCAATGGCGCCAGGCAGCGAGCATGAAGAACCTTGGCGCCTGTCGTTGCGATTTCCTGGGCCTCTTCATAGTCAAGCCGGCGCAGCAGGCGGGCGTCCGGCACCAGCCGCGGATTGGCGCTGAACATGCCGGCGACGTCAGTCCAGATTTCCACCCTCGCCGCACGCAGCAGCGCGCCGAAGTGGGCTGCGGAGGTATCTGATCCACCTCGACCCAGCAGCACGGTACCGCCATGCACATCGCGCGCGATGAAACCTTGCGTGATCATGATCTCGCCGAGGCCCGCAAGTTCCAGAGCCACATGCGGATCAGGCTGGGTATCGAGCAGCGCTGACAACC
>JAKAEJ010000048.1 GCA_021818335.1 Pseudomonadota bacterium | reverse complement strand
CTGTATTCGAGCATCAGCGTGCGGTCGCCGACGCCAATGGCCAGCGCGCCGCCTGATCCGCCCTCGCCGATGACCGTGCAGATAATGGGCACCTTCAATGCCGCCATTTCCAGCAGGTTGCGCGCGATGGCCTCGGACTGACCACGCTCCTCGGCGCCGACCCCGGGGTAGGCACCGGGTGTATCGATGAACGTCAGGATGGGTAATCCGAAGCGTTCGGCCATCTGCATCAGGCGCAGGGCCTTGCGATAGCCTTCCGGTCGCGGCATGCCGAAATTCCGGCGCACCTTGGTGCGCGTATCGCGACCCTTCTGGTGGCCGATGACCATGACAGGCGTATCGTCCAGCCGTGCCAGACCGCCAACAATCGCGGCATCATCGGCGTAGGCCCGGTCTCCGGCCAGTTCATGGAATTCGCGCATGGTGGCGCCGATGTAGTCCAACGTGTAGGGACGCGCCGGATGTCGGGAGAGTTGCGTGACTTGCCACGGCGTCAGCTCCCGGAAGATCTCGGCGGTGCGCTTGCGCAGCTTTTCCTCGAGCTTGCCGAGGTCTTCATCAAGGTCCAGGGCCTGCCCGGCGCCGGTCTGGCGCAGGGCGTCGATACGCGACTGAAGCTCGGCAAGAGGCTGCTCGAAATCGAGGAAATTCGGATTCATTCGCAGCTTTTCGGCAGGCAAAGGGCGGCAGTATACCGGTGGCGCGCGGAAGCGACCTCAGGGGTCGGCGTTGCGCGCCAGGATGAGATCCCATCCAGCGACCTGCGGCAATCGCGCCAGGGCGCGGATTAGTTCGGGGTGGGCCCGAACAGCCCAGGTATCGTCCAGGAGCACGTCCGCGATTCCACGTGGATTGCGATAGTCGCACAGCAGCACGCGGGCGCTGCCGCCACGCCAGGCGGAAAGGGTGCTGGCCAGGCTCGAGGCGAAGCCGCGGGCGACTTCCTGCAACTGCAAGCGCAACAGCCGGCCCCTGCGCTGGCAGAGTGCTTCCAGCGTTTCGATCCGACGGGCGCGCAGGCCCAGCCCGAACTCGCTTTGCCTCAGTCCCCCCTCGATGACAAGCATGGCTCCGGGCAGGAGCAGTCCCTGGGCTTCCTGCAGGACCTCCTGCGCGACGATCACCTCCAGGCTTCCGCTGAAATCCTCGAGGTGCACGATGGCGAGGTCGTCGCGCCGACGCCGCACATCGATGACCTGCCCAGCGATGGTCCAAGGCGTGTCGACTGGGCGGCCATTGCGCGGTTCGGGTGGCTTCCACTCCTTGGCAATGGCGCCAAGGGGACAGGGTGCGAGTTGCGCGAGCACACTGCGCCACGCATCCGTGGGATGGCCGCTGAGATAGAAGCCGAGGATTGCGCGCTCGCCATCGAGCCGCTGCTCGAGCGTCCAGGGGGGTACATGCGGGCGCGGCAGGGGTTCGGGCCCGCTGCCGCCGTCGCCAAACAGGCCGTGCTGGCCCGATCCCGCGGCGCGCGCATGCTGTTCCGCAGCCTTGATGGCATCGGGGATTTGCGCCCAGAGCACGGCACGATCGGGATCGAGGCAGTCGCAGGCTCCGGACTGGATCAAGGCTTCCAGTACGCGCTTGTTGATGCGCCCGCTGCCGGCGCGCCTGCAAAGGTCGGCGAGATCCCGGAATGGCGATCGCGCAGCTTCGGTGGCGATGGCATCGCTGACCGCGTGGCCGACGCCTTTCAGTGCGCCGAGACCATAGCGGACGCTGCGGGAATCCACGGCCACGAACATCCAGGAGGAACGGTTGACATCCGGCGGCAGCACGGCAAGGCCCAGTGCGCGGGCCTCCTCCAGGAAGGCGACGACCTTGTCGGTCTTCTCCATGTCCGATGACAGGGTCGCGGCCATGAACTCGGCGGGGTAGTGCGCCTTGAGCCAGGCCGTCTGGTAGCTGACCATGGCGTAGGCTGCTGCGTGCGACTTGTTGAAGCCGTAGCCGGCGAATTTTTCCATCAGGTCGAAGATGGCATCGGCGCGATCGGCCTCGACGCCGTTGTCGACGGCGCCCGCGATGAACCGCGCGCGCTCACGGGCCATCTGTTCGACGTTCTTCTTGCCCATGGCCCGGCGCAACAGGTCGGCGGCGCCCAGCGAGTAACCGCCGACGATCTGCGCCATCTGCATGACCTGTTCCTGATAGACCATGATGCCGTAGGTCTCGCGCAGGATCGGCTCGACGCGCGGGTCCGGATAACTGACGGCTTCCCGCCCGTGCTTGCGCGCAACAAAGCTGGGGATCAGGTCCATGGGCCCGGGGCGGAACAGCGCGCCCAGCGCGATGATGTCTTCGAAACGGTCGGGGCGGGCGTCCTTCAGCATGCGCTGCATGCCGGGGGATTCAAACTGGAAGACCGCGACGGTGCGCGCCTGCTTCAGCAACTCGTAGGGCGCCGGGTCGTCGAGTGGCAACTGGGCGATGTCCAGCGGGGTTTCGCCCGTTTCCGCACGGCGCGCGTTGATCGCCTTGACCGTCCAATCGATGATGGTCAACGTGCGCAGGCCGAGGAAGTCGAACTTGACCAGGCCCACGGCCTCGACGTCGTCCTTGTCGAATTGCGTCACCACGCCGCCGCCGCCCGGCTCGGCGTAGAGCGGTGAGTACTCGGTCAATGGCCCGGGGGCGATCACCACGCCGCCGGCGTGCTTGCCGGCATTGCGCACCAGATCCTCCAGCGCGCTGGCCAGGGTCACGAGGTCGCGGACCTCGTCCTCCGTCCGCACGCGCTGGACCAGTTCCGTCGATACGCGCTCCGGCTCGTCGCGGGACCGCCCCGATTCGCCCAGCGCATCCGCCAGGCTGATCCCGAGCACGTTGGGCACCAGCTTGGCGACCGAATCGACGAAGCCATAGGGATGGCCAAGCACTCGCCCGCTGTCGCGCAGGACGGCCTTGGCGGCCATCGTGCCGTAAGTGATGATCTGGCTCACCTGCTCGCGGCCATACGTGCTGGCCACGTAGTCGATCACCTCATCCCGGCGTTCCATGCAGAAATCGACGTCGAAATCCGGCATGGAGACGCGTTCGGGATTGAGGAAACGCTCGAAGAGAAGCCCGAATCGCAGGGGATCCAGATCCGTGATGCCCAATGCCCAGGCGACCAGTGAGCCGGCTCCGGAACCGCGTCCCGGTCCCACGGGAATGCCCTGGCGTTTGGCCCAGTTGATGAAGTCGGCAACGATCAGGAAGTAACCGGCGAAGCCCATGCGAACGATCACGTCCAGTTCGCGCGCCAAGCGATCGGTGTACTGGGTGCGGTCGTGCTCGCCGGGCGCATGGGACGCGAGGCGTTGCTCGAGCCCGGCGCTGCTCGTCGCGCGAATGTGATCCTCGAGCGAAACGCCGACGGGTGTCGGGAATGCGGGCAGGTGGTAGGTGCCGAACCGCAACTCGAGATTGCACCGCCGCGCGATCTCGACGCTGTTCTCGAGTGCTTCGGGAAGATCGGCGAACAGCGCTTGCATTTCGGTCGTCGACTTGAGCGATTGCTCGCGGCTGTATTCCCTGGGTCGCTTGGGATCGTTCAGCACGCGGCCAAGCTGGATGCACACGCGTGCCTCGTGCGCCTCGAAATCCTCCGGCTGAAGGAAGCGTGCGTCGTTGGACGCCACCACGGGAAGGTCGTAGCGGCTGGACAACTCCAGCGCGGCGAGGATCCAGTCCTCCTCGAGGGCACGGCCGGTCCGGGTCAGTTCCAGGTAGAGCCGCTCGTGGAAGCGGCGCCGCATGCGCTCCAGCAGGTTGCTGTCGTGATGGCCCGCCAGCGCGCTCTGCGCCAGCGAGCTGGCAGGGCCGGCGAGCGCGATGAGCCCGCCGGAGGAGCCATCCAGCCACGCCTCTTCGATGGTAGCGCGGCCTCCATGCTGTCCCTCGCGCCATGCTCGCGAAACGAGCCTGGACAGGTTGAGGTAGCCGTCGTGAGTCTGGCAAAGGACCGTCAGGCGCCGCGGTTCGCCCTGTCCGTCCGCTCGAACCCAGAGGTCACAGCCGGCGACGGGCTTGATCCCGTTCGCCAGCGCCGATTTGTAGAACTTGACCAAGGCAAAGAGGTTGCTGTCGTCGGTCAAGGCCAGCGCCGGCAGCCCCAATTGGCGGGCATGGCTGATGAGATTCGGACGCGGCGCCTTGGCTGGATCGCCGTATTCGGGCTTGTCAGGGATGCGGATGATCGAATCCGCCAGCGCGTACTCGCTGTGGAGGTGAAGATGGACGAAACCCGGGCTCATGGCGGTCCGCGCGCGGCGACTGCCAAAGACTAGCCACCCCTGCCGGGGCTCACAAGCTTGACAGCCCGCACTGCAGGCCGTTGCGAACGCGCGCGATTCGGCGCGTGAGGCGGATCGGTCCCGTCACGGCAGGGGCGGCGCTCCCCCGTGCCTGGTCGGGCCGGCGCGCGGGGAGCGTGGTGGTCGCATGGCGATACGGACAAATGTATGTCGATCGTAAATATCTGTCGGCGAATGGTCATGGCCAGCGGTTACGATCGCGGTTCGCCGGTGCGGTCAAGGCATGGGCCCTTGCCGCATGATGTCGACGAGGAGTCGCGCCGTGCTGGAGGTCGTGGAACTCGCCTGCGAGCTGATCCGCCGACGCTCGCTTACACCCGTGGATGCCGGTTGCCAGGCGTTGGTTGCCGCCCGTCTGGCGCACGCTGGCTTCCGGTGCACCGCATTGCCTTTTGGCGAGGTCGAGAACCTCTGGGCCACCCATGGCAGCGGGGGCCCGGTTCTTGTCTATCTGGGCCACACCGACGTCGTGCCGAGTGGCCCGGAGTCGGCATGGTCGTCGCCGCCGTTCGATCCGGTCATGCGCGACGGTCGCTTGTATGGTCGTGGCGCCGCGGACATGAAGGGCAGCGTGGCCGCGATGTGCATTGCGCTGGAGTCGTTCGTCGCGCGCCATCCCGCGCATGCCGGCACTGTGGCGTTGCTGTTGACGAGCGATGAGGAAGGCGTGGCGGAGCATGGAGTCCGGCGGGTTGCGCAGCACTTCCGCGAGACCGGGCAGTCCATCGATTGGTGCGTCGTCGGCGAGCCGTCGTCCCGCGAACACCTGGGTGATCTGGTCCGTGTTGGGCGCCGGGGCTCGTTGACGGGCACATTGCACGTGCGCGGGATCCAAGGCCACGTGGCCTATCCGGAGAAGGCGCGCAATCCGATCCACCAGGCTGCACCGGCGCTCGCTGATCTGACCGCGATGCGATGGGATGCGGGTAATTCCGCATTTCAGGCCACGAGCTTCCAGATTTCGAATGTCACCGCCGGGACCGGCGCCGACAACGTCATCCCTGGGACCCTGGATGCCGTGTTCAATTTCCGGTTTGGCACGGCGAGTTCGCCGCAGGAGCTGAAGGCCCGGTTGGAGTCCGTCCTGCGGCGTCACCGGCTGGACTATGGGCTCGAGTGGCGGCAGTCGGGCGAACCGTTCCTCACGGCGGATGGCCCCTTGCGCCGTGCGGTTTGCGCCGAATTGATGGCGCAATTGGGCCGCAAGCCGGAAGCCAGCACCGGCGGCGGGACTTCCGATGGCCGGTTCATCGCGCCCCTCGGTGCCGAGGTCGTGGAGCTGGGCCCGGTCAATGCCAGCATCCACAAGGTCGACGAGCATATCGCGCTGGATGACCTCGAGCGTTTGCCCGCGCTGTACGCCGGCATTGCGGAAAGGCTGCTGGCGGACGCCTGAGCGCGCCGCCGGTGGCGGGTATCATGCCGGCATTCCCATCCGACGTCCCGTGCATGAAGCCTTCCATCGCCCGTCACCTGGCCTTGATGGTCCTGACCTTGATGCTGCTCGGCGGCTGCGGATTCCACTTGCGCCGTTCGGCGCAACTGGCTCCCGCCCTGCAGCGCCTGCACCTGGACATTGCCGGGGACACGGCGCTGCAACGACCGCTGGCCACCGCGCTGAGGCTCTCCGGCGTCACGCTGGAAGACCAAGGCGGGCCGGGCATTGCCACGCTGCGCATTCCCGAGAACGCGTTCAGCACTCAGGCCCTGACCCTGACCGGTTTTGCTCGCGTCAGCGAGTTCAGCCTGCACTATGACGTGCGATTCGAAGTGATCGGGCCGGACGGTGGTCTGCTGATTCCGCTGCAATCCATCCACATGGAGCGGAGCTTCACCTTCGACCAGACGCAGGTCATCGGTAGTGCCGGGCAGCAGCAGCAGATCAAGCGCAGCCTCGTCGACGATATGACGCAAGCGATCCTCATGCGCCTGCAGGCTCAGGGCCATGGCGCCGTTGCTCCCTCTGCCGCGACGTCCGCCGCCGGGTATCGGTGAGCTATGCGCGGGGCTGCGGACTGGTCGCGCGCGCTGAAGGCACCCGAGCTGCCACCAGTCACGCTCCTGGCTGGTGATGAGCTACTGGTCCTGGAAGCGGGTGACGCGCTGCGCGCCCGCGCGCGAATCCTCGGCTATGCGGAACGTACCCGCCTCGAGGTGGACGCGGGCTTCGACTGGAATGACTTGGCGCGCGCCGGCGCTGGCCTGTCGTTGTTTGCGACCCGCCGGCTGGTCGATCTCCGCCTGCCGGGGGGGCGCCCGGGAAGGGAGGGTGGGGAGGCTATCGTCGCCTGGTGCGAAGCCCCACCCCCGGACACGCTGCTGTTGATCACCTGCCTGGAATGGAGCAAGAAGCATGAGGTCGCCTGGTCGCAAGCAGTCGATCGGGCAGGTCTGGCCCTGCACCTGCAGGCACCGCGGCCGTCTGAACTGCCGGCTTGGTTGGGCCAGAGGCTCGCGGCACGCGGTTTGTCGGCCGAGCAGGAAGCGCTGGACTGGCTGGCTGCACGCGTCGAGGGCAATTTGCTGGCCGGTGCCCAGGAAGTGGACAAGCTGGCGATGCAGGTGCCGGCCGGCACCCGGTTGGACCGCGACATGCTCGAGCAACGGGTGGCTGACAGCGCACGCTTCGATGCGTTCCAGCTCGTCGATGCCGTTTTGGCGGGCGATGCAGCACGGGCGCTGAGGATCCTGCAGGGATTGCGCGCCGAGGGTGAAGATGTACTGCCACTCCTGGGACTGCTGAACATTCAGATCGGGATCGCCGCGCGACTGGCACAGGCGCGCGACTTTGACACCGGCGCGCGCTCCGAGCATCTGTGGCCGGCGCGCGCCGCGCAGTTCCGCCGGGCACTTGGAAGGGCACCGCAGCCGCGCTTTTGGCAGCGCGCATTGGTCTGGTCGGGACGGGTCGACCGCATGGTGAAGGGGCGCGAGGCCGGGGATCCATGGCGAGAGTTCGAGCGGCTGCTGCTGGCCCTCATGCAGCCGCGAAGCGCCGCGGTCCTCTCGTCATGAGCGTGGCGTGATGGACGCTGTCGCCCAACAGGATCAGCCGCTGGCGATCTTCGGCGGCACGTTCGACCCGGTCCACCTGGGGCATCTTCGCGCGGCGTGGGAAGTGGCCGAATGCCTGCAGGCGGAGGTGCGCCTGCTGCCGGCGCGCGTGCCGCCGCACCGTCCCCAGCCCGTGGCGACCGTGCCCCAACGGATCGCCCTTCTGCGCGCGGCATTGGCCGGACAGTCCCGCCTGCAGCTGGACCTGAGCGAATTGGACCGCGAGGGTCCGTCCTACACGATCGATACCCTCGAGGCGCTGCGCGCCACGATCGGCAGGGAGCGCCCGCTGGTTCTCCTGTTGGGCCGGGATGCTTTTGCGGGACTGACGACCTGGCGGCGATGGGCCGATCTGTTTGCCCATGCGCACATCGCCGTGATGACACGGCCGGGCGAGGGACCTGCGTGGCCGCCCGACTTGCAGCGGGAATGGGCGAGACGCCTCGTCGAGGCGCCAGCCGCGCTGCGCAATGCCCCGGCCGGCCGCGTGCTGACCCTGAACGTGACGGCATTGGCAATCAGTGCGTCGCACGTGCGGGATCTCCTGGCCGCAGGGCGCGAACCGCGCTGGTTGGTTCCGGATGCACTGCTGGCCGACCCTGCCTTGCTGGCGCCTTACAGGACTTGAGCGACTGGCTTGCGCAACGGGACGCCTGCGCGCCTAATAGGGCGCACGTCCCCTGTCGAGGTTCCGCCGCATTGGCCGCTACGTCTGCTGCAATATCTCCCGTCTCCGAAACTGATCTCCTGCGCGAGCGCGTGCTGGCTGCGCTGGAGGAGCTCAAGGCCAAGGATATCCGCGTGATCGACGTGCGCGGCAAGACCTCAATCGCCGATACCCTGGTCATTGCCTCCGGTACATCCACCCGCCATGTCAAGGCGCTGGCTGACGAAGTGGTGCGTTTTGTCAAGCAGGCGGGAATGTTGCCGCTGGGCGTTGAGGGGCAGACTGAGGCGGAATGGGTACTGGTGGACCTCGGCGATGTGATCGTGCACGTGATGTTGCCCCGTATCCGCGAATTCTATGGCCTTGAGCGGCTGTGGAGCGTCGACGCGCCCGAGGCAGGCTGAGCGTCGCAACATGGCCATCGCCAGCCCCTGAACCATGCGGGTCCACCTGCTGTGCATCGGTGAGCGCATGCCGGAATGGGTGGCTCGCGGATTCGCCGAGTATCAAAAGCGCCTGGCCCCGTGGTTACCGTTGGTGCTGCATGAGATACGCGGGTCCAGGCGCGGATCGGACATGCCCGAGCAAGTGAAGGGGCGCGAAGCCGAGGCCCTGTTGGCCGCCCTGCCTCGCGAAGCCTGGGCGATCGCGCTCGACGGCCGGGGCGAGCCTTGGTCCAGCGAACGTCTGGCGGAGCGCCTGGCCGCGTGGCGCATGGGCGGACGCGATGTCTATCTGGTGGTCGGTGGGGCCAATGGGCTTCATGACAACGTCCTCCAGCGGACACAGGCGCGGTGGTCGCTGGGTCCACTGACGCTGCCGCACATGCTGGTGCGGGTCATCATTGCCGAACAGCTGTATCGCGCCGCCAGCATGCTGGCTGGCCATCCCTATCATCGCGGTTCGTGAGTGTCAGGGCTGCGTGGATTGCCCGCGCACCGTATGACGGCTGAAAGGCGTGCGAGAGCGACGGTGCGGTATGTTACGGCGCAGAGCTGGCCATCTCGACGACCCAGCGAACGGATTGGCTGAATGTCCATGACAATTGACAAATGCGCTGCCGGACAGCGCATGCGGGGGCTGTTCGCGCTCGCGCTTGGGCTGGCGTGGCCGACATCCCATGCTTCGGATGTCAGAACGCAACCGCGCCGACGCGCTCACGTCCAGCAGATGGCGGTCGTGACGGTCAGCGCCGCGCTTGACCAGGCGCGCGACGAACTCTCGCCGTCAACCGGCAGCAGTCTCTACGTCATGGGTCCGCAGGCCATGCGGGCGCTGCCGCTGGGCCATCTCACCGCATTGAATCAGGTCCTTCTGCAGGCGCCGGGCGTCGTCCAGGATTCATTCGGGGGCATCCACATACGCGGCAACATGGCGGACGTGCAGTACCGGATCGACGGCATCGTCATCCCCGAGAGCATCTCGGGATTTGGGCAGACGCTGGACACGCGGATCATCCGCAGCGTGAGCTTGCTGGATGGTGCACTGCCCGCGCAGTATGGGCTCCGCACGGCAGGCGTCGTCAGCATCACGACGCGATCAGGCGCAAGCGCGCCAGATGGTGGGACGCTCGGACTCACGACCGGCACGGGCGGCCACATCCAGCCGTTCCTGGATCTGCATGGTCACGCAGGTCGCTGGAGCTGGTTTGCCACGGGCAGCTACCTGCGGGACAACCGCGGCATCTCTCCGCCCACTTCCACTCATGATCCGGTGCATGATCGCCTTTGGCAGTCGCAGGGCTTCGGCGAGCTCAATTACATCCTCGACCGGCACACGCGCATCGCCCTGATCGGCGGCATCAGCCACCAGAATTTCCAGATACCGCCCAATCCTGGCCAGATGCCGCAATTCACGCTATCAGGCGTCAGCAACTTTCCATCCATCGCGACCCGGGAAACCCAGTCGGAGCAGACGCGCTTCGGCGCGCTTGCTGTGCAGGGCAAGCTGGCGCATACCGACTACCAACTCGCGGTGGGTCAGCGCTACAGCCAGGTCAATTACTTTCCGGATCCCGTTGGTGATCTGATTTACCTGGGCGTGGCCGCGAACGTCGTCCGAAGTAGCCGGGCGGACACGCTCCAGGCTGATTTCTCGACGCCTTGGGGGCGTCACAACATCTTGCGGTATGGCATCTACAACGAGTTTGCCCGCGGGTCGCAGGGCACGCGCGCGGCCGTCTTTCCGGCTGACTCGGCGGGCAACCAGACAAGCGATGTCCCCTTCACATTGCTCGAGAGCAGCCGCCTGATCGCTCGGACGCAATCGGCCTACGTGCAGGACCAGTGGAACACGACCGACCGACTGACCGTCAACGGCGGGCTTCGCTATGACCGCATCGGCGGATTCATCGACGCTAGCCAGCTGAGCCCGCGACTGGGGGTCGTGTATCAATGGGGCAGCCAGTGGACGCTGCATGCCGGTTATGCGCGGTACTTCACGCCGCCGGATTCCGAACAAATCACGCAGACCGATATCGCCCTGTTCAACAATACGACCAATGCGCTGCCGGGTAGCAGCAATACCCAGCTCGCCGCCAGCCGGGAAAACTATTATGACGCCGGCGTCCAGTGGATATCGCCCGGCAACGCGCTGACGCTGGGCGTGGACGCCTATTACAGTCAAAGCAGCAACACCCTGGACATTGGCCAGTTCGGGACGGCGCTCATCTTCGCCGACTTCAATTATCGGTACGGGCGCAACAAGGGCGTCGAGCTCACGGCCAATTGGCATGAGGGCCCCCTGCACGCGTATTTCAATCTGGCCAACAACCTCGCTCGCGCCAAAGGGATTGCGAGCGGCCAGTACAACTGGTCGCCTGCGGAGGTCAATTACATCGCCAGCCATTGGATCCTGCTTGACCATGCGCCGCGACTCACCTCGTCCGGCGGGCTGGCGGTTCGGATTTCCGGGGGCTGGAAGGCCAGCGCCGATTACCTCTTCGGGTCGGGCCTGCGATCAGGCTTTGCGAACACCCAGCGCATGCCCGCCTACATGCAGTGGAACTTCGCGCTGGCCCGTGCATTCGCCGTTCCGGCCATAGGCCGCGTGCGCGCGCGCGTCGCGATCATCAATGCGTTTGACCGGCCGATCGAGTTGCGCAACGGCACGGGGCTTGGCGTGGGCATCGCGCCGCAGTACGCAACGCGGCGCGAACTGTATTTGACGCTCTCCACCCACTTCTGAACGTCGGCATCGCGCCTGTGCGCCATCGGTTCCGCGCCGGGTTCGCGTGGAATGGACAGCGGATTGCGCAGGGCTTCGCGCGCTGGTCGCCATTTCAGATCTCGGTGCGCAGGGAGCTACGATAGCCGAAGTCCCATGGGTCGCATGAGTCGAGGAGTCCGCGATGCGAAAGGGTTATGGCGTTCGTCGATCCGCCGTCCGCACGGCCAGCCGCCGTTGCAGCATCATCGCGGGAATGGCCTGCACTCTGTTTGCGCTGCTCGCGCCGTCGGCGATGGCCCGGCCGGCCGAGCCGAATGGCGCTCCGGTGGTGCTGCGAATTGCCGGAGGTGCGGGAGGCCTCGGCTTCGATGACATGGGTTACAGCCGGGCGCTTGGCCGGATACTGATTCCCGCTGCGGGTAGCGGCAATCTCGTGCTCGTCAATCCCGCAGGCAACCACATGACGGTCCTCCGGCGCATCGCGCCGCCGGCACGTGGCGCCGTGGGCTCGCACGATGCCGGAACCACTTCGGCGAGTTTCGGAGCTGGGCTCATCTTTGCCAGTGATCACCCGCAGCAACAGTTGCTCGCTGTCAGCCCGCGGACCGGCGATGTAGTGGCTCGTGTCGATCTTGCCTCGCAACCCGATTACGTGCGGTGGGTTGGCCCGCTGCGACAGGTTTGGGTCACCGAGCCGCATGCGCGACAGATTGAGCGGTTCGCGCTGACCGGTGGCCAAGTGCCATCCTTCCGACGGCTCGGCGTCGTGTCCGTGGCGCACGGTCCCGAATCATTGGTCATCGATCGCGCCAACGGGATGGCGTATGCCAACCGCTGGCAAGGCGCGACGGTCGGGATCCCGTTGCGGGACCCGCACGTTGCCCAGATCCTGCCCAATTCGTGCAAGGGTAGCCGGGGACTCGCGCTCGACACTTCGGACCAGACGCTGTTCGTCGGGTGCGCCGAAGGTGAAGTCGTGGCGCTGGATCTCGACCACCAAGGCGCCGTGATCTCGCGCGCGCCGGTGGGCAAGGGCGTCGACATCATCGCCTGGAATCCCACACTCCGGCATGTGTATGCGCCCGGAAGCAAGGCAGCCACGCTGTCGGTGCTGAGCTACGACAGCACTCGGCTCCGACCGATCCGCACGCTGCCTGCTGCAGTCGGCAGCCATTGCGTCACGACCGACGGCCGTGCCGAGGTCTATGTCTGCGACCCAAAGGCAGGGGCGATCCTTCTCTATCGCGACCACCCTGAGGCGGCGCGGGAACAACCCGCGGGCCGGCCTCAGCCCTGAGCCCGAAGTGCCGGATTGTCCCAGCCGGGACGGGGTGCAAAACGGGGGCCATGGAGCGCCGCCATGGATTCCAGTTGGGCACGCAGTGCGTCGGCGCCGACGCTGCGTATGTAGCTGATGGGCCCGCCTCGGAAGGGTGCGAAGCCGGTGCCCATGATCACGCCGGCATCCAGCAGGTCGGCGTCATCGACCACGCCGTCCGCCAGACAAGCGACGGCTTCGTTGAGCATCGGGCCGATCAGCCTGAACTCGAGGCCATCCGGTGCCAGGTAGCCCTTGGGCACACCTGGTTTCACTGGCTTGCCACCCTGCCAGCGATAGAACCCCTCGCCGCTTTTCTTGCCACGTTTTCCCGATTCCAGCAAACGCTCGACGCCCTGCGGCAGGTCCAGTCCCAGGAACGGGGCCAGTTCCGTGCCGACGGAAGCCGCGACGTCCAGGCCGACGGTGTCGGCCAGTTCGATCGGACCCATCGGCATGCCGAAGGCGCGGGCTGTCCGGTCGAGGATCGCACCCGGGATGCCTTCGCCCAGTGCGCGAATGGCCTCCAGCATGTACGGCATCAGGATGCGGTTGACCAGGAACCCGGGGCTGCCCTTGACGGGAATCGGCAATTTGTCGATCGCGCGGCAAAAGGCCAGCGCGCGCTGCTCGGCGGCGGGTGCAAGACGCGCATGCCGAACGACTTCCACCAGCGGCATCTGCGCGACGGGGTTGAAGAAATGCAGTCCGACGAAGCGTTCGGGCGAGCCAAGGCCTCGCGCCAGTTCGTTCAGCGGGATGCTGGAAGTGTTCGTAGCCAGCAGGGCTTCCGCACGCAAGTTCGGTTGCACCGCGGCATAGAGCGTCTTCTTGGCTTCGAGATTTTCGTAGATGGCCTCGAGCACCAAGTCCGCGGAGGCGGTGTGCACGCCCTCGACATCGGCATGCAGGCGGGCGAGGGCCGGGGCCATGCGTTCCGGTGTCTTCAGCCGCCTTTCGAACAGGACTCTGGCACGCGCGATCGCCGACTCAACCAGGGGCAGTTCCCGGTCCTGCAGGCTGACGCTGAAGCCGCGGTAGGCGCACCAGGCTGCGATGTCGCCGCCCATGACGCCCGCTCCGATCACGTGCACGTGGGCGATGCCATGCGCCGTGTCACCGCCTTGTGCCTTCAGGCGTTCCTGGAGGAAGAACACGCGCACCAGGTTGCGCGCCGTGGGCGTGGCGGCGAGGCAGACCACCGAATCGGCTTCCAGGGCGAGTCGCTGCAGGACGTCGTTGCCGCCGCGACGCCACACCTCGATCAGGGCAAAAGGCGCGGGGTAATGGGACTGGCGCACCTTCGCCGCGGTCTTCTTGCGCAGCATGGGCGCCAGCAGCTGTCTTGCCGGCCAGCTGTTGCTGGCCCAGGCGCGCAGGCGTTGCACCACGGGGCGCGGCACCGGATGGCGCGCCATCGCCGTCGCAGCCTGCAATAGGGTGCTCTCGTCGGTCACCTCGTCGACCAGTCCGATGGCGAGGGCGGGCCCGGAAGCCAGCGACTTGCCCGTGAGCATGAGTGGCAGGGCCTGCAGCGCGCCGACCAGCCGCGGCAGCCGCGCGGTGCCACCCCATCCGGGGTGGATCCCCAGCATCACCTCGGGAAGGCCGATCCGGGTGCGCGGATCATTGCTGGCCACGCGGTGGCTGCACGCCAGCGCAAGCTCGGTGCCGCCGCCCATGCAATGGCCATGGATGGCGGCTACGCTGGGGCACGGGAGTCCGGCAAGCTTCTGGTACACGCGCTGGCCGAACATGATGGTCGCGCGGACGGCACCATCGTGCTCGTATCCGGCAAATTCGTGGATGTCGGCGCCGGCGATGAATCCGGCAGCCTTGCCGGAGCAGATCACGACGCCTCGCGGGCGCTCCATGGAGAGGCGATCCAGCAGTTGGTCGAGTTCCTCGAGTACTGCACGCGCCATGGCATTGACGCTGCGGTCGGCCCGGTCGAGCGTCAAAGTGACGATGGCATCGGCATCGATCCCGGTGCGCCAATGGCGCAAGCGCAAGCCTTCGAACATCGCATGCCCCGGCGTGGAATCATCCGATGATCGGATGACCGTTGGCGATGGTCAATGTCCGTGGCGATGTCCGGTTCGCTGCGCTTCACAACCACGGAGCGATCCCTGGCCAACGCCGCCGATCCCGGCGCGATGCCTTATCCCGATGGGGCCCGGGGAGCCGATCCCCGTGCATTAGCGGCACGGGGCATGCGGCGCGGCGCGGGTATGCCGAGCCATCGGCGTAAAATGGCGCCATTGCCACGCGGATCCCGATCATGAGCACCCCAGCAAAGCAAGTGCCCATCGCCCGAGCGGAGCCCGATCCGGCACCGCTGCGTTTTGTCACCGCGGCCAGCTTGTTCGATGGGCATGATGCGGCCATCAACATCATGCGCCGGCTGATCCAGGCGCAGGGAGCCGAGGTGATCCACCTCGGCCACAATCGCAGTGTCGAGGACGTAGTGCGCGCTGCGCTGCAGGAAGATGCCGACGCCATCGCCATCAGCAGTTATCAGGGCGGGCACGTCGAGTACTTTCGATACATGGTGGACATGCTTCGCGAGCGCGGAGCAGGCCATATTCGCGTCTTCGGCGGCGGTGGCGGGACGATCACGCCGGATGAAATAGCCGACCTCCAGGCCTACGGGGTCGAGCGCATCTACCATCCGAACGACGGCATGCACATGGGCCTCGTGGCCATGATCGAGGACGTCGTGCGGCGTGCCGGCGAAGGTCGGCGATTGCGTCGACAGGCGGCGATGCCGCGCGAGGTCGGTGCGCGGGGTTTCGACTCGGCCCGGCTGGTGGATCTCCATGATGAGCTCCGCATCGGCGAGGTCCTGAGCGCCATCGAGAACGGCGCGGTCGCCGAGGGGGACCTCATGCGACTGCATCGCCTGTGGAGTGCCGGCAAGCGTGCGCCGGTGCTGGGCCTGACCGGCACGGGAGGCGCCGGAAAATCCAGCGTGGTTGACGAATTGCTGCTACGTTTTCTGCATGCATTCCCGGAAATGCGGATCGCGGTACTGGCCGTGGATCCCACGCGCCGACGCAGCGGTGGCGCCTTGCTGGGAGACCGTATCCGCATGAATGCGCTGCGCAGTTCGCGCGTGTACATGCGATCCATGGCGACGCGTCGCCAGCATGCCGCCACGAATGCATTGCTCCGAGAATGCCTGTCCTTCCTGCGGGCGCAGGACTTCGATCTGGTGATCCTAGAGACCGCCGGCATCGGGCAGAGCGATTCCGAGGTCGTCGACCTCGTCGATTTCCCCGTCTACGTCATGACCAGCGACTATGGGGCGGCCAGCCAGTTGGAGAAGATCGACATGCTCGATTTCGCCGAATTGGTCGTGCTCAACAAGTTCGATCGTCGTGGCGCGGAGGACGCGCTGCGAGACGTCCGCAAGCAGTGGCGGCGAAACCGCGTGCAGTTCCAGTTGCCGGACGAGTCGGTGCCGGTCTACCCGACCATCGCCAGCCAGTTCAACGATCCCGGGATCACCTGGATGTTCACCGAACTGTGCCGGCTGCTGCGCGCCAAGGTGCCTGATCTCGTGCGCCTGGACGGACAGTCCGAGGCGAGGGCAGGGATGCGCTGCAGCTTCACGCCTGATCTTGACGTGGCATTGAAGGAGCCGCGTGCGACCGTGCTGATCCCCGGCAACCGTTCGCGTTATCTGGCCGAAATTGCCGAGCAGGGACGTGGCATCCATGCGCGAATCGAGCGGGAGGCCGAGGCGGCGCGCCGCGCGCAGCGCTTCCACGAGGTCCTGCGCGACCTGGGCGACGAGGGCCTGCCGCTGCCGCTGGAAGGCTATCCGCCCGCGGCCTTGGTCGACGGGGTGCACGCGCCGCTGCGCCGGCACTACAACGAGGCGCTCAGGCAGCTGTCCACCGAGGCCCTTAACCTGTTGCGGGAATGGCCTGCACGCAAGGAAGCGGTCACCGCGGCGTACAACGAATATCAAGTGCGTGGCAAAACGATCCGCGTCGAGAATTACCATGAATCGCTCAGCCACCAGAAGGTGCCGAAGATCGCGCCACCCCAGTACCACGATTGGGGCGATTTGCTGAGCTTCTTGATGCGCGAGAACCTGCCTGGCACTTACCCGTTCACGGGCGGCGTGTATCCGTATCGTCGCAGCGGCGAGGATCCCACCCGCATGTTCGCGGGCGAGGGGTCGCCGGAGCGAACCAACCGGCGCTTCCACTACCTGAGCCTGGGACAGCCGGCGGCCCGCCTGTCCACTGCATTCGACAGCGTCACGCTGTATGGCGAGGATCCGGCGCCGCGCCCCGACATCTACGGCAAGATCGGGAATTCCGGCGTCTCCATCGCCACGCTGGACGACATGAAGAAGCTCTATTCCGGGTTCGACCTCTGCGATCCGAAGACCTCGGTGTCGATGACGATCAATGGCCCGGCGCCCATGGTTCTCGCGATGTTCATGAATACGGCGATCGACCAGCAGGTGGAGAAGCATCTCCGCAGCGAGGCCGCGCGATGGCATGCAGCGGAACAGAAGATCGCTGCCTTGTACAAGGGTCGCCCCAGACCCCAGTATCACGGATCACTGCCCGACGGGAACGATGGACTTGGGCTCGGATTGCTCGGCGTCAGTGGCGATGAACTGGTCGAGCCCGGGGTCTACCAGCGCATCAAGGCCGAAACGCTCAGATCAGTGCGTGGCACCGTGCAAGCCGACATCCTCAAGGAGGACCAGGCGCAGAACACCTGCATCTTCAGCACCGAATTCGCGCTGCGCATGATGGGTGACATCCAGCAGTACTTCGTCGACCACGGCGTGCGCAACTTCTATTCGGTAAGCATTTCCGGTTACCACATCGCCGAAGCAGGGGCCAATCCGATCAGCCAGTTGGCCTTCACGCTGTCCAACGGGTTCACCAAGATCGGAA
>JAKAEJ010000047.1 GCA_021818335.1 Pseudomonadota bacterium | reverse complement strand
AGAGGGCTCGGCATCCTGCGATGGCCATCACGGAAAGCGCTGAATGCGCTGAATGCGGGCTGTCCGCATGCCGCCCTGTCATTGAGCGCCGAACGGATCGGCGTGATTCGCGTGCGCTGCCGAGGCCCGACGCATGAACGAAGGCCGGCATTGCGCCGGCCTTCGAGTCTCTGTCCGTTGAATTCCGATTACTTCGGCTGCGGACCCTTGACCACGGTCGCGAAGTGGTTCGGATGCAGGTACCGCTTGAACGCAGCCTGGATCTCGGGGGCCGTGATCGCCAGGTAGTGGCGTGCGGCAATGGTGGCCGTGTCCGGCGGCAGGTTGTGTTCGGCGTAGTAGAGCGCACGTTCCCCGATCGCGTTGACGCTCGATTCACCGAGCGGGATGCTGCGCATGAGCGACGCCTTCGCGCGGGTGAGTTCGGCGGGGGTGACCGGCGCCGTCTGCATCTGGCGCAGATCACGCAATGCCAGCGCGCGCGCCTGGCTGACCTTGTCCGGATCGCACCCGAAGTAGAGCACGAACGTGCTGCGCGTCGTGCTCCATTCCGGTATGCCACCCACGTAGTAGACCAGGCCGGCCTTGACACGCAGGTCGTGGTAGAGCCTCGAGGCAAACACGCCCCCGCTGAGGACCTGGCTGCCCAGGGTCAACGCGTAGTGTTCGGGATTGTGCAGGTTGACGCCCAGGTTCTGGACCATGCGGACTGTGTCCTGAACCGCGCTCGGGTCGGGCACGACCGTCTGCGACGGATGGTTGAGCGCGATGGTCGCCAGGTCAATGTCCGGCTTGGGCCCAGCGGCCTTCCATCCGCCGAAATACTTGGCCACCACTTGCTTGGCCTCGGCCGGCGTGACATTGCCCACGATGACGATCGTGGTCAGGTCAGGGCGGAAGATCTCATCATGGTAGGCGCGCACATCGGCGAGCGTCAGGCCCATCACGCTTTGCGGCGTTGCTTGGCGCAGGGATGGATCGTGCATGGGGACCAGGGCCTTGAGGATCGCGCGCTGGAACCGGTAGTCAGGCGATTGCAGCTGGCCTGCCAGGGTTCGCGCCGTTTGCATCTGCACGACCCTGAAGGCGGGAGCCGGCAATGCCGGGTGCAGTTCGTCGTCAGCCAGCAATTGCACGGCCCGCTCGAAATGCTGGGCCGGTACCGCGATCGAGAAGCGGGTGCCAAAGCTGTCGCTGGTGACGTTGATGTCATCCAGTGCCTTCAGGAAGGACAGCCGATCCAGATCCTGGGTCCCGTACATGTACAGGCCGCCCAGCACGGCCGCCACGCCATCCTGGCCCTTGGGCTGCTGCAGCGAGGGTGTCGTGTGGACGGCGCCGAATACCGACACGGTGTTGCTCACCGATTCCGGTTGCACGACCAGCTTCAGGCCGTTCGGCAGGGTCGTCACGACCGGGTGGATCGATGAGCGCGGCACCTCGATTCGGCTCAGGGCCTTTTCTGCCCAGGCCGGCAACTTGACCGGCTTGCCAGGTGCGGAGGCAAAGGATTCGGCTCCTCCGAAGCCCTTGCTGGCGATCGGCTTGCCGGAAGGCTGGGGTTGCAAGATGGCGTTGATGGCATGGGCTGGAACCAGGGTCTCGCGGGCGACGCGATCAACATCGGCGACGGTCACGGCCTGGAAGGCGGTCTTCATCGCGTCGGGTGAATCGAGCCCCTGGAAAGCGAGCGCCGACGACCAGGCGTTGGCCAATCCGCTGATCGAATTCTTGTTGAACTCCAGGCTTGCGATCTCGTTGCGCTTGGCTGCATCGACGAGGTCCGCCGGCACGCCGTTCTTGACGATAGCCTGAAGCACGGCCTGTACCTCATGCAGCGCCTTGTCGGTGTGCGCTCCCTTCGGCACCGCGGCGTAGGCTATGCCCTCGCCGACCTGGGGCTCAGGCTCATACGCGAAACCTGTCTCCAGCACCTTGCCCTCGGGAACCAGCGCGTACAGGCTGCCACGCTGGCTGCCGAGCACGTCCGCGAGAATTTCCGCGGCTGCATAGTCCCTGGCTTTCAGGCCGGGCATGCGGTACGACACGGCGACCAGACTCACCGGAAGGTCCGTAGGCAGCGACAGCGTGCGCGACCGCACGGGTTCGAGGTTCACTGCCGGACGCGGCGGCAATGCCTTGGCCGGGATCGTGCCGAACAGCTTCCGGACTTCCGCGAGCGCGGCGGGAGGATCGACGTCTCCGGCGATGACGAGGATCGCATTGTTCGGCGCATACCAGGTTGAATAAAACTGGCGCAGCAGTCCCGCCGTGGTCTTGTTGAACGAGGGCCGCGTGCCCAGGGCATCGTGTGCGTATGGCGTTCCCTTGAAAAGGGCCGATTCGACCTGGGTTTCGAACTTGTAGATCGGATTGGAGTTGTCCATCGAGACTTCCTGCTCGATGGCGCCTCGCTCCTTGGCCCAGCCGGCGGGTGTCAGGTCCAATCCGCGCATGCGGATCGACTCGATGTGCAGGGCGACATCCAGGTCGGAGGCTGGCGCGGTGAAAAAGAACTGGGTGACTGTCTGCGTCGTGTCGGCGTCGTAATCGCCGCCCATGGCGGCCGCAATCTGGGCGAGCTGGCTGCGCGTCAAGCCCGGGCTCCCACGGAACATCATGTGTTCTAGTGCGTGCGCGGTCCCGGGGAATCCCGCCGGTGCCTCGTTCGAACCCACCAGATAGTTGATCTCGGTGGTTACCACAGGTGCTAGCGTGTTACGCACGATGACGACCCGGAGGCCGTTGGTCAGCGTCGCGCGCAAAACGCCGGGTTCCTGAGGGTTCTTTGCCTGCGCCAGCGCAGGCAGCAGGAAGATCGCCAGCAGGACGGCCAGCGTACGCATGGGCTTGCTCATCGTTTTCCTCCATGGATCGACGGACGTCGGCCGTCGCGGCGCGGCCCCCCGGCCGCGAAACCTTCAGATCATCTGGTTGCCCGGAAGTTCAACGAGGTCGCTGGGCATCGCCAGTTGGCGCCCTGCAGACGGCGATGCTCTGGGAGAGTGGTGTGCGCGCCCGCCTCGGCCCGGGAACAACGGGCCGCCGCAAGCGACCGCGGGTGGCCGTCAGGATCCGGACATGAATGGGAGCGCCCCTGATCGCGGTACGGCGGAAGGAAGCAGCCTCATGCGCGTTCGTCGTCCCAGTACATCTCGACGGCATCCGGGTTGAGCACGCCAATCCAATAGCCGCCAACGCGCATCCATCCTTCCCGGATCCGATGGGCGTTGCGGTCATAGGCGCGGATCCGGAAGGTGTACTGCTCCTTGGAGCCATTCCATAGCCGGAGTGGGGGGCCAAGGAATCCCTGACTGGCATGCAGCATGTCCATGCCTCGGTCGGCCAGCCACTGCCGCATGATGGATCGGGCTCGACGGTACGTCCATAGGGCATACAAAAGCATGGCGCCTGCGAACATCAGCAACGGGGTCAGCTTCCGCAAGGCATTGGCATCGAGGGGCATGGCCACTCCGGCATCTGGACCGGCGCCTTTTTACCATCTTCCGATTCATGTGTCCGAATGCAGTCGCAAAGTCGCCACGGTCTGCCAAGAGGCGCTCAGTTCGCGGAGTGCGTATGCCGACACGGCCACGGCACGCCCGATCTCGGCCTCGAGCGAGTCCAGTCGTTGGGCCGGCTCGCCTTTGCCTTACGAGCTGAGCTGTGCGGCCCATGCCTTGGACGGCGCCTGGGGCTCGTCGGCCGCGCTGGCAACCGCATGCAGCCTGGCGACTTCCGCTGAGAGGGTCGCTGCGGGCGTTGCACCCCGCTCGGCCAAGGCGCGGCACACGGTTTCGTAGTACCAAAGGGCACCCTGCCGCCCGCCAGTGAATCGGTCGAAGACCCGGGTCCCGTGCGCCTGCACGTCGGCAATGATCGACCGCACGTTGTGCAGCTTGTCGCAGGCCGCGACCAGCAGCGCATCAACAGGCTCACGCGCAAGCCGGTTGATGTATCCAATCTTCCGCTGATTCCAATCCATCTCCCTCGCCGATGGGCTCGTGGCGAGCGCCTTGTGCTCTTTGGTCCCGTCCGTGCAGGCATCGACGATGCGCGACACCCGTTCGCCGAACTGATCGCGGATAATCTCGGCATAGTCCTGTCCACCATCTTCAACGACATCATGGAGAAGCCCGGCGATCGCTTGGTCGTTGTCTCCGCCGAACTCGATGACCAGCGAAGCAACCGCAAGAGGGTGCAGGATGTAAGGAAGCTCCGTTCCTTTGCGTAGCTGGCCATGGTGCGCCACTTCGGCCAGCGCAAGGGCCTTCGCAAACGATGAGGGGGTTATGACGTCGTTCATCGAATCCTCCTTTCAGTGGGCGCGATTCGCCATCCACGACCAGGAAGACGAACGCTTTAGCGGAACTTGATGAGTCGCCCGCAAGTGGTTCACTAAATCGGCGACGTGGAAAGGCCACGCGGAGGACTCTAACGGAACATCGTGCGTAATTTAATATTATGGACGTCTAGACGTCCATACAAATAGATCGCGATGAAAAAAGTCCGAACGTCCTTGTTGGATCTCGCGGCATGGCCCCGCGGGGACCGAGAGCGAATTCATGGCACGGCCGTCATTCGTGGACGCGGGGCTGCGTCGAGCGCATTGGTGGCTGCGGCTGAACGCTCGAAGATCGTCGGCTGCACGCCGAATGCAGGTGGCGGGGTGTCGCTCCAACGGTTGTTCAGCAAATCCCGAATCCCCCTGGGGCGGCCTCGTCCGAATCATCGACATTCGATGGCGAGCCAGGATTGACCGACTGTCTTCAGGCACGGCGGCGACGCGAGGCGCCAGCTTCGCATTCCTGCAGGGCAGACCTAGAATGGGAACCATGCGTGCGCTGGCGGTTCTCGCACTGGTTGGCTTGGTCGCGATCGCGGCGATGGCGGGCTATCGCCGGTTCGCGTGGCCGCCTGGCGAGCGCCAAACCCTGGCGGAACAAGCACGACTTGGCGCTCGAATCGCGGCAGCGCATTGCGCGGCATGCCATGGGCCAAAGGGCAACTCGGCCGATCCACGGGTCCCGAAGCTTGCGGGTCAGCGCGCCAGCTATTTGAATGGGCAACTGACGGATTTTCGCGATGGCCGCCGGGCATCGACCGTCATGGCTCCGGTCGTGGCGACCCTGTCCGTTCGCGGGATGCGCGAAGTCGCTGCCTACTTTGCGGACCAGTCCATCCAGCCCGATCCGCGGGATCAACCGGCGTTGCGTGCGGAGGGCAAGGCATTGTTCTGGTCGGGCATCGTGGCGCAGGGATTGCAGTCGTGTTCGGCCTGCCACGAAGCCCGCACGGTCCCCGCGGAGATTCCGGGATTCAGGGCAGGGATGGGCGCGATGCGTGGCATGGACATGATGCGTGTCCAGGGACCCAATTTGTTCGGACAGCACGCGGCCTACACGATCAGCCAGCTCCGCGCTTTCGCCGATGGCAAGCGGCCTGGGATGGTCATGGCGCGCGTCGCGGCGTCGATGACGCCTCGCGAGCGCAGAGCGGTCGCCGACTATCTGGCGTCGGCGCCCTAGGCGGGTTGTGGCGAGTCGGTTGACGCTACCGGCGGGGTGGGGCGTGGTGGTGCAAGTCAGGCGTGGTGGTGCTCGAGCAGCCATCGGCCGATCAACGGCCAGACGTCATGGAGCGTGCGCGCGCCCATGAAGAGGCCGACGTGGCCCCCGGGAACGGTCTGAGCCTGGACGTCGCCGGCTGGCGTTGCGCACAGCGTCCGTGCAGCGAACACCTGCTCCTTTGTGGTGATGTCATCGCTCTCGCCAGCCAACAGGTAGAGCGGGCAGCGGATCGACTTCAGGTCGAGATTCCGCCCAAGGCCAATGAATTCACCCTTGGCGAGTAGGTTGCGCTTGAACAATTGGTCGATGACCTGCAAGTACCAGCGACCCGGAAGATCGAGTGGATTCTCGTACCAGCGTTCGAATGCTTCGGCCTTGGAAATCCAAGCGGGGTCGTCGATGTGTTCGTAGAGGTCAATGTGCTCCTGGACGTAGTGTCGCTCCGGGTGCATGTTCTTCCATCCCGCCAGCATGAATTTGCCGAGCATCAGGCCGCCGCCGGCCTCGACAAGATCCTCATAAAAGCTCATCGGACTGGCGTTGACCATCTGCTTGAGTGCGCCGTCGCCGGCCTGGGTATCGATGGGAGCACCGGCGAGTACGAGGCTCGCGACTTTTTCCGGAAAGCGTGCCGCCAGCATCGCCGACATCCATCCGCCCTGGCAGAGTCCGATGAGGTGAACCCGCCCACCGAGGTCGTCAACGCATGCGAGCAGGTCGGCCAGGTATTGATCGACCTCGAAATCCTTCATGTCGCTCGTCGCGCTCCGCCAGTCCGTGAGGAACAGCGGGTCGACGCCGCTGGCGCGCAGGGTCTGCATCAGGCTCTGGCCGGCATGGAAGTCGGCGATCATCGACGTGTGGCCGGCATAGGGGGCGACCACCAGGGTCGGCAAGCCGGCGCTCTTCGGGGTGGAGTAATCGCAAAGCTCAAGCGTGCGCAGCTTGATGCGGCTGCCATGGGACGTGGCGAGGCGCGGCTGGATGCCTCCGTGCAGCCGCGCCTCTTCGGCGAGGAAGCGGACGTTCCGTGAGGCCAGTTCCAGACCCTCTGAAACCATGTCCGTGGCGAGTTGCACGGGCCAGAAGAAAGGGACGTTCAGCGTCATGGGGGCGTGGATCGCTGGCATGGACGGATTCACCTTGCTGGAGATCGAATTCAGGATTCGCGTTGCGCTGGAGCGTGGTGCGGGCCAGTGGACTCGATCACCGCAACGGTGTGCCGGGCGATCATGTGTTCCTCGTCGGTCGGGATGATGCGCAGGGCCATCCGCGACCCCGGGCCGGCAATGTCCATGGCATTGACCGCATTGGCCGAGTCGTCGATCTTCGCGCCGAAGAGAGCCAATCCGCGAACGATGGCGGAACGAACGGGCCCTGCGTGTTCCCCGATGCCCGCCGTGAAGACGAGGCCATCGATGCCGCCCATGCTCGCGGCCATCGCCGCCACACCCTGGACGACGCGATGCACGAAGACGCGGATCGCCTGGCGCGCGTCGTCGCTGTCCATCGCGAGCAGGTCGCGCATGTCCCCGCTGGCGCCCGAGAGACCTTTCAGGCCGCAGTCGTGGTACAGGAGGCGGCTGACCGCGCCGACATCCAGTCCGCGTTGCTGCATCAGGTACAACACGATGCCCGGATCCAGCGTACCGGGGCGCGTGCCCATGACCAGGCCTTCCAGTGCGGTAAAGCCCATGGTGGTGTCCATGCTATGCCCGTGCTGCATGGCGCAGAGGGACGCGCCATTGCCCAGATGCGCGACCACCAGTCTCTGGCGCAGCAGCCCGGGATCGAGGTCGGCGAGGCGCGAGGCGATGTACTCGTAGGACAGGCCATGGAAGCCGTAGCGCCGGACGCCGGCGCGAATCAGTGCCTGGGGCAGGGCGTAAAGGTCGATTTCCGGCTGGTGGCCGTGATGGAAGGCCGTGTCGAAGCAGGCAACCTGGGGTAGGTCGGGATGCCGCTGCAGCAATGACCGGACAGGTGCCAGGTTGTAGGGCTGGTGAAGCGGCGCCAGTGGTTCGAGGGCCTCCAATCGGGCCAGAACGCCAGCGTCCAGCCGCACGGGTTCATGGAACGCATCGCCGCCATGAACGATGCGGTGGCCGATGGCGTCCGGCATGGCCCCCAGGTGGGTGGCCATCCATTGGCTGACCGCATGTTCCGCCGCGGCGATATCCGGTACCTCGGTGGGCAGGAAGCCGCGATCGACGAGCCCTTGCCCGGCGGCATCGATCGCCGTGAGGCGGGGCTTGTCCGGCACGCCCGACAGCTGTCCGCGTTGCAAGAGCGAGAGCCCCGGAAGCGCCGGCGCATCGCTGCGATAGGCCGCGAACTTGACGCTCGAGCTGCCGGCATTGAGGGTCATGATCGTGGTCATCGCGTCGATTCCGTAGAAGGTTTCACGTGGCATCGCGCGGCAGTGGCGTTGTGATTCATCGGCTGGTCGGTCAAACAGCACGAGGTATGGCACCACGCGCGGCATCAAGCAACACGGCCAGCGCGCACGAGGCCATGCGGGCGTCGGGGAGGTCGGCGCGACTCGTCAGCACCACGGGGACGCGCGTACCCACGACGAGGCCCGCGACCTTGGCTTCTCCCAGGTACTCCAGCTGCTTGGCCAGCATGTTGGCTGCTTCGAGATTGGGTGCGATCAGCACGTCCGCGATGCCCGCGATCGGCGAATTGATTCCCTTCGTCCTGGCCGCCTCCGCCGAAACGGCATTGTCGAATGCCAGGGGGCCATCCAAGATCGCGCCGGTGATCTGGCCGCGATCGGCCATCTTGCAGAGCGCGGCGGCGTCGATCGTCGAGGGGATGTTCGGGTTGACCATTTCCACCGCCGAGAGCAGCGCGACCCTGGGCGTGGCGATTCCCAGCGCATGGGCGAGATCGATCGCGTTCTGGACGATGTCGCGCTTGGTGGCGAGGTCGGGAAGCACATTGATGGCGGCGTCGCTCACCAGTTGCAGCCCATTCCTGCCGACGACATCGATGACGAAGACATGGCTGACCCTGCGATCGGTTCGCAGGCCAGTTGCCCCGTCCAGTACCGCGTGCATCAGCTCGTCCGTATGCAGCGAACCCTTCATGACCGCCTGGACCTTGCCCGAGCGTGCCATGGAGACGGCGAGGGATGCGGCGGCGTGGCTGTGCTCGGTCCCCACGATCGGGTA
The DNA here is from genome assembly GCA_021818335.1 of Pseudomonadota bacterium. Taxonomy (GTDB): domain Bacteria; phylum Pseudomonadota; class Gammaproteobacteria; order Xanthomonadales; family Rhodanobacteraceae; genus Metallibacterium. Next base: position 9,090 of record JAKAEJ010000047.1, on the reverse strand, counting down.
GGGAGACAGGTCGATGTTCGCGGCTTCTGCCGCCGCCCGGATCCGCGCTTCCGGTCCGACGAACACCGGACGGACGAGGCCGGCCCGCGCGGCATCGATGGCGCCTCCGAGTGAAACCGCGTCGACGGCGTGGACGACGGCCGTGAGCATGGGCTGACGGCCCGTCTTGGCCAGGGTGTCACGAGCCTGGTCGATGAGCTTGCGCAGTTTCGCGCCCGGGTCGCGCAATTCAAGCTGCGGGAGATGGACGCGCGGCCGCTGGACCTTTTCGGTCGGCACCAGGACTTCCGCGTCACCCGCGACCACGGTCTCGTTGCGTTGGTTGGTTACCAGGCAATGGAGCGTGGCGCGAGGGGGATTCCCGGGGGTGGCATCGATGGAAGCAACGGTCACCGTGACGCGCACGGTGTCGCCCACGAAGACCGGCGCGAGAAACTTCAATACCTGGCCAAGATAGGTGGTTCCAGGCCCCGGAAGCTGGGTTCCGAGGACGTTGGAGATCAGTGCCGCGGACCACATCCCGTGTGCGACGACCTTGTGGAATGGCGCGCTTGCCGCGAAGGCGTCGTCGACGTGTGCGGGATTCACGTCCCCCGACATGAGGGCAAAGGTCTCCAGGTCATCCTGGGTGAAGTTGCGCGTCAGCGATGCGGTATCGCCAACGTGCAGCTCGGGGAAAGGCCGGTTTTCGATGAGATCCGCCATGCAACTTCCTTTAGCGTCGGTTGACTGGTTGCGAAGCCGGGTGGCACCGCGTTGCAGAAATCCGCGGCATGCTCTCGGCGGCCATCGATGCAGCCACCCGGCGACGGCACCGCGCATCCAGCCAGCGCGGCGACATCGCGTCAACCCGCGCCTCGTAAGGCACCATGGGCAATACCTGGATCACGAGATCGCAGCGTAGCCGCCTCATGCCCATGCTGGTTGATCCAGATCAAAGATCGCTGCGGGGCCGACTCGTATAGTCCGTGCCATCGTCATGTGAGGTCGGGTGCGGGGCACGACGCGCGCATTGCGGCGTCGCCCACTTTGATCCGACGAGCTGACCGGCGGTGAGGCACTGACATGGGCATCTTCGTGCGGATTCTGGTCCCGGTGGATGGCAGCGAAGGCGCCGACCAGGCCATGCGCGTCGCGCTGACCCTGGCCGAAGACCAGGGAGCGACGGTCCATTTCGTCCACGTGATCGACGATGCCCGGATCATCATGGCGGCACCGGCCGCGACCCTGGGCGGTGAATTGCTGGCCGCACTCAAGAGCGCGGGCGAATTCCTGCTGGGGCAGGCGTCGGAACGGGCGCATGAGCGCGGCGTGGTGGCATCAAGCGCCCTGCAGTTGACCGATGCATCCTATCCGCGCATCGCGGATCGGATCGTCGCCGAGGCCCGCGCAGAAAATGCCGACATCATCGTCTGCGGCAGCCATGGCCGGACCGGCTTCAGCGCCGTTCTGCTCGGGCGTGTGGCCGAGAGCCTGCCGCGCCTCAGTCAAGTGCCCGTGCTGATCGTTCCGGCGCACATGGCGCCCGGGGCGGCGCTGCGGTGAATGCGGTCAGGCCGTGCGTGCCCGGTCGTGGATGGACTGGCATGGCGGCATCGATGGACGGCCTTGGCGTCGGGTCGTGAAGCGCTTTGCCATCGAGATCGCATGAACGCGCCGCCCGAGATTCCGCAGCTCGACGACAAGACCGCGGCGGCGCTGGGAAAGACCGGCACGCTCCAGCGATTGACGACGAGCACCGGGGGACTTACCGCGGCCGAAGCGGCGCGTCGGCTGGAACGGAGCGGATCCAACGCGCTTCCGGAGGCAAAGCAGAGCATCGTAGCCCGCGTGCTGCACTACTTCTGGGGTCCCATTCCCTGGATGATCGAGATTGCCGCGGTGCTGTCGGCGGTAATCCGGCACTGGGCAGACTTCGCGATCATCGTGCTGCTGCTGGCGTTCAATGCGGTGGTGGGCTTCTGGCAGGAGTACAAGGCATCCAGTGCGCTGGATGCACTCAAGCGGCAACTCGCGCTCAAGGCCCGGGTTTTGCGCGACGGGTTCTGGCGCGGCTGCGATGCGTCCGATCTGGTGCCAGGCGATGTCGTGCGCGTTCGCCTCGGCGAGATTATTCCCGCCGACCTGATGCTACTTGATGGGGAATACCTGAGCGTTGACCAATCGGCGCTGACCGGCGAGTCGTTGCCGGTGGATCGGAAGTCGGGCGACATCGTCTACTCGGCTTCGGTCGCCAAACAGGGTGAGATGACGGGCGTCGTGATTGCGACTGGCGTTCACAGCTTCGTCGGGCGGACGGCTCAACTGGTGCGCAAGGCCGGCGCCGCTTCGCATTTTCAGCAAGCGGTCCTCGACATCGGCGATTACCTGGTCTACGTCAGCCTGGCGCTTGCGGCGCTGCTGGTCCTGCTGGAACTGGCCAGGGGATTGCCCTGGCTTGGCCTCGTCCAGTTCGCGCTAATCCTGGCGGTCGCATCGATCCCGGTTGCGATGCCGGCGGTGCTTTCGGTGACGATGGCGCTGGGTGCGCTGACGCTATCTCGTGAGCGGGCGATCGTTTCGCGGCTCGAATCCATCGAGGAGATGGCAGCCGTGGACGTCTTGTGCTCCGACAAGACCGGCACGCTGACGCAGAACCAGCTGACCCTGGGTCAGCCCTTTCTCATGGCTGCGCGCACGCAGGAGACGTTGACGTTGAGGGCGGCCCTCGCGAGCCGCGCCGATGACGGCGATGCCATTGATGCGGCCATTCAATCGGCGCTGCCGGGCCACGCGGTGCCGCCTGGCCTTGTGCGGGTCCGGTTCACGCCCTTCGACCCGGTTCGGAAGCGGTCGGAGGGGCAATGGCAGGACGCGCATGGCCAATCGGTCATCGTGACCAAGGGCGCGCCCCAGGTCATTCTCGATCTCGTCGACATCGGGCAGCAGGCGAGATCGACGGCACAAGCTTGGATTGACCACCAAGCTGCGCAGGGCTATCGAACGCTTGCCGTCGCAAGCCGGCAGGACGACGGGCCATGGTCCCTCGAGGGCATCCTTTCGCTTTTTGACCCGCCCCGCGTTGATTCCGAGCAGACCATCGCCGAGGCGAAGAGCCATGGCATCACGGTGAAGATGGTCACTGGCGACAATGTGGCCATCGGGCGCGAGATTGCCGGACGCCTTGGCATCGGTCGGAACATCGTGGCGGCGGGCGAGGTATTCGACGGAGCCAGGGTCAGGCCGGGAATCAGCCTTGCGGAGCGGATCGAGGCGGTCGACGGATTCGCCGAGGTATTTCCGGAACACAAGTATGGGATCGTGAAGGCGCTGCAGGAAGCCGGGCATCGCGTCGCCATGACGGGCGATGGCGTCAATGATGCGCCTGCCTTGAAGCAAGCGGACGTTGGCGTCGCGGTCTCGGGAGCGACCGACGCCGCGCGCGCAGCCGCGGCCTTGATCCTCACGGCCCCCGGGTTGTCGACGATCGTCAAGGCCGTGGAGGAGGCGCGACGGATCTTCGAGCGCATGAACAGTTATGCGATCTACCGTATCGCCGAGACGATCCGCATCATGGCCTTCGTCGTGGTCGCCATGTTGACCTACAACATCTATCCCATCACCGCGGTGATGATCATCCTGCTCGCGTTCTTCAACGACGTCCCGATCATGACGATTGCTTACGACCGCACCGCACTGGATCCGCGTCCGGTGCGCTGGGACATGCGACGCGTCCTGACGGTTTCCACCGCGATGGGGCTGACCGGAACTGTCGGCAGTTTCCTGATGCTTTACCTGGCGATTGCGTGGCTGCACTTGCCCATCGCCAAGGTGCAAACCTACATTTTCCTGAAAATGGCCATTGCCGGTCACCTGACCCTGTTCGTATCGCGTACCCGCAATGCGTACTGGCGGCGGCCATATCCGGCGCCGGTGATGGTCTGGTCGGCCCTTCTGACAAAAGTCGCCGCGACCCTGCTTTGCGCGTGGGGACTGGGTCTCGTGGCGCCCATCAGTTGGCCCGAGATCGGCCTTGTCTGGGGCTACTCGATTCTCTGGTCACTGCTGACGGACGGTGTCAAGCGGCTCGTGGATCGACAGCTCGAGCACTGCGTCCCGCGACATCACGCATTCCTCCGGATCTTGAAGCACAGGCTGTTCCCCGCGAATCGATGAGAGGGTGGCCCTGGGCTGGGGGCCGAGCATCGGGAAGACCCGTCGCAATCGAGCCGCGTTGTCGGTATCATGCGCGCCCCTGCGTTCGGCACCGTGGCAGGGCCGTAGGCAACGCGTATTTGTCTGAGGCCGCCGCCTCGCTTCGGGCCCTCCCGACCGGGTGCTGGCCAGGAATCGGGCCGCGGCGCTGCTACACTTTGGTTGCACTTGGGCGGTTAGCTCAGCGGTAGAGCACTTCCTTGACATGGAAGGGGTCACAGGTTCGATCCCTGTACCGCCCACCATTAATCAATAACTTACAAACGACCTCAGCGCTATCTGAGGTCGCTCTGTGCGTCAATTTCCTGCTTCGCGTGGCTATGCCGTGGCTACCACCTCTCCAACACGCCCTCTGGTCGCCCCGTTCGCGCCACTGCTCGCCGCGGAGGTTGGCTGTATGGTGGCTATTGCACAACTCACCACTCGCCCGCGCGACGCCGCCCGCGCCCCGCCTTTTTACAACTTCAGCTGGCGCCAACATGACTGCAGCACGCGAGGTCGCGTGGAGAGCCATACACATACACATTCACGCCGCGCGAGGCTCATCTCTGTGTCTTGCCAGCAAGCGGGACAAGCACATCGTAGCGGCCTTTATTGCCACCATCTTCGCGCAGGACGCGCCGAGGAGCCAGCCCGGGCATCTGCGCAAGATCGCCGAGACAATGAGTGGTCTGACTGGTCAGGGCTGCGCCATGGCAACGGAAACCAGGTTGGGCCCGCTGTTCGGCCCTCCCTGGACCGGTTTCAGCTCGCCGGTGCCAGGGTCGATGTGGAAGGCGAAGACGTTACCGCCCCGTCGATCCACGCCATAAAGTAAGGTCCCCTGCTGATTGATCGCGATCGAGTCCGATTCACCAACGTACTCGGCATTAGAAAATGGCGAACCCGTGATCGGCGTCAGCACTCCGGTCCTGCGATCGATACGAAAAGCGGCGACTGCGGCAGGCTGGAAGGTGGCCGCATAGAGCACGCCGCCGCCAGGAGCGACAGCCACAGTCGCCACATGACCACCGGCAGAAAACGGCGAGCCTGACACCGGAGAAAGCGTACCGGTCCGCGTATCGACGTGATAGGCCGAAACACCTTGGTTTTCAGTTTTCGCAACGTAGAGGAGATCGCCGCTCTTGCTCATCGCCATGCCGCGCGGAGCGTTACCCGTCGCAAACAGGGACTGCGAAATCGGCTTCAGCGCACACGTCTGCGGATTGGCGCGATACCCGGCGATGCCACCGCCACCGCCACGCCCACGATCGGCTACATACAGCAACGTGCCGCTACGATCAATCACGGCTGATCTTGGGTGGTTACCGTAGTTCGGGACAGGAGCGCCACCGACAGCGGCGGGTGCTCCACTGCGATCGACACGCAATGCCATCACCCCACTGGTCAACACCGCATAAGCGCAGGTGCCTGTCTTGTTGAAGATGACGACGTCTGGTTGTGTGCTCTGCAAGAACGGTGCGCTTGCGATCGGTGTCAACGCTCCGGTCCCTGCATCAATACGAAAGGCCCATAGACCCTTGCTGGCAACGTACGCCAATGTTCCGGACGGATCGACCGCGACGTAATCGGGCACGGAGCCTGCCGTGAAAGGTGAGCCCTGAACGGGCACAAGTGCACCCGTGCGTGCGTCGATTCGAAATTCGGCGAGATTGCCGAGCATCCCTGGTAGTCCAAGGCCCTCATTGGCGACAAGCAGGTATTGCGCGCGTTGACTCTGCGCATTGCAAGCTGTCATGCCAATGGCAACAAAAGCTGTCAAACCCACAGCAAGGATGCGAGCAACGTGACGACGCGCCATCGGCTGTACCACGCTTATGGATATGTGGTGGGAACGGTCGGTGCTGCACGATGGGCCTGTCAACCCCTCGTTTGGGGGGATATACGATCCCTCGTATCCGATGCTCGGCGGTCAGCGACACAGCTCATGGGCGTCGACACGAAGCTCTGATGATGCGCAACCCGACGGCGCCAGGGTGATGTCGGCGTAACCGCCGTTGGCATTGGTGGCGGTGGAGTTCCAGACCTCGATCTCAGTGGGGTGGTAGGTGCTGATGGCGGCGGGCATGGTGGTCGCCCAATCGACGGTCGGCCCGAACACACACTAGAAGGCTGCGCGGCTCATGGCCGCGAACTCCCGCAGAACGTCGACCCGGCCGCACGCAATGCGGGCGGATCGCGCTCGGGCCGGACCGCGCTCAGCGACCGTCAAGCACGAAGCCGCAGGCCGGAACGGTGAGCCGGACCGGCGCGAGCTGCAGCTCGCGCCGATGGTCTGCGGCCAACGCGGTGTTGAACGCGGCGAGCTGTCCTGTCTGCAGGCTCATCCAGCTGACCACCGTGTGGCCGTAGTGACGACAGTCGGCATCCAGTGTGGCGCGCTGGTCCGTTGTCGGCCGCATATCCATACCGACCTGCATGAGGCTGACCAGGCGGTTGTAGGCGTTGTTTTCAACGACGAAAGAGCGAAGCGCGCCGGGCTTTGGCCGCGGCCGCGGGTGCAGGAGCCTGGCAAGAAAGCCTCCCGTTGCCTTACGCCCACCAATCTTGTTGAGGCGAGCCATGATCGCCTTGGCTTGCATCGCCAGTGACTTGCTCAGGTGCGTGCGCATGAGCGCCGTCAGCTGAACCTTGACCGCGTGCACCTCCTGATAGCCCCGGTAGCTGCTCTGCATGCCCCGGTAGGCGCGCCTGAAGGTGTGGTTCTGGGCGCGCAGCCCGGCGAGCAGCACGCGGCTCTGCCCGACACGCGGATCGTTTATGACGGTGACGTGACGGGTGTAGACGTGCCCGTCCACGGTGAGCTTGAGCGTGTAGACCCCGGGTATCACCTGCGGACCATGCGGGCCCGGGGTGGTGACGCCGGTCACGGTGTTCATCTGATTTTCAAGATCGTGTTGGATGGCGGGCGGCGGGCCATATCGCATGTTCCACGCGAAGCGATTTAGACCGACATGGGTGGTCAGGGCGCGTGCCTCGGGCGAGGCCAGCCAGTAGCGCGGATAGAGCTGGCCCTTAATGGGCAGCGGCGGCGTGCTCGTGAAGGTGCGCACCGGGTTGCCGTGGGTATCAAAGATTTGCAGCTTGATCGGTCCGTTGGGCTTGTGGTGCAGGTAATAATCGACGATCACCCCATAAGGCGGGTTGGGGGCATGCGGCATTTCGATGTCGAACGGCTGATCCCAATCGCTGTTCTCGCGGGCGCGAATGGCCGTTTCGGGCCGGAACAGGTAAGCCGGCGAGGCGGCAATGGCCCGGGCATGGGCGGCAATCGCGCGCAGCGGCGTGAAGTCGTCGAGCACCCAGAAGCCGCGGCCGAAAGTACTGATCACCAGGTCGTTCATGTGGTGGGCAGTGTGAACGACGAGATCGGTGACCGCGGTACTGGGCAGGTTCTGGCGAAGCGACTGCCAGTGATTACCATTGTTGAAGCTGACATAGACCGTCGTTTCGGTGGCCGCGAACAGCAGGCCGGGCCGCTTTGGATCGGCGCGCAGCACATTCACCCAGCTGCCGCTACGCTGGTTGCGGGGCAGTCCACGGGTGATGCTCACCCAGGTCTTGCCACCGTCGGTGGTGCGCCAGATGAGCGGAAGGTCCGTGTCCGGATGGACGGGCGGGGCAGCCTTGGGCGCTTGGCCGTACGTCGCAGCCTTGTGGCGGCGGGGCAGGGAGATGCGGGCGGTGACATAGGCGGTATCGACCGAATCGCCGGCCTCGATGGTATGTAGGTGGGCGTGGGGCGGCAGGCCGGTGATGTTGCTCACGTTGCTCCAGCGCCGGCCGCCATCCATGGTGCTGTAGATCTGATTGTTGCTGCTGACCGTCCAGACCACGCCCGGCCTGACCCTGGAGAGCGAGAAGTCGACAATGACCGGTCCGGCGGGTTTGAAGGGATTGTGGGGCCGGCGCGCTTTTTTCTTCACGCGCGGCAGCGGCGTGCCGCACGGCACCGGCGGCGCGCCCTTGGCAGTGGTGAGGGCCGGGCTGAAAGCTTGCCAGGAATGTCCGCCATTGCGGGAAACCAGCAGACACTGATAGGCGACGTAAAGGGCACCAGGGTCGAAGGCCGTGTCAAATTTCATCGGCAGGCTGCGGCTCGCCCGATAGTCCTTGGCGCGCGCGCCGAAGTTCGGCGCGATGTTCTCCCACTGGCCGGTGAACAAGTTGATCTTGACGAGGCCGCCGCCGCCACCGCCCGGACCATAGCCGACCGCATAGAGGATGTGCGGGTGCCGAGGATCGGGCGCGATGTAGCCGAATTCGGAAGAAGGCACCGGGCTCCAGTCGGTGAAGTCGATCTGACCCCAGTTGCTGCGGCTGCGGATCATGACCGCACCGGTATCCTGCTGAGCGCCGGCGATCCAATAGGGATATTGGCTGGTGGTGGCGACATGGTAGATCTGGGAGATCGGCTCGGTGTACCACAGGCTCCAGGTGCGGCCGCCGTCGAGCGTGACACTCGCGCCCTGGTCGGAGGCGACTTCCATGCGCGCGGCATTGCGCGGGTCGATCCACAGAGAGTGGTAATCCTCCCCGCCGGGGGCGCCCTTGAAAGCGTGGAAGGTGACGCCGCCATTGGTGGAGCGATACATGGCCGTGCTGACCGTGTAAACGACGTTGTCATTTTGCGGATCGACGAACACGCCGCAGCTGTAGTTGCCTTGGCCGTTGCTGATGCGCTTGTCGTGGACCGCCATGTGCTTCCACGTGGCGCCGCCGTCGTCGGAGCGGAACAGCCCGGATCCATGCTCGATGGTGTTGCCGACTATGTAGATGCGTCGGCCATGGTCGGCGATCGCCACGCTCACGCGGCCGGGGAACGGCGGAATCTTGATCGCGGTCCAGGTGCGGCCGTCATTGGTGGATTTGAACAGCAGCGGCGCTTTGGGCTTG